>NZ_JBJGZK010000006.1:0-196442 GCF_054050475.1 Geodermatophilus sp. SYSU D00525
CAGGCGGTCGCGATGGCGGTCTTCCTCGCCGCCGACGGCGTGGGCTGGCTGCTGGCCGCGCGCACGCTGCAGGGGCTGTCGACCGGCGCGCTGACCGGGTCGCTCGGCGCGGGGGGGGGGGGCCCCCCCCCCCCCCCCGCCGCCGGGGGCGCCCCCCCCCCCCCCCGCGGGGGTGCTGGCCGCCCGCACCCGGCCGGAGAGCGGCCGCCGCCGGCCGCGCAGCGCCTGGGTGCTGCTCGAGCAGGTCGCCCCCGAGCTGGGGGAGTGGGCCACCTTCTTCGCCGCCGGCGCGGCCAAGCGCGCCGCGGCCGAGGCCGGGCTGTCCCGCGCGGTCACCGAGCGCGAGGCCGACGACCTGGTCCGCGACGCCGGGACCTTCCTCGCCGTGGTCGAGGAGCTGCTGGCCACCACGCCCGAGCCGGCGCCCCGGCCGCGCGTGGTCGGCGGCACCGCCCACCGTCCCGCCCGCGGGCGGTGAGCGGGGACCCCTTCGTCCACCTGCACGTCGCCTCCGGCTACTCCCTGCGGTACGGGGCCAACCACCCGGCCGACCTGGTCGCACGCGCCGCCGAGCACGGCATGACGGCGCTGGCGCTGACCGACCGCGACGGGCTCTACGGCGCGGTCAAGTTCGCGCTGGCCTGCCGGTCGGCCGGGCTGCGGCCGCTGTTCGGCGTCGACCTCGCGGTCGCGCCGGCGGTGGACACGACCGTGCCGCCGGCGCGGGCGCACGTGCTGGGCGAGGACGAGTTCTCCCTGCGCCGCACCGGGCACGCCCCCGCGCGGCCGGCGCCGGCGCGGCGCAGCCCCGTGCGGGGAGGGGCGAGTGTCGACCCGCGGCTGCCGCGGGTCACCTTCCTCGCCCGCGACGGCGCCGGGTGGCGGTCGCTGTGCCGGCTGACCAGCGCCACGCACCTGCGCGGCACCCGCGGCGAGCCGGTGGCCTCACTCGCGCTGGCCGCCGAGCACGCGCCCGGGCTGGTCGCGGTGCTGGGGCCGGACTCACCGGTGGGCCGGGCGCTCGCGGCCGGGCGGGCCGACGTCGCCTCCGCGCGGCTGGCCGCCTGGCGGTCGGTGTTCGGCCCGGGCTCGCTGGTGCTGGAGGTGGTGCACCACCGCGGCCGGGGCGACCGCTCCCGCGCCCAGCGGCTGCTGCGCTTCGCCGAGGAGGAGGGCGTGCCGGCGGTGCTCACCAACGCCGTCCGCTACGTCGACGCCCTCGACGCGCCCACCGCCGACGTCCTCGACGCCTCCCGCAGGCTGGTCGCCCTCGACGCGCGGCACGTCGACCGGCGCACCGCCGAGGGTCACCTCAAGTCGGGCAAGGAGATGGCCGAGGTCGCCGCGGAGCTCGCCGGCCCCGACCGCGACGCCGCGCTGCGGCTGACCGAGCGCACCGCCCGGCTGGCCGAGCAGTGCGCCGTCGACGTCCGCGAGGACCTGGGCATCGGCACCGTGCGCTATCCCGAGCTCGACGTCGTCACCGCGCCCGGGGAGCGGGGGACGGACCCCTCCGAGGTGCTGCGCGCCCGCTGCGAGGCGGGGCTCGGCCGGCGCGGGATGGCCCGCACGGAGAGGGTGACCCGGCGGCTCGAGGAGGAGCTGGCCGTCATCGACTCCCTCGGCTACCCCTCCTACTTCCTCACCGTCGCCGACGTGGTCGACCTCATCAAGGGCCTGCGGGTCCGGGCGGCCGCGCGCGGGTCGGGCGCGGGCAGCCTGGTGACCTACCTGCTCGGCATCTCCGACGTCGACCCGATCCGGTACGGCCTGCTGATGGAGCGGTTCCTGTCCCCGCTGCGCCACCAGCTGCCCGACGTCGACATCGACGTGGAGTCCGCCCGGCGGATGGAGGTCTACGACGCGGTCATCGCCCGCTTCGGCGCCCACCGGGTCAGCTGCATCTCGATGATGGACACCTACCGGGTGCGGCACGCCATCCGCGACGTCGGCGCCGCGCTCGGGCTGCCGCCGGCCGAGATCGACGCCGTCGCCAAGGCCTTCCCGCACGTCCGGGCCAACCAGGTGCACGCCGCGCTGCGCGACCTGCCGGAGCTGCGGGCCAGCCGGATGGGCTCGCGGCGCGGTGGCGGCACCGGCGACCTCGACCTGCTGTTCGACCTGGTCGCCCGGCTCGACGGCCTGCCCCGGCACATCGCGCTGCACCCGTGCGGCGTGCTGCTGTCCGACGCCACGCTGCTCGACCGCACGCCGGTGGAGAGCAGCTACCTCGGCTACCCGATGAGCCAGTTCGACAAGGACGACGTCGAGGAGCTCGGGCTGCTCAAGCTCGACCTGCTCGGCATCCGGATGCAGTCGGCGATCGCGCACGCCCTCGACGAGGTGGCCCGGGTCGACGGCACCGCCGTCGACGTCGACGCCGTCCCGCGCGACGACCCGACGACGTTCGAGCTCATCCGCAGCACCCGGACCCTCGGCATGTTCCAGATCGAGTCGCCGGGGCAGCGCGAGCTGGTCGGCAAGTTCGGGCCGGAGACGTTCGAGGACATCGTCATCGACATCTCGCTGTTCCGGCCCGGGCCGGTGAAGAGCGACATGGTGACGCCGTTCCTGCTGGCCCGGAACGGCTGGCAGGACCCGGTCTACCCGCACGAGGACCTCGCGCCGTTCCTGCGGGAGACCGCCGGCGTCGTCGTCTTCCACGAGCAGGTGCTGCAGATCGTGGCGCAGATGACCGGCTGCGACCTCGCCCAGGCCGACGAGGCGCGCCGCGCGCTCGGCGACAAGGAGCTGCACCCGGAGGTGCGGGCCTGGTTCGTGCCGGAGGCGCTGCGGCGCTACCCGGTCGACGTGGTGGAGGAGGTGTGGGAGGTGCTGGTCGCCTTCGGCTCGTTCGGGTTCTGCAAGGCGCACGCGGCCGCGTTCGCGCTGCCCACCTACCAGTCGGCGTGGCTGAAGACCCACCACCCGGCGGCGTTCCTCGCCGGGGTGCTCACCCACGACCCGGGCATGTACCCGAAGCGGCTGATCCTCGACGACGCCCGCAACTTCGGGATCCGGGTGCTGGGCCTGGACGTCAACGCCTCGACCGGCACCTACCGGGTGGAGCGGCTGGCGCCGGAGGACCGGCGGGAGGACTGGCGGCGGCCGGAGTGGATGCCTGCGGCGATGCCCGACCCGTCGGCCTACGGGATCCGGCTGTCGCTCACCGACGTCAAGGGCATCGGCGAGGACGAGGTGGCGCGGATCGTCGCCGGGCAGCCCTACCGGTCGCTGACGGACTTCTGGTCGCGGGCCGCGGTGTCCCGGCCGGTGGTCGAGCGGCTGGTGCTCGCCGGCGGCTTCGACTCGCTGTACGGGTTCGGCGTGCGCGACCGTGAGGCCGGCCGGCCCACCCGCTCGCGCCGGTCGGTGACCCGGCGGGACCTGCTGCTGCAGATCAGCGAGCTGGACCGGTGGAGCCGCAGCGGGGCGAGGGCCGGGGCGGTGGGGCAGCTCAGCCTGGACCTGCTCGGCCTGGAGGTCCCGGAGGAGGACGGCGCCCCCGAGGAGACCGGGCCGGGCTGGGCGGAGGGCAGCGGGCTGCCGGAGTTCACCGACGCCGAGCTGGTCCGCGCCGAGCTGGAGGTGCTCGGGCTGGACGCCAGCCGGCACGTCGTCGACTTCTACCGGCCGTTCCTCTCGGCGATCGGGGCGGTGCCGGCGGGGGAGCTGCTCGGCGCCCGCAGCCACGCCGAGGTGCTGGTGGCCGGGGTCAAGGTGGCCACCCAGACCCCGCCGATCCGGTCGGGGCGCCGGGTGGTG
This sequence comes from Geodermatophilus sp. SYSU D00525, assembly GCF_054050475.1. NCBI lineage: Bacteria > Bacillati > Actinomycetota > Actinomycetes > Geodermatophilales > Geodermatophilaceae > Geodermatophilus > Geodermatophilus sp. SYSU D00525. Next base: position 3,766 of record NZ_JBJGZK010000006.1, read on the forward strand.
TTCGTGACCCTCGACGACGGCACCGGCTGCACCGACTCGACCTTCTTCGAGGACGTGCAGGGCCCCTACGCGGCGACGGTGTTCCACTCGTGGCTGCTGGTGATCCGCGGGGTGCTGCGGCGCACCGGCCCGCGCGGGGTGTCGATCCGGGCCACCGGCGCCTGGGAGCTGCCCGCGCTGTACGAGGCGTGGGAGACCGGCGGCCTGGCCGCGGTGGCCGAGCACATGGCCGCGCCGGGGGAGTACACCGACCAGGCCATCGCCGGGGCGGCGGCGTCGCACGGCTCGCGGCCGGTGGTGGTCAAGCCGGTGCTCGTGCACCCGACCGGCTTCCGGATGTCGCCGTACGCCGACGTCAAGCCCGCCGGCGACGACGCCGCGACCGCCGCCCGCCGGGCTGCGGCAGCCGCCCCGCGCAAGCTCTGGCACTCCAGCCCGGGCAGCTCGGGCCACTAGCACCTCCCGCGGCCCGCCGCGGCTCCGCGCAGCGATGAGTCCGGGGCGCCGGTGGCGTCTGTCCTCCCGAGCGCCGGCGTCCCGGCCGGCGCCGCGGAGGAGGGCAGCCATGCCGAAGCAGATCCCGTGCCTGTGGTTCGACACCGAGGCCGAGGAGGCCGCGCGGTTCTACACGTCGATCTGGCCGGACGCCGAGGTCCTCGGCACCGTCCGCTACGGCGCCGAGGACCCGGCGCGGGAGGGGCAGGTCCTCACCGTCAGCTGGCGGCTCGGCGACACCGAGTACGTCGGCCTCAACGGCGGCCCGCAGGACTGGCGGTTCAGCGAGGCGATCTCCTTCCAGGTGCTGTGCGCCGACCAGGCCGAGGTCGACCACTTCTGGGACCGGCTCACCGACGGCGGCGAGGAGGCCCCCTGCGGCTGGCTCAAGGACCGCTTCGGCGTCTCCTGGCAGGTCGTGCCCGTCCGGCTGCTGGAGCTGCAGGCCGATCCCGACCCCGACCGGCGGCGGCGTGCCGTCGAGCAGATGTTCACGATGCGGAAGATCGTCGTCGCCGACCTGGAGCGGGCCGCCGACGCGGTCTCCGCCTGACCCGGCCGCGGGCCGGTGCGGGCAGGCCCCCGCCACTAGGGTCGGACGGGTGACCGCCCCCGCCCCGTCCACCGGCGAGCAGCTGCCCGTCCGGACCGCCGCGGTCTGGGCCGCGCTCGACCCGCTGGCCGGCGCGGGCTCCCCGCTGCGGGTCCTCGACGTCGGCGGCGGCAGCGGCGTCTTCGCCGTCCCGCTGGCCCGCCGCGGCCACGAGGTCACCGTCGTCGACCCCAGCGCCGACGCGCTGGCCACCCTCGAGCGGCGGGCGCAGACCGCCGGGGTCGGCGACCGGGTCCGCGGCCTGCAGGGTGACGGCGACCTGCTGCACGAGCTGCCTCTCGCCGACGGCGGCTACGACCTCGCGCTGTGCCACGCCGTCCTCGAGGTGGTCGACGACCCCGCCACCACCCTCGGCGAGATCACCCGCGCGCTGCGCCCCGGCGGCCGGGTGAGCGTGGCGACCGCCAACCGGGCCGGCGCCGTCCTCGCCCGCGCGCTGGGCGGCCACCCCAAGGAGGCGCTGGCCCTGCTCGAGGACCGGGACCCCGCCCCCGGCCGCACCCGCCCCGCCCGCCGCCGCTTCGGCTCCGAGGACCTCCTCGCGCTGCTGCGGAACGCCGGGCTCGAGCCGGAGGAGTGGCGCGGCGTCGCCGTCGTCGCCGACCTGCTCGACGCGAGCTCCGGCGCCGACCCCGAGGCCGTCCGCCGCCTCGAGCTCGCGCTGGCCGGCACCTCGCCCTACCGCGACGTCGCCGCCGGCCTGCACGTCCTGGCCGCGCGCCCGTGACGGCGCTGCCGCCGGACCTCGTCCGCCCCGCCTACGGCGCGGCCAGCCTCGCCGACGTCCTGCCCGGCGCGGCCGCCGCCCTCGGGGTCGGCGTCGACCGCGGCGGTCTGCCCGCCGACCCGCTCGGCCTCACCGCGGCGCTGGCCGGTGCCCGCCGGGTCGCCGTCCTGCTCGTCGACGGCCTCGGCGCGCACCTGCTGCGCGCGCACGCGCACCTCGCCCCGGCCCTCGCCGCGCTGGCCACGCCCGCCGGCGACCTCGCCGCCCCGTGCCCGAGCACCACCCCGGTCAGCCTCGCCACGCTCGGCACCGGCGTCCCCCCGGGAGGGCACGGCGTCCTCGGCTTCGTCACCGCCGTCCCGGGCGAGGACCGGCTGCTCAACCACGTCCAGTGGGCCGACGACCCCGACCCCCGCGACTGGCAGCCCCGCCCCACGGTGTTCGAGCAGGCCGCGGCCGCCGGCCTGCCGGTCACCGCCGTCGCCCCCTACGCCTACGCCGGCTCCGGCCTGACCACCGCCGTGTACCGGGGCGCGGCGTACGCGGGCACGGTCAGCGCCGGCGACCTCGCCGCGGTGCTGCTGCAGTCGCTGGCCGCCACCCCCACCGGGCTGGTCTACGGCTACACCCCCGAGCTCGACCTCACCGGCCACGTGCGCGGGGTGGACTCCGACAGCTGGCGGGTGCAGCTCACGCTGGTCGACCGGGTGGTCGAGCAGGTGGTCGCCGGCCTGCCCGACGACGCCGCCCTGCTGGTCACCGCCGACCACGGCATGCTCGACGTCCCCGCCGGCACCCGCGTCGACGTCGACGACGAGCCCGCCCTGCTCGACGGCGTCGCGCTGCTGGCCGGGGAGCCCCGCGCCCGCTACGTGCACACCGTCCCCGGCGCGGCCGCCGACGTCCTCGACGCCTGGCGCGGCGTGCTCGGCGACCGGGCCTGGGTGGCCGGGCGCGAGGAGGCCGTCGCCAGCGGGGTGTTCGGCGCCGTCGGCGAGGGGATGGCCGCCCGCATCGGCGACGTCGTCGCGCTCGCCCGCGGCCCGTGGGCGGTCACCGCGTCGGCCGCCGAGCCGGGGCCCAGCCGGCTGGCCGCCTACCACGGGTCGCTCACCGACGCCGAGGTCGCGATCCCGCTGCTGCTCGCCCGGGGCCGGGCGCTCACCTGACCGACGGGGGCGGCTCAGCGGACCGGGGACACCGACAGCGCCGTCCACGTGCGCGGGTGTGCCGCGTGCACCGCCCGGCAGGTCAGCTGCGCGGCCTCGTCCGCCGGGCGGCTCTCCACCCGCACCACGACGTCGCCGTCCGTGCCGCCGAGCACCACCTCGAACCGCTCGACGCCGCCGGCGTCCTCGGCCGCGGTGGCGGCCAGCCGCCGGGAGCCGCGCACCGGCAGGTCGTCGACCCCGAGCAGCCCCAGCCGCTCGCGGGCGGCCTGCTGGGCGGCCTGCACCGGCCCCGGCAGCCCGGCCCGCCCGCGCAGCCACGGCAGCGCCACCTCGCCGCGCGCGTGCGCGGCCACGAGGTCGGCGCCGTCGCCGGGCACCTGCCCGTAGGCGAACCCGTGCGGCAGCACCAGCACGTTGGAGGCGAACCGGCAGCCGCCGAGGTGGCTGCACTCCCAGACGTCGGCGGGCGCGGGCATCGCCGCGGCCAGCGGCCGGCCGCGCAGCGCGCAGCAGGCGTCGTGCTGCCCGTGCGTGCACACCAGGTACGCCGGCCGGTCGGCGCGCTCGCCGACCGAGCCGTCCCAGGGGGCCCCGACCAGCTCGGCGTCGTCGTCGCGGGTCGACCACCACAGGCCCTCGCGGCCCGGGCGGCCGTCGGCGTAGGCCCAGCGGCGCCCGGAGTCCGCGGCCCGGTCGCCGGGCCGGCGGACCAGCAGCACCCGCACGCCCTCGGCGCGGGCGCGCGCGGCCAGCCGGGCGGTCACCGCCGGGTCGATGCGGGAGCCGGTCAGCGCGTCGCGGCCCCACGGGCCCGGCTGCTCGACGAGCAGCCAGCGCTGCGCCGGCCCGGCCGTGGCCACGGGGGAGTCCCCCCGGACCAGGGCCGTGACCGAGCAGCGGGTGGCGTCGAGCCGGCCGGCACGGGCGGGGACGGTGGCGGTCACCCGGGAGGAGGCGACGGGGTCACGACCCGGTCCCGAGGGCGTCGGCACGCTCCCCATCGTCCCCGCCGGCGTCCGGCGCCGGGGCGCCAGGTCCGTGCGGACCCGGCTCGGGGGCGGTGGCCGGGACGCCGTCGACCCCGTGCGCGCCCTGCACCGCCGCGCCGGCGACCAGCGCGATCGACTCGGTGACCAGCCGGCGGGCGAGGGTGAGCCGGTCGTCGGCGTCCAGGCCCGCCAGGTCGGCGACCTTGAGCTCGCCGGCGGCCAGCAGGCCCTCGAGCGCGGCGCGGGTGGAGGCGGGGAACTCCAGCCGGCGGCGGCCGGCCAGCAGGGCGACCCGCCCGCCCTCGGCGGTGGCCGGGGCGTCGCGGAGCGCGCAGCGCAGCCGGCGGCGCAGCCGCAGCACGGTGTCCGGGCCGAGCGCGGCCGCCGCGGTGGCCTGCGCCAGCGGCGCGACCGGCTCGGGGCGCACCTGCGACCAGGTCCGCGAGCGCAGCCGCTCGGCGACCTCGCCGGGGTCCACCCGGCCCAGCCACTCCTGCAGCGCGGTCACGACCGTGGCGACGTCGTCGCGGACCGACGCCGGATCGGACAGGTCCAGGCCCAGCGGCAGGGCGCGGCGCAGCTCCCGGTCCTCGGCGGCCAGCACCCGCACCAGGTCCAGCGCCGACTCGGCCGCGGCCCACCGGGTCACCGAGTGCACGCCGATGGTCAGGTGCGCGCTGGTCTGCCCGAGCGCGACCGCCGAGTGCAGGTAGCCGCGCGGCAGGTAGAGGGTGTCGCCCGGGCGCAGCACGGCGTCGACCACCGGCTCGCGCTCGGCGGCCGCGGCGACGGCGGCCCGGCGGTCGGTCCACGGCTGGGTGCGCAGCGGCTCCTCGAGCACCGGCTCGTGGATGGTCCAGCGCTTCTCGCCGGCCACCTGCAGCACGAAGACGTCGTGGACGTCGTAGTGCGGGCTGAACCCGCGCGAGGACGGCGGCGTCACGTACGCGTTGACCTGCGTCGGGTGCCCCAGGTCGGCGGCCAGTTGGTCGGCGAACTCGATCAGCGGCGGCCAGAGCCGGTGCAGGCCCTGCAGGACCACGGTGCTGCCGTCGGCGAACAGCCGCAGCACGGCGTCGGAGGAGACCTGGTCGGCCACCTCGGCGCCGGCGCCGCCGGAGGTGGTGAACCGCTGGGCGTCGACGACGGCGCCGTCCTTGGCGATGCGCAGGAACGGCGTGCGCAGGCCGCGCCGCGACAGCAGCTCGTCGACGTCGGTCAGCGTCAGCAGGTCGGTGAACGACTCCCCGGTGTCCTCGGCGCGGGCGAGCAGCGGGCGGCGGGACCAGTACCGCTCGGCGAAGACCGCGGGGTCGAGGTGCGTGCACCGGCGCAGGGCCGGGCGGGTGTCAGCCCCGCCCGACCCCGCGACGGCCGGGTCCTGGCTCAGGCCGAACCGTCCGCGCCACCGTCGGCGCCGCCGTCGGCACCGCCGTCCGCACCGCCGTCGGCCGGGCCGTGACCGGCGCCGCCGTCGGCACCACCGTCCGCGCCGCCGTCCGCGCCCCCGTCCGCACCACCGTCGGCGCCGCCGTCCGCGCCGCCGTCCGAGCCGCCGCCCACCGCGCCGCCGTCGGCCGGGCCGTGGCCCGCGCCGCTGTCGGCACCGCCGTCGGCGCCGCCGTCGTGCTGGCCGGGCGTGCCCTCGCCGGCACCGCTGTCGGCCGGACCCTCCGTGCTGGTCATGTCGTCGTCGTCGAGCGCCATCGGGCTCCTCCGGGATCCGGGTCGGGACCGTCCGCCGGACGACGGTCGGTCGTGTCCCACCTACCTCGCCCGTGCGCCGGTCACACATGCGCCGACCAGCGTCGTCACGAGCTCCCCGGACACGCCGGGGACGGCGCGCCGCCGCCGGCGGGGGACCGTTAGTCTCCGAACACGTGTTCGAGCGGGGAGGTCGCGTGCGGTCGTCGGGCGGGCGTGCCGAGGGGTGCACGGTGCTGCACGTCGACATGGACGCGTTCTTCGCCAGCGTCGAGGTGCGCCGGCACCCCGAGCTCGCCGGCACGCCGGTCATCGTGGGCGGCGCGGGCAACCGCGGGGTGGTCACCTCGGCCACCTACGAGGCCCGCGCGTACGGCGTGCACGCCGCCATGCCGACGGCGCGGGCGCTGCGGCTGTGCCCGGCGGCGACCGTGCTGCCGGGGGACGTGGGCCTCTACGCCGAGGTGTCCCGGGCGGTCATGGCGCTGTTCCGGTCGGTGACCCCGCTGGTGGAGCCGCTGAGCCTGGACGAGGCCTTCCTCGACGTGGGCGGGGCCGGGCGCCGGCTGGGCGACGCCGCCGAGATCGGGGAGTACCTGCGCGCCCGCGTCTTCGACGAACAGGGCATCACCTGCTCCGTCGGCGTGGCCGGCACCAAGTTCGTGGCCAAGCTCGCCTCCACCCACGCCAAGCCCGACGGGCTGCTCGTCGTCCGCCCGGCCGAGGTCATCGACTTCCTGCACCCGCTGCCGGTCGGCGCGCTGTGGGGCGTGGGCGCGAAGACCGAGCAGGTGCTGCTGCGGCTGGGGCTGCGCACCGTCGGCGACCTCGCGCACGTCCCGGCGCGCACCCTGCAGCGGGCACTGGGCCCCGCCGCCGGCGCCCACCTGCACGAGCTGGCCTGGGGCCGCGACCCCCGCCGGGTGGTGCCCGACGAGCCGGAGCGCTCGACCGGGCACGAGGAGACCTTCCCCACCGACGTCGACGACCCGGCCGTGATCCACCGGGAGCTGCTGCGGCTGTCCGAGCGGACGGCGGCCCGGCTGCGCGCGGGCGGCTGGCTGACCCGCACGGTGAGCATCAAGGTCCGCTTCGCCGACTTCACCACCCTCACCCGCAGCCGCACCCTCGGCGTCCCCACCGACGTCGGGCAGGAGGTGTACGAGACCGCGCGGGCCCTGTTCGACGCGCTCGGGCTGGACCGGGCGCGGATCCGGCTGGTCGGCGTGCGGGCCGAGCGGCTGGTCCGGTCCGGCGAGGCGCCCCGGCAACTCGAGCTCGGCGCCCGCGAGCACGGCCGCCGCGACGCGGAGCTCGCCGCCGACCGGGCGGCCCGCCGGTTCGGCGCCGGCGCGGTGCGGCCGGCCACGCTGCTGCACCGCGACCGCGACCGCCGGGTGCGCTGAGGCGGGCCCGGGGGACCCGTCACGGACCCCCGGAGGGGTGGTCCCGACGGCAGTGCGGCGGGTCGCCGCGCACTCGCCTTTCGCACCCCGCCGACGGCTCGTATCCTCGGTGTCACCACCGGGTACGGGCCCGGTGGTGTCTGGCTCCGCCCACCTGGAGGTCTCGGTGCCGCTCTCCGAGCACGAGCAGCGACTGCTGGAGCAGATCGAGCGCGCCCTCGTCGACGACGATCCCAAGTTCGCCTCCTCCGTCCGCACCGGCGACCGCAGGCTCAAGGCCCGGCGGAAGCTGCAGCTCGGTGCGCTGCTGGTCGTGGTGGGCCTGGCCGTCCTCGTCGGTGGCGCCGTCGTCCCGTCCGTGCCCCTGGGCGTCCTCGGCTTCCTCGTGATGTTCGGCGGTGCCGCGCTCGGCGTCCTCAACTACCGCTCGGCCACCGGCGCCGTCGAGACCGGCCCGGCCGGTGCCCGCGGCGCGCAGGCCGGCCGTGGCCGGGGCGGCCGCCCCCGCCGGCAGCCGCTGAAGAACCGGCTCGAGGAGCGCTTCCGCCGCCGCTACGACCAGTAGCCCGCGAGACCCCGCCGACGGCCGCCGTCCCACCCGGGACGGCGGCCGTCGCCGTTCCCGGCACGGTGGCCTGGGGGGTCGACCGTCCGGGGACGGGTGGGGACACTGGAACCGCCACGAACGGGCCGCTCGGGAGGGGGAGTCCCGATGACGCAGACACAGCCCCTGGAGCACGTGTCCTTCGACCGTCCCGACGAGGTGCGGCAGGGCGACAACTGGCGGCTGGAGCTGGTGCGCCTGGCCGGCGACGTCGAGGTCGGCAGGATCACCGTCCAGCCCGGCTGGCGGTGGTCCGAGCACGTCAGGCCGGTCGCCGGCACGGACCTGTGCGAGGCGCCGCACCAGCAGTACCACCTCTCCGGCCGCATCCACGTCGTCATGGCGGACGGCACCGAGCTCGACGCGGGTCCCGGTGACGTCACGACGCTGCCGCCGGGACACGACGCCTGGGTCGTGGGGGACGAGCCGGCCGTGGCCATCGACTGGCACGGCGCCTCGGTCTGGGCGACCCGGCAGTAGACCCCGCCGGCCCGGGACCCGCGGGGTCCCGCTCAGGCGACGGGGGTCCGGCGGGGCAGGCGGGCGGTGACCGCCGCCCCGAGCGCGTCACCCAGCGACGCCGGCCACAGCAGGGCCCGGAGCCGGGCCCCGGGCGCCGCCGCCGCGGCCAGCCCCCGCCGCGCCCGGGTCAGCGCGGCGCCCAGGGACGGGTCGGCGGGCGCGCCGGGACGGCCGTAGCTGGCCGCCTCCTCCGCGCGGGCCAGCTGCCCGATGGCGTCGGCCGCGCCGGGGACGCCGGCGCCGTGCGCGCCCCCGGCGACGGCGACGCCGTCGAGGGTGCGGCTCAGCGCCGCCGCCTGCTGCCGCGGGGTCTGCGCGGGGTCCCAGGGCAGGCCGAGGTCGCGCGCGGTCGCGGCGAGCTCGTCCCACAGCGCGGCCGGGCTGCCGCCGGCCACCCGGCGGCGGCGCTGCAGCGCCCGGGCGCCGGCGGGCGCGGCCAGCAGCGCGGCCAGCCCGAGCAGCACGCCGGCGGCGAGCAGCACCGGGCGCGCCGACGACGTCTGTGCGGCCGTCGTCGTGCCCTGCGGCGTGGCGCCGTCGACCCGGTCCCGCTGGGGCGTCGGGACGCTCTGGGGCGCGGTCGGTGCGGTCGGGACGTCCTGCGGGCGCTCGAGGACCTCCTGGTCGGCCGGCCGCGGCGCCCACGGCAGGTCGACGGCGCGCTCGCTGTCGATCGGGGTCGGGTCGAACGGCACCCAGCCCAGGTCGTCGAAGTACACCTCGACCCAGGCGTGCGCGTCGTCGCTGGTGACCAGCCGTCCGCCGCCGGGCTGCACCCGGCCGGGGGTGTAGCCCAGCGCGACCCGGGCGGGGATGCCCGCGGCCCGGACCATGGCGGCCATCGCCCCGGCGTACTGCTCGCAGTAGCCCTGCTTGAGCCGCAGGAAGTCGGCGAGGTCGTCGCCGCTGGTGCCCGGCCGGGTCGAGAGGCTGTAGACGAAGCCGTTCGCGCGGGAGAAGTGGCCCTGGATGGCGCGCACCGCGTCGTAGGGGGTGGCCGCGCCCGCGGTCAGGCCCGCGACCAGGTCGGTGACGGCGGGGTCCAGCGGCGGCAGCGCGGTGTCGCGCTCGCGCACCGGCGAGCCGGCCGGCACCTCGCCGGAGGCGCGCAGGTCGTCCTCGGTGGGGCTGGGCTCGACCGCGGTGACCCGGTAGCTGCGGCCCGCGGTGGTGACGTCGCGGCCGAAGACGGTGCCGGTGGCCGGGTCGAACCGCCAGGCGTCAGCGTCGTCGATCTCCACCGTCAGGGGAGAGGTGGGCACCGGCAGGAACCGGTCGTCGTGGCCGACCGCGGTGATCGTGGCCTCGACCCGCCGGCCCTCGCGGCGGCCGGGCAGCGGCGCGAGGTCGCCGGGCTGCGCCACCGACGTCTCGCCGTCGAGGTTGCCCACCGTCCAGCCGTCCTCGGCGCTGTAGACGTCGAGGGTCACCACGCGCAGGTAGCCGGGGTCGAGGACCGAGGCGTCGAACCGCAGCAGGTCGATCGGCTCGGGCAGCGTGAGCTGGCCCTGCAGCGCCGCGGCCGCGTCGAGCGCGGTGCCGGTCGACCCGCCGCCGCCCCCGGGACCGAAGCCGGCCGCCAGCCGGCCCTCGGGCAGGGTCGGCACCACGCTGCCGACCACCAGCGCGACGGCCAGGGCCAGCACGGCGGTGCCGGTCGCGGCGGGCCCGCCGGCGCCGCCCCGCCGCCCGGCCCGCGCCGCCAGCCGGCGCGCCTGGTCGGCCCACAGCAGCAGCGCCAGCCCGGCGGCCGGGGCCGCGAGCGCCGTCAGCCCGATGCTGCCGGTGACCGTGCTGACCGGCACGCAGAACAGGACCAGCAGCCCCAGCCCGGCGAGGGCCGGCTGCCGCCCGCCGACGGCGATCAGGTCGACGACGACGGCGACCATCCCGACCAGCAGCACGGTGAGCGCGAGCAGGCCGGTCAGCGGCAGCGCCGGCGTGGACTGCTCGCGGACCTCGGCCGACCCGTCGGTGAGCACCACGGCGAGGTCGCCGAGGGAGTCCGGGGTGGGCAGCCAGCCCCCGATCGCCTCGCCGGGCGCGAACAGCGCCGTCATCAGGCAGAGCAGGGCGGCGAGCTGACCCAGCGGCACCAGCGGGACGCCGGCGGCGCCGGCGCGGGCGGGCAGCGCCCGGCCGCCGGAGGCCCAGGCCCACAGCGCCGGGCCGGCGGCGCGCAGCGCGAGCCCGCCGAGGGCGACCACCGCGATCGCCGCCAGCGCGGGCGGCACCCAGGCCGGGCGGGTGAAGACCGGTGCCAGGGCGCAGCTGCCCAGGGCGGTGGCGACCGCGGCGGCCAGCGTCGTGCCGCCCTCGCGGCGCAGCGTGCCCGGAGGCACGGGCGCGGCCGGCGGGGGTGGGGGGACCGGCGGCGGGACCGGCCCGCCGGACCGGACCGGGGGCGGCGGCGCGAGGGTGGTCATGCGAGCACCCCCAGGACGTCGCCGGGCCGGGCGCCCGCGGCGGCGGGGGCGAGGTCGGCCCACACGGCCTCGACGGTGCGCGAGGAGTCCGCGACGACGACCTGCCAGCCGGCGCCGCGCAGCAGCGCCGCGGACTGCTCCAGCTGGGCGGTCAGCGCCGAGCGCGCCGTCGCCGACAGCCCCCGCTTGCTGCGGGCGCCGGGGTCGGCCCAGCTGGCCACGTCCAGCAGCACGGCGACGTCGGCGGACGGGCCCGAGCGCGCGGCGACCAGCTCGGTCAGGTCGTCGGGGCCGACGGCGCCGAGCAGCGCGACGACCGGGCCCTCGCCGGCCACGCGGTGCAGCAGCTCCGCCGCCGGACCGAGGCCGGTGCCGCGGCCGGGGGCGAGCGCGGCCAGCCGGTCCAGCAGCTCGACGGGCCCCAGGGCCGCCCGCGCGGCGGGGGCGGCGCGGCCGCCGTCCGGGGCGGTGGGGGTGAGCTCGCCGGCGGTGGTGACCACGCGCAGCGCGGCGCCGCGCCGGGCCAGCGTGGTGCCGATGCTCGCCGCGGCCTCCACCAGCCACTCGAGGCTGTCCTGCGGCGGCGCCGGGTCGCCGGGGGGGCCCGGGACGGTGCCGCCGGCGGCCGGTCCCGGGCCGGCGGCGCGGGTGAGCAGGTGGGCGCGCAGGCGGGTGTCGAGCAGCAGCGCCGCCTGGGCCCGCCAGGGCCGCTCCTCCAGCCGCACCATCAGCTCGCCGGTGCGGGCGGTGGCCCGCCAGTGCACCTTCCGCAGGTCGTCGCCGTGCCGGTACGCGCGGGTGCTCACGTCGTCCTCGCCGTGCACCGCGATCGAGCGGCGGGCGCCCTCGCCGCCGCCGCCGTGCCCGCCGCCCGGCCCGCCGGGCCCCAGCGGCCGGACCCGCGGCACGACCACCAGGGGGGCGCCGTCGGTGCCGCTGGTGGTGCGCTGCACCAGCCCGAAGGGGTCGACCAGGCGCAGCCGCAGCGGGCCGAGCCGGAACCGGCCGCGGCGGGCGCCGGACACCCGGTAGCGCATGCCGGCCGTCGCGCCGGCGGGCAGCCGCTCGACGACGAAGGAGGGGGAGCGGCCGAGCTCGGGCGGCAGCTGTTCGGACAGCAGCCACAGCCGCCCGGTGCGCCGGTCGGCGTTGGTGACCTCGAGCAGCACCTCGGCGTCCTGGCCGCGTGGCACCCGCGACGGCGACACGGTGCGCCGGACGCCGACGCGGAACCGCTGCCGGGCGACGGCGACCGCCGACAGCAGCGGCAGCGCGAGCACGAAGACGGCGATCTGCACCAGCGGCCGCTCGCCGAGCAGCGCGCCGAGGCCGAGCAGGGTGGCCCCCGCGGCGACCAGGCAGCGGCCGCGGAGGGTGAGCGAGGTCAGCGCCGTGCGCAGCGGCCCACCCACGGCGGTCAGCGTCCGCGGAGGACGGGCACGGTGGACAGCAGGGCGGTGACGACCTGCTCGGCGGTGCGGCGGGCGGCCGCGGCGTCGGCGGTGAGCAGCAGCCGGTGGGCGAGCACCGGGACGGCCATCGCCTGCACGTCGTCGGGGAGCACGTGGTCGCGGCCGGCCAGCGCCGCCCACGCCCGCGCGGTGCGCAGCAGCTGCAGCCCGGCCCGCGGCGAGGCGCCCAGCCGCAGCTCGGGGGAGCGGCGGGTGGCCTCGACCAGCGCGACGACGTAGCGGCGGATCGCGTCGGAGACGTGCAGCGACTGCACCGCCGTCACCAGCGCGCGGACCGTGCCGGCGTCGGCCACCGGCGTCAGGGAGGCCAGGGGGTCGGCGGTGCCGCGGTCGTCGAGCATGGCGACCTCGGCCTCGCGGTCGGGGTAGCCCATCGACACCCGCGCGGTGAACCGGTCGCGCTGGGCCTCGGGGAGGGGGTAGGTGCCCTCCATCTCCACCGGGTTCTGGGTGGCCATCACCAGGAACGGGCGGGCCAGCTCGTAGCTGACGCCGTCGACGGTGACCTGGCGCTCCTCCATGCACTCCAGCAGCGCCGACTGGGTCTTCGGCGAGGCCCGGTTGATCTCGTCGGCGACGACGACGTTGGCGAAGACCGCACCGGGCTTGAACTCGAAGGCCCGGGTCTCCTGGTCGTAGACGGCCACGCCGGTGACGTCGCTCGGCAGCAGGTCGGGCGTGAACTGGATGCGGCGCACGCTGGCGTCGATCGAGCCGGCCAGCGCCTTGGCCAGCGTCGTCTTGCCGGTGCCGGGCACGTCCTCCACCAGCAGGTGGCCCTCGGCGAGCAGCACCACGAGGGCCAGGCGGACGACGTCGGGCTTGCCCTGGACGACGCGGGACACGTTGGCCGCGATGCGCGCGCCCTCCGCCGCGACGTCGACCGGCAGCCCCGCCGTCCCGTCCGCCGCACGCATGGTGTCGGTCACCCGGCCCACGGTACGTGCCCGGGACGGTCCGCAACGTGTTCGCGCACCGCCCCCACCGGACCCCTCCCGTCCCCCCACCCGGGACGCCGCCGGAACCGCTCCGGGTGGGCCGTCCCCCCACCGCACCCCACCCGGCCGCCCCCCGCCGTCCCCGCGCCCCTGACCTGCACGCCAGCCGGTGGGGGAGGCGGGTCACGACATGGTGTCGAGTGGTGTCTGGTGGGGCGTAGTGGGTTAGTGTGTGGCGCGGTGGGGAGCCAGGGCCCGTCCCGGGTCCGCAGAGGACACGAGGAGGACCACATGGGGGAGGTGATCCGGTGTTCGTCGGCAGCTTCGCCCTGCGTCTCGACGAGAAGGGCCGGCTCGCGCTCCCCGTCCGGTTCCGCGACCAGGTGGCCGACGGCATGGTGATCAAGAAGGGCCAGGAGCGCTGCGTCTACGGCCTGACCATCGCGCGGGTCGCCGAACAGAGCCGCGCCGCCGCCAGCATGGCCCCCGCCGACACCGCCGAGGCCCGGATGCGCGCCCGCATGAGCTTCGGGTCGATGGTCGAGGTCGAGCCGGACAAGGCCGGCCGCATCACCATCCCGGCGAACCTCCGCCAGTACGCCGGCCTCGACCGCGACGTGGTCGTCGTCGGCGTCGACACCCGTTTCGAGATCTGGGACCAGGCCACGTGGGACGCCTACGTGGAGGAGCAGGAGGCGGCGTTCGCCGCCATGGAGAGCGAGGGGATGCCCACGCTGTCCTGACCCCCGTCCCGCCGGTCGCCCCGACCCCCGCACGCCCGTCCGCGAGCCGACTTCCCCGCGGCTCGACCGGGTGCGGCCCGAACCGTCTTCCCCGCGGCTCGGACCCCGTGCGCAGGCGGCGCTCCCCGCCGCCGGTCGGACCGGCAACCGGCGACCCCCGCTCCCCGCGACCGCCTCCTGACGCTCTTCCCCGGCGCCAGGCGGCACCGCGGGGGCGGGGGTCTCCCCTTCCCGGCCCCCTCCCCGGTCCCTCGCGGTTCCCGGACGCCGTTCCACCGCGGCACGCCCGGTCGGCTCCCCCAGCCGGAGCGCCGTCCGCGTCACCATGAGACGCCCGCCCAGCCGCCCCCGCTGGGCCCGACCCGCGAGGAGGACGACGTGAGCGCACCGGCCGTGCACGTCCCGGTCCTCCTCGACCGCGTCACCGGCCTGCTCGGCCCGGCCTGCGCCGCCGACGGCGCCGTGCTGGTCGACGCCACCCTGGGCCTGGCCGGGCACTCGCTGGCCCTGCTCGACGCCCACCCCGGGCTGCGCCTGGTCGGGCTGGACCGCGACCCGCACGCCCGCGCCGAGGCGGCCGCCCGCATCGCCGCCGCCGGCCACACCGACCGGGTCACCCTGGTGCCCGCCGTGTTCGACGAGCTGCCCGACGTGCTCGGGCGCCTCGGCATCGACGAGGTGCAGGCGGTGCTGTTCGACCTCGGCGTCTCCTCGCTGCAGCTCGACCGCGCCGACCGCGGGTTCAGCTACGCCGCCGACGGGCCGCTGGACATGCGGATGGACCCCGGCGCGCCGCGCACCGCCGCCGACGTCGTCAACACCTACCCCGCCGCCGAGCTCGCCCGGGTGCTGCGGGTGTACGGGGAGGAGCGCTTCGCCTCCCGCATCGCCGCCGCGATCGTGCGCGAGCGGGCGCGCGAGCCGTTCACGCGCACCGAGCGGCTGGCCCACCTGGTGCGCGACTCCATCCCCGCCGCCACCCGCCGCACCGGCGGCAACCCGGCGAAGCGGACCTTCCAGGCGCTGCGGATCGAGGTCAACGACGAGCTCGGCGCGCTGCAGCGGGCGCTGCCGGCGGCGCTGGACGCGCTCGCCGTGGGCGGGCGGGTCGCCGTCATCACCTTCCACTCGCTCGAGGACCGCATCGTGAAGCAGACCCTCGCCGCCGGTGCCACCGACCGCACGCCGCCGGAGCTGCCGGTCCCGCTGCCCGAGTACGGCCCGGTGCTGCGGCTGCTCACCCGCGGCGGCGAGGGCCCCACCGACGACGAGGTCGCCGCCAACCCGCGCGCGGCGTCCGCCCGCGTCCGCGCGGCCGAGCGCATCCGGCGGCCGGCGTGAGTGCGGCCGCGCGCGCGTCGCGCGCCCAGCCCTCGGCACCGGGGGAGCGGGTCGCCCGCGCCCTGCCCAGCCGCCCGCTGCGCGCCCTGCCCTCCCGGCCGGCCCGCACCCGCGCCACCGGCCCGGCGCCCCGGGTGGGGACCTCCCGGACGGCGTCCCGCACCGCGCCCCCCGAGCTGCGCCTGCTGCCCGGCGGCGCGTCCCGCACCCGCTCCGCGGCGGCCCGGCGCCGGGCGCCGTTCGTCCTGCTGGTCGTCGCGCTGCTGGTGCTCACCACCATCGGCCTGCTGGTGCTCAACACCTCCATCGCGGTCAACTCGCTGCGGGCCACCGAGCTGCGCAACGCCAACGCCGAGAAGGCCGAGGAGGTGCAGGAGCTGGAGCAGCAGGTCGTCTCCGGCAGCACGCCGGCGCAGCTGGCCGCGGCCGCCGTCGCCGCGGGCCTGGTGCCGGCCGGCGCGGCCGGGCACCTGGTGGTCGGCGCCGACGGCAGCGCCACCCTGCGCGGCACCCCGCAGCCGGCGCCGGACCCCGCCGCCGCCGGGGACGAGGGCTGAGCGTGGCCCCGCCCGCCCGCGGCCCCGAGCCCGCCCGCCGCACCCCGCCCCGCACCGCCGCCCGCGGCGGGGTGCCCCGTCCCGTCCCGCGCGCCGGCGGCCCTGGCGGCCCGCGCGAGCCGCTGCCCCGCTCCGGCGCGTTCGTGCCGCGGCGCGCCCCGGGCAGCCGCCGGGTCGGCCGGCCGCTGCGCATGGGCGCCAAGCGGCTGCGGTGGGGGCTGGTGCTCGTCGTCGTCCCGCTGCTGTTCGTCACCGGCAAACTGGTGCTGCTGCAGGGCGTCGACGGCGCCGCCTACGCCAACGCCGCCGAGCAGGACCGGCTCGCCGAGTACCCGATCTCCGCCCTGCGCGGCGCGATCGTCGACCGCAACGGCCAGCCGTTCGCCTACACCGTCGACGCCTCCCGCGTCGTCGCCGACCCCACCGTGGTGGAGGACCCCGAGCGGACCGCGCTGGCGCTCACCGCCCTGCTCGACGTGCCGGTGCCCGAGCTCACCGAGCTGCTCACCCGCGACGGCCGCTACGTCGTCCTCGCCCGCCAGGTCTCGCCGGAGACCGTCGACGCCATCGACGCCCTGGGGCTGGCCGGGATCGTCTTCGAGGACGACCCGGTGCGGCTGTACCCGACCGGGGCCGTGGGCGGCCAGGTCGTCGGCTTCGTCGGCCGCGACGGCGACGGCCTGGCCGGCATCGAGCTGCAGTTCCAGGACGAGCTCGGCGGCACCGACGGCATGCGGCGGGTCGAGGTCGGCAGCGGCGGCCACCCGATCCCCTCGGGCATCGACGAGTCCACGCCGGCCACCGACGGCAGCACCGTCGAGCTGACCGTCGACCAGGACGTCCAGTTCACGACCGAGCAGCGGCTGGCGGAGGCCTGCTCCGACGGCGCGACCACCCGCGCCTCGGCCGTGGTGCTCGACGTGCACACCGGCCAGGTGGTCGCGATGGGCTCCTGCCCCGGCTACGACCCCGCCCAGGCGAGCAGCACCGACCCGGAGCTGCTGGGCAACCCCGCGGTGACCAGCATCTTCGAGCCGGGCTCGGTGATGAAGGCGGTGACCATGGCCGCCGCGATCGAGGAGGGCAAGGCCACCCCGGACCGCGTGCTGAACGTCAACGGCCACATCCAGGCCGGCGACGCCGTCGTCACCGACGCCCACGACCACGCCCCGGTCGACTGGACGGTGACCGGCATCCTCGCCAAGTCCAGCAACGTCGGGACGATCATGCTGGCCCGCGAGGTCGGCGACGCCACGCTCGAGCGCTACCTGCGCGCCTTCGGCGTGGGGGAGGAGACCGGCGTCGAGCTGCCCGGCGAGAGCGGCGGCCTGCTCGCGGACTCCGACGAGTGGGAGGCCAGCCGGGCGGCCAACATCGCCATCGGCCAGGGCGTGTCGGTGACGACGCTGCAGATGGCCTCGGTCTTCCAGACCATCGCCAACGGCGGCGTCCGCGTCGCCCCGCGGGTGGTGGCCTCGGTGACCGCGCCGGACGGGACGACGTCGACGCCGGACGCGCCCGAGCCCACCCGGGTGGTCAGCGAGGCCACCGCCGACGACCTCGCCTACATGCTCGAGGCCGTCGTCGGCCCGGGAGGCACCGCGCCGCTGGGCGAGGTCGAGGGCTACCGGGTGGCCGGCAAGACCGGGACGGCGCAGCGGGCCAACCCCGAGTGCGGCTGCTACGCGGGCGGCGGCTACGTGACGACGTTCGTCGGGTTCGCCCCCGCCGACGACCCGCAGTACGTCGTCGCCGTCGACCTCGAGCGGCCCAGCAGCTCCGCCGAGGGCGGTCAGGTCGCCGCGCCCGTGTTCGCCGACGTCATGCGCTACGTGCTCACCGAGCGCGGCGTGGTGCCGTCGGGGACGCCGCGCCCGGACTTCGCGCTCACCGGCGAGGACCTCGCCGAGGCCGCGACCGGCGGCCCCGCGGGCGACTAGTCGCGCAGCGCCGAGCCCCTGCGGGTGCGCGGGGCGGGCGGGTGCCGACGGTAGATTGGCCAGACGTGAGCCCGACCGGAACCGGGTCGGTGCCCCGGCCAGCGGGGACCCGCCCGCTCGCTCTCAGCGCGCTGCGCGACCTCGTCGGCGACCCCGTGCAGGGCGACCCCGCCACGCCGGTGCGCGGCGTGACCCTGGCCACGACCGAGGTGCGGCCCGGCGACCTCTACGCCGCGCTGCCCGGCGCCCGCACGCACGGCGCCCGCTTCGCCGCCGACGCCGCCGACCGCGGCGCGGTCGCCGTCCTCACCGACCCCACCGGCCGCGAGCAGGCGGTCGCCACGGGCCTGCCGGTGTGCGTCGTCGACGCGCCGCGCGCGCTGCTCGGCGACGTCGCCGCGCGCGTCTACGGCGAGCCGGCCCGCCGGCTGCCGGTCGTGGGCATCACCGGCACCAACGGCAAGACGACGACGGCGTACCTGGTCGAGGCGGGCCTGGCCGCCGCCGGGCGCGGCACCGGGCTGATCGGCACCGTGCAGACCCGCACCCGCGCCCGCGGCGCCGAGACCGCCTTCCCCAGCGTCCGCACCACGCCCGAGGCACCCGTGCTGCACGCGCTGCTCGCCACCATGGCCGAGTCCGGCGTCGACACCGTGGTCATGGAGGTCTCCAGCCACGCGCTGGTGCAGGGCCGGGTCGGCGGCGTCCCGTTCGCCGCCGCCGGGTTCACCAACCTCAGCCAGGACCACCTCGACTTCCACCGCGACCTCGAGGACTACTTCCAGGCGAAGGCGCTGCTGTTCGACGGCCGCGCCGCCCGTGAGGTCGTCGTCGTCGACGACGGGCACGGCCGCCGGCTGGCCGGGATGCTCGGCGGGCGCGCGGTCACCGTCTCGGCCGAGGGCGCCCCGGCCGACTGGACCGCCACCGGCGTCGCGCCGGCCCCCGACGGCGGCTCGGCGTTCACCCTCACCGGCCCCGGCGGCACCTGGCCCGCCCGCGTGCGGCTGCCCGGCCGGTTCAACGTCACCAACGCCGCGCTCGCCGTCGCGCTGCTCGACGCCGTCGGCGTGCCGGTGGCGGCCGCGCTCGAGGGGATCGCCACCGCCGTCGTCCCCGGGCGGATGGAGCCGGTCGACGCCGGCCAGCCGTTCACCGCGGTCGTCGACTACGCCCACACCCCCGACGCCGTCGCCTCGGCCCTCGCCGCGCTGCGCGGCGCCACGACCGGCAGGCTGGTGACCGTGCTCGGCTGTGGCGGCGACCGCGACCCCGGCAAGCGGCCCGCCATGGGCGCCGCCGCGGCGCTCGGCAGCGACCACCTGGTCGTCACCGACGACAACCCGCGCTCGGAGGACCCGGCCGCCATCCGCGCCGCCGTCCTGTCCGGCGTGCCGGCGGAGCGGCGCGGCAGCGTGGAGGAGATCGGCGACCGCCGGGCGGCCATCGCCCGTGCGGTGGAGCTGGCCCGGCCGGGGGACACCGTCCTGGTCGCCGGCAAGGGACACGAGACGGGTCAGGAGGTCGCCGGCACCGTGACGCCGTTCGACGACCGCGCCGTGCTGCGCGAGGTCCTCACCGCGGCGGCCGCCGGGGCGGCCCGCCGGTGATCGCCCTGACCCTCGCCGAGGTCGCGGAGGCCGTCGGCGCCACGCTCACGCCCGCCGCCGACCCGGCCGCCACCGTCACCGGCGTCACCCTCGACTCCCGCACCGTCGCCCCCGGCGACCTGTTCGTCGCGGTCACCGGCGAACGGGTCGACGGGCATGAGTTCCTCGACGCCGCGGCCGCCGCCGGCGCCGCCGCCGCGCTGACCACCCGCCCCGGCGGGCCGCTGCCGGCGCTGGTCGTCGACGACACCGTGGACGCCCTGGGCCGGCTGGCCGCCGCGGTGCACGCCCGGCTGGCGGCGGGCGGGCTGCTCACGCTCGGCATCACCGGCTCCTCGGGCAAGACCTCCACCAAGGACCTGCTCGGCCAGGTGCTCGCCGCCGCCGGACCGACGGTCAGCCCGCCCGGCTCGTTCAACAACGACATCGGCCTGCCGCTGACCGTGCTGTCCGCCGACGAGGGCACCCGCCACCTGGTGCTGGAGATGGGCGCGCGCGGCGTCGGGCACATCGCCCGGCTGTGCGCGGTCGCCCGGCCCGACGTCGGCGTGGTGCTCAACGTCGGCTCGGCCCACCTCGGCGAGTTCGGCTCGGCCGACGCCATCGCCCGGGCCAAGGGCGAGCTGGTGGAGGCGCTGGCGGAGACCGGCACCGCCGTCCTGAACGCCGACGACGCGCGGGTCGCCGGCATGGCGCCGCGCACCCGCGCCCGGGTGATCACCACCGGCCGGTCCGCCGGCGCCGACGTCCGCGCCGCCGAGGTCACCCTCGACGACGCCGCCCGCGCCCGCTTCACCCTCGTCGCCGGGGGCGAGGAGCACCCGGTCGCGCTGCAGGTGGTGGGCGAGCACCAGGTGGCCAACGCGCTGTCGGCCGCGGCCGCCGCGCTCGCCGCCGGCATGACCCCCGCCGCCGTCGCGCGGGCGCTGTCGGCCGCGGAGCCGCGCAGCCGCTGGCGCATGGAGGTCACCCGCCGCGGCGACGGCGTGACCGTCGTCAACGACGCCTACAACGCCAACCCCGAGTCGATGCGCGCCGCGCTGGCCGCGCTCGCCGGGCTGCCCGCGACCCGGCGGGTCGCCGTCCTCGGCGGGATGGCCGAGCTCGGCCCCGACGCCGAGGCCGAGCACGAGCGCCTGGGCCGCGACGCGGTCGCCGCAGGGGTCGACCTGCTCGTCGCCGTCGGACCCGATGCGGTAGGGATGGTGTCGGGTGCCACGGCCGCCGGTGCCTACCACGGGGAGGGCCACGGGACGCAGGTCGCGTCCGTGCCCGACCGAGCGGCCGCTCTCGACCTGCTCTCGGAGGTGCTGGTGCCCGGTGACGTCGTGCTGGTGAAGGCCAGCCGGGCCCACGGGCTGGAGGTCCTGGCCGACGGCCTGCTGACCGCCGGGGCAGGCGCGTGAAGTCCGTCCTCATCGCCGCGGCCTTCGGGCTGTTCATCTCGATCCTGTGCACCCCGCTGGCGGTGCGGGCCTTCCGCCGGCGCGGGTTCGGGCAGGAGATCCGCGACGACGGCCCCGAGAGCCACCTGTCGAAGAAGGGCACGCCCACCATGGGCGGCACCGTCATCGTCGGGGCCACGGTGGGCGGCTACCTGATCTCCCACCTGTTCCTCGTCGGGCAGCCCAACCGGGGGGTGACCGCCAGCGGCCTGCTGGTGCTGTTCCTCATGGTGGGCCTGGGCACCGTCGGGTTCCTCGACGACTACCTCAAGATCCGCTTCCGGCGCAGCCTCGGGCTGAACAAGACCTCGAAGCTGGTCGGCCAGCTGGTGGTGGGCGTCGCGTTCGCGGTGCTCGCGATCAACTTCCCGGACGAGGCCGGGGTCACCCCGGCGTCGGAGTTCGTCTCCTTCGTCCGCGACATCGACCCGCTGTTCCTCGGCTCGGTCGGCTTCGTGATCCTCGCCTACCTGTTCATCGCCGGGTTCTCCAACGCGGTGAACCTGACCGACGGGCTGGACGGGCTGGCGGCCGGCTGCTCGGCGATGGTCTGCGGCGCCTACACGGTCATCTCGTTCTGGCAGTTCACCCACGACTGCTCCGGCGCGCTGGCCGCCGGCTGCTACGAGGTGCGCGACCCGCTCGACGTCACGCTGGTCGCCGCCGCCGGGCTCGGCGCGTGCCTGGGCTTCCTGTGGTGGAACACCAGCCCGGCGCGGATCTTCATGGGCGACACCGGGTCGCTGGCCCTCGGCGGCCTGCTCGCGGGGCTGGCCGTGGTCACCCGCACCGAGCTGCTGCTCATCGTCCTCGGCGGCCTGTTCGTCGCGGTGACGCTGTCGGTGGTCATCCAGGTGGCCTTCTTCCGCGCCACCCGGCGGCGGGTGTTCCGCATGGCCCCCCTGCACCACCACTTCGAGCTCGCCGGGTGGGCGGAGAACACCGTGATCGTGCGGTTCTGGCTGGTCACCGGGATGGCCGTGGCCTTCGGGCTGGGCCTGTTCTACGCCGACTGGCTCTCCATCACCGGGCTGTGAGCGCAGGGCCGCGGAGGGGTCCGGTCCGCGGCGACCGGACGCGACACGCCCCGTCGGTGCTCCTGCTGCGCGGGCGCAGCGGCGACGATGGCGGGATGGACGGCCGGAGCGAGTCCACGCGCCCCCGCCGCACGGCCCGCCGGGCACCCGCGGCCGCGGCTCGCCCTCGGCTGCGCGGGCCGGCCTGGCTCGACGGGCCGATGACCAGCTGCCACCTGGTGATCGGCGCGGCCGGGCTGCTGCTGGCCATCGGGCTGGTCATGGTCTTCTCCGCCTCGGCGATCGAGGCGGCGCTGGCCGACCAGCCGGCCTGGCGCCCGGGCGTGGACCAGCTGCTGTTCGCCGCACTCGGCCTGGTCGCCCTCGGCGTCGCGGTGCGGCTGCCCGCCGGGCTGGTGCGGCGCTGGTCGCCGATCGCGCTGCTGGTCGTCGTCGTCCTGCTGGTGGCGGTGCTGGTCCCGGGCATCGGCGTGGAGTACAACGGCTCGCGGGCCTGGATCAGCCTCGGGTTCACCGACTTCCAGCCCTCCGAGCTGTCCAAGCTCGTCGTCTCCCTGTGGGGGGCGCACGTGCTCGCCGTCCACGGGCGGCACCTGACGGTCAAGACGCTGCTGCTCCCGCTGCTGCCGGTGTTCGTCCTGCTGTCCCTGCTCCTCATGCTCGAGCCGGACTTCGGGGCCGTGATCAGCCTGCTGCTCGTGGTCTCGGGCCTGCTCTACGCCGGCGGCCTGCCCTGGCGGCTGTGGGCGGTCGGCGGCGCGACCGTGGTCACCGGCGTGGTGCTCATGGTCATGGCCGAGCCGTACCGGATGGAGCGGATCACCGCCTTCCTCCACCCCTTCGACGACCCCACCGACACCGGCTTCCAGGCCATCCGCGGCTTCTACGCGCTGGCCAACGGCGGCCTGTGGGGCGTGGGCCTGGGCAATAGCGCCATGAAGTGGAACCTGCTGCCCGAGGCCGAGTCGGACTACATCTTCGCGATCATCGGCGAGGAGCTCGGCTTCCTCGGCTGCCTGGTCGTGATCACCCTCTACGCGGTGCTGGCCTACGCCGGCTTCCGCATCGCCCGCCGCGCCACCGACCGCTTCGTGTCGCTGGCCAGCGTGGCGATCACCGTCTGGCTGGTCGGCCAGGCGGCCCTGAACATGGGCTACGTGGTGGGCCTGCTCCCGGTCACCGGGGTCACCCTGCCGCTGGTCTCCGCCGGTGGCACCTCGCTGGTGCTCACCCTCTTCATCGTGGGACTCCTCATCCGCTTCGCCCGATCCGAGCCCGACGCCATCGAGCACCTGCGCCGCACCCCGCGCGGCCGCCTGGCCCGCTGGCTCCTGCCCGTCCCCGCCCACGCCGTCGACCCGGTCCGGCCGCCCCGGTCCCGCCCCGGGCGCGCGCCCCGCCCCGTGCCCCGCCGTCCGGTGGAGGCCCACCCGGTGCGCCGGCCCACCGACGGGCGGCCCGCCGAGGGCCGCCCGGCCGAGCGCCGGGTGCCGCCCCCGGCGGCCCGCCGTCCCGACCGGGACCGCGCGCCGGCCCGGCCCGCCGACCGCGGCCCCGTGCGTCCGGCCGACCGCCCGGGGCGGTCCCGGTGAGCGCGCTGTCGGTCGTCCTCGCCGGCGGCGGCACCGGCGGCCACATCGAGCCGATGCTGGCGCTCGCCGACGCCCTGCGGCGGCGGGACCCCGGCCTGCGGATCACCTGCCTGGGGACCGCCCGCGGCATGGAGACCCGGCTGGTGCCCGCGCGCGGCTACGACCTGCGGCTGATCCCGCCGGTCCCGCTCCCGCGCAAGCCCACGCTGGACCTGCTGCGCGTGCCCGGCCGGGTGCGCCGCTCGGTCCGGGACACCCGCGCGCTGCTCGACGAGCTCGCCGCCGACGTCGTCGTCGGGTTCGGCGGGTACGTCGCACTGCCGGCCTACCTGGCCGCGCGGCGGGCCGGCGTCCCGGTGGTCGTGCACGAGCAGAACGCGCTGCCCGGGCTGGCCAACCGGATCGGCGCGCGGATCGCCGCCCGTGTGGCGGTGACCGTGCCCGGCACGCCGCTGCACCGCGGCGAGCACGTCGGCATGCCGCTGCGGACGGCGATCAGCGGCCTGGACCGCGCCGCCCGCCGCGCCGAGGCGCGCGCCGCCTTCGGCCTGGACGCCGACCGGCCCACGCTGCTGGTGTTCGGCGGCTCGCAGGGCGCGGCCTCGCTCAACCGGGCGGCGGTCGCCGCGGCCGACGCGCTCACCGCCGCCGGGGTGCAGGTGCTGCACGCCCGCGGCCCCAAGAACACCGACGTCGCGGTGCCGCCGCGGCCGGCGGGTGCCGCGCCGTACGTCGTCGTGGACTACCTCGAGCGGATGGACCTGGCCTACGCCGCCGCCGACCTGGCGCTGTGCCGCTCGGGCGCGGTGACCGTGGCCGAGCTGTCCGCGGTCGGGCTGCCCGCGGCGTTCGTGCCGCTGCCCATCGGCAACGGCGAGCAGCGGCGCAACGCGCTGCCGGTGGTCGAGGCCGGCGGCGGGCTCCTGGTCGACGACGCCGACCTCTCGCCCGCCTGGATCGAGGCGACCCTGCTGCCCCTGCTCACCGACCCCGCCGCGCTGTCCGGGTACGCCGCGCACGCCGCCGCGGCCGGGGTGCCCGACGCCGACGAGCGGCTGGCCGACATCGTCCTGGAGGTGGCGACCGGTGACCGCTGACGCGACCGCCGCGTGGACCGCGCCGGTGCCCTCCCCGGGGGAGCTCGGCGCGGTGCACTTCATCGGCATCGGCGGCGCCGGCATGAGCGGCATCGCCCGCATCCTGCTGGCCCGCGGGGTGCCGGTCTCCGGCAGCGACCGGCGCGACACCCCCACCCTGATGGCGCTGCGGGCCCTCGGCGCCCGGGTGGAGGTCGGGCACGACGCGGCCCACCTCGGTGCCGCCGACAGCGTCGTCGTCTCCTCGGCGATCCGGGAGGACAACCCGGAGCTGGCCGCGGCGCGGGCGCGGGGGCTGCCCGTGCTGCCGCGCGCGGTGGCGCTCGCCGCGGTGATGGCGGGGCGGCGCAGCGTCGCCGTCGCCGGCACCCACGGCAAGACCTCGACCACCTCGATGCTCACCGTCGCGGTGCAGGCCTGCGGCGTCGACGCGTCGTTCGCCATCGGCGGCACGCTCAACGAGTCGGGCAGCAACGCGCACGCGGGGGAGGGCGACGTCTTCGTCGCCGAGGCCGACGAGAGCGACCGCTCGTTCCTGCTGCTGGCCCCGCACGGCGCGATCGTCACCAACGTCGAGGCCGACCACCTGGACAACTACGGCGACCTCGCCGCCGTCGAGGCGGCCTTCGACCGGTTCCTCGGCACCGTGGACCCCGCCGGGTTCGTCGTCCTCTGCGCCGACGACCCCGGCTCCGCCCGGCTGCGCGGCGTCCCGACGCCGGCCCGGGTGCGCACCTACGGCACCGCCGAGGACGCCGACCTGCGGATCGTCGACCTCGACGTCGGTCCCGACGCCACGAGCTGGACCGCCGTCCTCGACGGCGCGGTGCTCGGCCGGGTCCGGATCCGGGTGCCCGGCGCGCACATGGCCCGCAACAGCGCCGCCGCGCTGCTGGCCGGCCTCGAGCTCGGCCTGCCCGCCGACGGGCTGGTCACCGGGCTCGAGCGCTTCGGCGGGGTGCACCGCCGGTTCGAGCTCAAGGGCGTGGCCGCGGGCGTCCGGGTCTACGACGACTACGCCCACCACCCGACCGAGGTGACCGCCCAGCTGCACGCCGCCCGCGCGGTGGCGGGGGAGGGGCGGGTCGTCGTCGCGTTCCAGCCGCACCTGTACAGCCGCACCCGCGAGTTCGCAGGCGCCTTCGGCGAGGCCCTGGGCCTGGCCGACGAGGTGGTGGTGATGGACGTCTACGGCGCCCGGGAGGACCCGGTGCCCGGCGTCACCGGGGCGCTCGTCGCCGACGCCGTGCCGCTGCCGCCGGACCGGGTCGCCTTCGAGCCGTCCTGGTCGGCGGCCGCCCCGGCGCTGGCCGGCCGCGCCCGCCCCGGAGACGTGGTCATCACCATGGGCGCCGGCAACGTCTCGATGCTCGGCCCCGAGGTGCTCACCGCCCTCGGCGGCGGGGCCGCCGGCGCGGAGGGTGCGGCGCGGTGAGCCGCACCGGCCTGACGACCGCCGACCGGGAACGCGGTGTCCCGGCCGAGGTCGCCCGGCCGGCCCGCCGCCGGCGCCGGCGGCGGGACAGCCCGGCCGACCGGCGCCGGCGCCGCATCGTGGGAGCCGCGGTCGCCGTCGTGCTCGTCGCCGCGGCGGGGTGGGCGGTGTGGGCGAGCCCGCTGCTGGCCGTCCGGGCCGTCCGCGTCGACGGCGCCACGACGCTCACCGCCGAGCAGGTGCGCACCGCCGCCGCCGTCGCGGAGGGCACGCCGCTGCTGCGGGTCGACACCGACGCCGCCGCCGCGCGGGTGGCCCGCCTGCCGCAGGTGGCCGACGTCACGGTCACCCGCGGCTGGCCGCGCAGCGTCGTCGTCACCGTGGTCGAGCGGCGGCCGGTCGCCGTCGTCGAGCAGGCCGGCACGCGCTCGCTGGTCGACCGCGACGGCGTGTTGTTCGACACCGTCACCGGCGAGGTCCCCGACGGCGTCGTCCCGCTCGACGTGTCCGCGCCCGGACCGGACGACGCGGCCACCCGCGCCGCGCTCGGCGCGCTCGTGTCGCTGCCGGCCGACGTCCGCGGGCGGGTCACCGGCGCGCGGGCGACCACCGGCGAGGACGTGACCCTCACCCTCGGCGACGGCACCACCGTCGTCTGGGGCGGTGCCGACGGCGCGGGCGACAAGGCCGCGGCGCTGGTCGCGCTGCTGGACCAGGTCGCGTCCGGCGCGCTGGAGCCGGCGACGACGATCGACGTCAGCTCACCGCGCGCCGTCGTCCTGCGCTGACCTCCTCGCGCAGCGTGTCCGTCCGGGTGCGGACCGCCGCCGGCGCGGCGCGCCGCCGACACGCCCACCCCGGCGACACGCCCGACACGCTGCACGGATCCGATTCGTCCCCGCCTTCCCGTGATCTCGGGTCTCGACCCGGGGATGAGGGCTGAGGCAGGCGGGTCGTCACCGACCGTGGTGCAGTTGTGACACCGGGGTCGCCAGGTGACGGTGGGGTGTCGACGTGGCGACACGCCGGGCCGGGGAGGGTGCTTGTAGGGCCCGACGCGGCCCACCTAACTTCGTCCGCGTCGACCCAGTTGACATAACACTAAGTCTGTACTTGAGGATGAGGGTCGAGGTCGGGAGCCCCACATGACACCTCCGCACAACTACCTCGCGGTCATCAAGGTCGTCGGCATCGGCGGCGGCGGTGTGAACGCGGTCAACCGGATGATCGAGGTCGGTCTGAAGGGGGTGGAGTTCATCGCCATCAACACCGACGCCCAGGCGCTGCTGATGAGCGACGCCGACGTCAAGCTCGACGTCGGCCGCGAGCTCACCCGCGGCCTCGGCGCCGGCGCGCAGCCCGACGTCGGCCGCCAGGCCGCCGAGGACCACCGCGAGGAGATCGAGGAGGTGCTCAAGGGCGCCGACATGGTCTTCGTGACCGCCGGCGAGGGCGGCGGCACCGGCACCGGCGGCGCCCCCGTCGTGGCCTCGATCGCCCGCAAGCTCGGCGCGCTCACCATCGGCGTGGTCACCCGGCCGTTCTCCTTCGAGGGCAAGCGCCGCGCGGTCCAGGCCGAGTCCGGGATCGAGGAGCTGCGCAACGAGTGCGACACGCTCATCGTCATCCCCAACGACCGGCTGCTGCAGCTCGGCGACCGCAACGTCAGCGTGATGGACGCCTTCCGCACCGCCGACCAGGTGCTGCTCTCCGGTGTCCAGGGCATCACCGACCTGATCACCACCCCCGGCCTGATCAACCTCGACTTCGCCGACGTCAAGTCCGTCATGTCCGGCGCCGGCTCGGCCCTCATGGGCATCGGCAGCGCCCGCGGTGACAACCGCGCGCTGCTGGCCGCCGAGCAGGCGATCGCCAGCCCGCTCCTGGAGGCCTCGATGGAGGGCGCCCACGGCGTCCTGCTGTCGATCTCCGGCGGCTCGGACCTCGGCCTGTTCGAGATCAACGAGGCCGCCTCGCTGGTGTCGGACGCCGCGCACGCCGACGCCAACATCATCTTCGGTGCGGTCATCGACGACGCCCTGGGCGACGAGGTCCGCGTGACCGTCATCGCCGCGGGCTTCGACGGCGGCCGGCCCTCCGCCCGCAAGGACGCGGCCGTCGCGGCCGCTCCCGCGTCGGCCCCGGCGGCCCCGCCCGCGCCGAGCCGCTTCGGCGGCAGCCCGCCGCCGGTGGCCCCGGCCGCGCCGCGCGCGACGGGGGAGCGCCTGGTCCCGCCGGCGCCCGTGGCCGCCCCGGCGCCGGTCAGCCCGGCGCCGGTCCGCCCGGCCCCGCCGGCCGGCGGCGGGATCACCGTCCCGCCGCTGCCGCCGGTGCAGAACGGCGCGGCGGCCGCCGCGGGCCGCCGGCCGCTGGGCAACGAGGACTTCGAGGAGGAGCTCGACATCCCGGAGTTCCTCCGCCAGTGACGGAGGGCTCCGACTCCTCGGCCCCCTCGCCGGGGCCCGCCGCGAGCACGCGGGCGGTGGGGGGCGAGGGGGTCCTGCGTCCGCCGGCGGTGCGCCCCCGACGGGTGGTCACCGACCGGCGGGGCGGCCGCTCGCGTGCGCCCTACGACTCCTTCAACCTCGGCGGCCACGTCGGCGACGACCCGGCCGACGTCGCCGCCAACCGGGAGCGGCTCGCCCGCGAGCTCGGCGTGCCCGGCGACCGGCTGGTGTGGATGGACCAGGTCCACGGCACCGGCGTCGCGGTCGTCGACGGCCCGGCCGGGCGGCCGCTGCCGGCGACCGACGCCCTGGTGACCCGCACCCCCGGCCTGGTGCTGTGCGTGCTGGTCGCCGACTGCGTGCCGGTGCTGCTGGCCGACCCGGTCGCCGGCGTGGTCGCCGCCGTCCACGCCGGCCGGGAGGGGGTCCGGCAGGGCGTCGTCCCGGCCACCCTGGCGGCCATGGCCCGGCTGGGCAGCCGCCCGGCCGACACCACCGCGCTGCTCGGTCCGGCCGTCTGCGGCGCCTGCTACGAGGTCCCCCGGGAGATGCAGGCCCAGGTGGCCCGGGTGGCGCCCGCGGCCACCGTCCGCACCCGGACGGGCACGCCCGGGCTCGACCTGCGCGCCGGGCTCGCCGAGCTGCTCGGCCGCGCGGGCCTGGCCCAGGTGGTGCACGACCCGCGCTGCACCGTCGAGGACCGGCGGCTGTTCAGCCACCGCCGCGACGGCGTCACCGGCCGCCAGGCCGGCGTCACGTGGCTCGGCTAGCGGCCACGCCCGCGCGGGAGGATCACTCCATGACCTCCCCGGCCGACCGCCTGCGCGCCGTCCGCGAGCGCATCGCCGCCGCCGCCCGCGCCGCCGGGCGCGACCCCGGCTCGGTGGCGCTGGTGGCCATCAGCAAGACGCGGACGGCCGGCGACGTCCGCGAGCTCGCCGCGCTCGGCCAGGCGGCGTTCGGCGAGAACCGCGCGCAGGAGCTCACGGCCAAGGTGGCGGACCTCGCCGACCTGCCGCTGGAGTGGCACTTCGTCGGCCAGCTGCAGCGCAACAAGGCCGCTGCCGTCGTCCGCACCGGCGCCGTCGTCCACTCCGTCGACCGGCTGCCGCTGGCCCGGGCGCTGGCCCGGGCGGGGGAGGAGGCCGGCCGGCCGGTCGAGGTCTTCGTGCAGGTGGACCTCGGCGGCGCGGCGGGGGAGATCGCCGAGCGCGGCGGTGCGGCACCGGACGACGTCCCGGCCCTCGCCGACGCCGTCGCGACCCTGCCCGGACTGCGGCTGCGCGGCCTCATGGCCGTCGCCCCGCGGGACGAGGAGCCCCGCCCCGCCTTCGCCCGGCTGGCCGCCCTCGCCGGCCGCGTGCGGGCCGACCACCCCGGCGCCGCGGAGCTGTCCGCCGGCATGAGCGGCGACCTCGAGGAGGCCGTCGCGGCCGGCGCCACGCTCGTGCGTGTCGGAACCGCGCTGTTCGGCCCCCGGCCCCTACATTCGCCCCGAGTCACACCAGTCACAGGGGTCCCACCGGGGTCCCCGGAGGAGGTCGTCTGATGGCCGGTGCCATGCGGAAGATGGGCATCTACCTCGGACTCGTCGAGGACGACGACGCCCGCGCCTACGGACGCTACGACGCCCGCCAGTCCGACCCCCACGACCGGTACGACGAGGGCCGCTACGACGAGGGGCGCTACGACGACGGGCGGTACGACGAGGGGCGCTACGACGACGCCCGCTACGACTCCGGGCGGCTGGACGCCGGGCGGCTCGACGCCGGCCGGTACGACTCGGGCCGCTACGACGAGCGCCGCTACGACCGGTTCGACGACTCCTACGCCGGCGACCGCGCCGACGAGGGCCGCCGTCCCGCCGGTGACCGGCTCGACGGCGACCGCTTCGACGACCGCCACGCCGGCGACCGTGCCGACGAGGACCGCCCCGGCCCCCGTGTCGCCGCCGCGGCGCCCGCGTCCGAGCCCGCCCCCCTCCGCCGCGCGGGCGCGACCCGCCTCGGCCTCGCCCAGCAGCCGCCGTCGGCCCCCGCCGCGACCCCGGCCGCCGCGTCGGGCCCGGCCCGGCTGGGCTCGGTGAGCGGCGGGGCCGGGAGCGCGGCCGCCGGCCTGGCCGCCCGCGAGCCGGTCGCCGCGCCGGAGCCGGCGCCCGCGCCGCAGCCCTACCGGATCACCGCGCTGCACCCGAAGACCTACAACGAGGCCCGCGCCATCGGCGAGGCGTTCCGCGAGGGCAGCCCGGTCATCATGAACCTGACCGAGCTCGACCACGCCGACGCGCGGCGACTGGTGGACTTCGCGGCGGGACTCGTGTTCGGTCTGCGCGGTAGCATCGAGCCCGTCACGGCCAAGGTGTTCCTGCTCAGCCCGCGGGACGTCGACGTGACGGCCGAGGACAAGGCCAGGATCCGCGAGGGCGGGTCCTTCCCCGAGTCCTGAGCCGTCGCGGCCGGGGCGCTGGAGGGCAGGTTGGAGACGGCACCGCAGGTGCCCCGGGACGAGCGAGGACAGTGGCTCTCTTCTGGCAGATCGTGTCGTCGATCCTGCTCGTCTTCCTGATCCTGCTGTTCGCGCGTTTCGTCGTGGACTGGGTGATGGTGCTGGCGCGCAGCTGGCGCCCGTCCGGCTTCGTCGCCGCGGGCCTGGAGGTCGTGTACGCGACCACCGACCCGCCGCTCAAGGCGATCCGGAAGGTGATCCCGCCGCTGAACCTGGGGTCCATCCGCCTGGACCTCGCGTTCATGGTCTTATTGATCGCCGTCTACATCCTGCGGAGCATCACGTCCGGTCTCGCCCTCACCGCGTGACCGACGTGCGCGCGCACCGCGCGTGACCCCGCAGACCCCGTATCCGCCGTCCGACCCGAGGTGAGCCCCTTGCCACTCACGCCAGCCGACGTGCACAACGTCGTCTTCAAGAAGCCGCCGATCGGTAAGCGTGGCTACGACGAGGACGAGGTCGACGCGTTCCTCGACGTGGTGGAGGCCGAGCTCGCCCGCCTCATCGAGGAGAACAACGAGCTGCGCGCGGGCTCGGGCACCGGCCGGGTCGCCGCCCAGCCGGTCGCCCCGGAGCCGGCCCCGGCTCCCGCCCCCGTCCCGCCGCCGGCGGCGCGCGAGGACGACACCACCCGCGCGTCCCGGATGCTGGCGCTGGCGTCCGAGACCGCCGACCGCTACGTCAACGAGGCCAAGGCCCAGGCCGACCAGATGGTCAACGGCGCCAAGACCCAGAGCGACCGGCTGGTCGCCGAGGCCCGCGCCAAGAGCGAGCAGATGGTCAACGAGGCGCGGCAACGCGCCGAGTCGATGGTCAACGACGCCCGCACCCGCGCCGACACGATGGAGCGCGAGGCGCGCGCCAAGGCCGCCGCCCTCGACCAGGACGCCGAGCGCCGGCACCGCGAGGTCATGGGCCCCCTCGAGGAGAAGCGGCAGAACCTCGAGCGCAAGATCGAGGAGCTGCGGACCTTCGAGCGCGAGTACCGCACCCGCTTCCGCTCCTACCTCGAGTCGCACCTGCGCGACCTCGACGCCCGCGGCTCCGCCGAGCCGTCGTCGGCCAGCCGGCAGACGCAGCACGCGACCGCCTAGCAGCGGCTCCTGCACAGGGCCCCCGGACCACCGGTCCGGGGGCCCTGTCGCGTCGTGGGGCCCGTCACCGGGGGGACCGGCCGGGGGAGGCCACAGACCCGGCAGACGCACAGGCCCGGCAGACGCACGGGGCCCCCGGACGTCGTGTCCGGGGGCCCCGTGGCGCACCCTCGCCCCCGCGTCCGCGGGGGCCCGGCGTCAGCCCTTGACGCTGCCCGCCAGCAGGCCCCGCACGAAGTAGCGCTGCAGGCCCAGGAACACCGCCAGCGGCAGCACGATGGAGACGAACGCCCCCGCCGCGAGCAAGTACCAGTCCGAGCCGCGCGTGCCGGCCAGCTCGGCCACCCGCACGGTCAGCGGCACGACGTCGGGCGCGCCGCCGGCGAAGGTCAGCGCGACCAGCAGGTCGTTCCACACCCACAGGAACTGGAACACGGCGAACGCCGCGATGGCCGGGGTGAGCAGCGGCAGCAGCACCTGGAAGAAGATCTTCACGTGGCCGGCGCCGTCCATCCGGGCGGCCTCGACCAGCGAGGCGGGGATCTCCTTCATGAAGTTGTGCAGCAGGAAGACCGCCAGCGGCAGCGCGAAGATCGAGTGCGACAGCCAGATGGTCCAGAAGGAGCCGGCCAGCCCGGTGTCGACGTAGAGGCTCAGCAGCGGGATCAGCGTCACCTGGATCGGCACGACCTGCAGGGCGAAGACGGCGACGAACAGGACGTTGCGCCCCCGGAACGGGATCCACGCGAACGCGTACGCCGCCAGCAGCGCCAGCGAGATCGGGATGACGACCGCCGGCAGCGTGATCACCAGCGAGTTGACGAACAGCGAGGCGAAGTTCGTCCCGCCGCCGTAGAGGACCTCGTTGTAGTTGTCGACGGTGAACTGCGGGTCGGTGAACACCGTCCACCAGCCCGAGCGGCGGATGTCGAGCTCCGGCCGGAAGGAGGTGATGAGCAGGCCGAGGGTCGGCACCGTCCACAGCACCGCGATGACCAGCGCGATGACCGACGCCGCGGGGGAGCTGAGCTTGGTCCGGGCGGTGACCGCGCGGCGCTCGGCCCGGGTGAGCCGGCTCTCGTCGGGCGGGACGGGCGCCATCACCGGGGTCGTCGTGGTCATCGGATCTCCTCGGCGAGACGCAGCTGGCGGACGTTGTACGCGATGATCGGGATGACCAGCACGAACAGCAGGACGGCGAGGGCCGCGCCGAGACCGACGTTGAACTGGCGGAAGGCCTGCGTGTAGAACTCGTTGGCCACGACGCTGGTGCCGAACTGGCCACCGGTCATCGTCCGCACCACGTCGAAGACCTTGAGCGTCACGATCGCGACCGTCGTCAGCACCACGACCAGGGCCGGCCGGATGCTGGGCACGGTGACGTAGCGGAACAGCTGGAAGCCACCGACGCCGTCGAGGCGGGCGGCCTCGACGATGTCGTCGGGGATGGCCTTGATGGCCGCCGACAGCACCGTCATGGCGAAGCCGGCCTGGATCCAGATCATCACGACGATCAGGTAGAAGGTGTTCGACGGCGCGTCGAGCAGGAACTGCTGCGGCTCGAACCCGAGCAGCACCAGCAGCTGGTTGAGCAGGCCGATCTGGTTCACGCCGGGCTGGTCGGGGCGGTACTCGTAGACGAACTTCCAGATGACGCCGGCGCCGACCATCGAGATGGCCATCGGCAGGAACACCAGCGCCTTGGCCAGGCCCTCGAAGCGCGTGCGGTCGACCAGGTAGGCGTAGACCAGGCCGAGGCCGGTGGTCACCAGGGGGACGAGGACGACCCACAGGAGGGTGTTGAGCAGGACGGTCTGGAAGTTGTCCTCGGTGAAGACCGTGACGTAGTTGTCCAGGCCGACGAACTCCGAGCCGTCCCGGCTGTAGAACGACCCGCGGATGGTGTCGAGGGCGGGGTAGACCAGGCCCACCGCGAGCAGCAGGAGCGTCGGTCCGACGAAGCCGGCCGCGACGACCCAGTTCGGGATCCGCCGGGGCCGGTCGACGGCGAACAGGACGGCCGCCATCACGGCGGTGAACAGGAGGATGGCGACCACCATCAGGGCGAGCTTGTGCCCCGTGGTGCTCGCGTCGAGGAACCACTGCACGGCTGACGACCTCTCTCCGGCAACGGAAGGCCGGGGGGACCCCAGCGTCGGCTGCGGTCCCCCCGGTCTCCAGGGATGGTGCGGCGTCCCGTCAGCCGGCGGCTGCCGGGACCACGGTGATCAGGCCGTCGGCCAGGCGTTCTCGACGTCGGTGAGGACCTGCTGGGTCGGCTTGTCGGTCGCGATCCAGT
This sequence comes from Geodermatophilus sp. SYSU D00525, assembly GCF_054050475.1. Classification (NCBI taxonomy): domain Bacteria; kingdom Bacillati; phylum Actinomycetota; class Actinomycetes; order Geodermatophilales; family Geodermatophilaceae; genus Geodermatophilus; species Geodermatophilus sp. SYSU D00525. The sequence continues at coordinate 37,976 of NZ_JBJGZK010000006.1, forward strand.
TGGTCAGCTCGGTCCACAGCGCACCGGCGCCGATCTCACCGGGCATCAGGTCCGACCCGTCGAAGCGGAAGACGGCGTCCGGGTTCTGGAACTGCTCGGCGGCCAGCTGGTCGATGGGGGAGACCAGGTTCTCGACGTCGAGGCCGGTGTTGGCGCTGACCCAGCCGGGCCCGGAGACCTGGGCCTTGACGTTGGCCCAGTCCGCCGAGGACAGGTAGGTCTGGAACGCCTGGGTCGCCGGGTCGTCGTTGAAGGCCGCGGTGAACTCGCCACCGCCGAGCACGGGGGCGGCACCCTCGCCCTCGATGGGCGGCAGCGGGAAGGCGAAGACGTCGCCGTCCTCGGCGACCTCGGTGCCCTCGGGCCAGTTGGCCTGGTAGAAGGACGCCTGGCGGTGCATCCAGCAGCTGCCGTCGAGGATGGGCAGGCCCGCGTCACCGAACTCGGTGGAGGCGATGGACTGCACCTCGCCGAGGCCGCCGTTCACGTAGTCGGCGTTCTTCAGGATCCCGCCGACGGTGTCGAGCGCCTGGACGATCTGCGGGTCGTCGAAGGGGATCTCGTGCGCGACCCACTGGTCGTAGACGTCGGGACCCGCGGTGCGCAGGACGACGTCCTCCAGCCAGTCGGTGGCCGGCCAGCCGGTGGCGTCACCGGAGCCGATGCCGGCGCACCACGGCTTGGCGCCGGAGGCGGCGATCTCGTCGGAGAGCGCGACCATCTCGTCCCAGGTGGTCGGGACCTCGTAGCCGGCGTCCTCGAACGCCGACGGCGAGTACCAGACGAAGGACTTGGCGTTGGCGCCCAGCGGAGCCGCGTAGAAGGTGCCGTCGACGGTGCCGTAGGCCTTCCAGCTCTCGTCCCAGTACTCGTCGACGTTGGCCTCGACCTGCTCGGGGGCCGGGACGACGGCGCCGGTGCCGGCGAGCGTCGCCAGCAGGCCCGGCTGCGGGATGAAGGCGATGTCGGGGGCGTTGCCGCTCTGGACGCGGACGACGAGCTGCGCCTCGAACTCGCGCGAGCCCTCGTACTGCACGTCGATGCCCGTGCACTCCTCGAACGGCACGTAGGAGTCGATCTGGGGCTGGTCCTCGGGGTCGACGATCGAGGTGTAGACGCTGACCGTCTCGCCCTCGAGGTCGCCGAACTCCTCGTACGGGGCGCAGTCGATGGTCAGGTCGGAGGCCTCGGCGGTCCCGCCGCCGCCCCCGCTGGTCTCGCTGGCGCCGCAGCCGGCGAGCACCAGTGCCACGCCCAGGCCGCCGGCCAGCGCGCCCTTGCGCCGGCCTGTCGCGCGCATCGTCATGTACGTCCCTCCGGTTCCCCGCGGTCGTCGACCGCGGCGTGTGGTCACGTGCGAACGGGCCGGTCAGGTGCCGGCCCGTCTGGTACGCCGGGGGACCATAACCTCGCGGCCGACGCCGTCCCGTCACGGTGCCGAAACCGTTATGCAACGCCTGCCCCGTCCGGGGGAGTGACGGGTCCGCAGGTCACGGGCGGGTCACGGCCGGCGGCCCGGACGGGTGCCGCCCGGGCGGGGCGCTGGTCCCCGCGAACGCTGCGTGTCACAGTGTGCGCGCTCTGCACCGGCGCAGAAGGGGAGCTGAAGGAACGCCATGGCCGCCATCACCTACGACCGGGCCACGCTCGTGTACCCGGGGGCGACCCGCCCGTCGGTCGACGCCCTCGACCTGTCCATCGCCGACGGCGAGTTCCTCGTGCTCGTCGGCCCGTCGGGCTGCGGCAAGTCCACGTCCCTGCGGATGCTCGCCGGCCTGGAGAACGTGACCGAGGGGTCGATCCGCATCGGCGACCGGGACGTCACGCACCTCCCGCCCAAGGAGCGGGACATCGCGATGGTCTTCCAGAACTACGCGCTGTACCCGCACATGACGGTGGCCGACAACATGGCCTTCGCGCTCAAGATCGCCGGGATGGCGAAGGAGGAGCGGCTGGCCCGCGTGCGGGAGGCGGCCCGGCTGCTCGACCTCGAGCAGTACCTCGACCGCAAGCCCAAGGCGCTCTCGGGCGGGCAGCGGCAGCGGGTGGCCATGGGCCGGGCGATCGTCCGCGACCCGCAGGTGTTCCTCATGGACGAGCCGCTGTCGAACCTCGACGCCAAGCTCCGCGTGCAGACCCGCACCGAGATCGCCGCGCTGCAGCGCCGGCTCGGCACGACGACGGTCTACGTGACCCACGACCAGGTCGAGGCCATGACCATGGGGGACCGGGTCGCGGTCCTCAAGGAGGGCGTCCTCCAGCAGGTGGACACCCCGCGCGCCCTCTACGACCGGCCGGTCAACGAGTTCGTCGCCGGGTTCATCGGCTCCCCGGCCATGAACCTCGTCACCGTGCCGCTGCGCGAGGGCGGCGCCGTCCTCGGTGGCCACCCGGTGCCGCTCTCGCGCTCGGTGCTCGACGCCCTCGCCCAGGACGGGAAGGGGACCGCCACCCTCGGCTTCCGGCCCGAGGCGGTCCAGTTCGTCGGCGCGGGGGAGGGGTTCGCGGTCGAGGTCCAGGTGGTGGAGGAGCTCGGCTCGGACGCCTTCGCCTACGGACGGCTCCAGGCCGGGGCCGGGGTGGAGGGCGCGGAGGTGACCGAGCGGCCCCTGGTGCTGCGGGCCGACGCGCGCCGGCCCCCGGCGAAGGGCGAGGTCGTGCACGTGGCCATCCGTCCGGGCGAGGCGCACGTCTTCTCCGCCCTGACCGGACGGCGGATCGGCCATGCCGGGGACTGACCGGCGCCCGGCGCCCGGGGGCGGCCGGTGATCGTCGCCGCGGCACTGCTGGTCCTCGCCGGCCTGGGGCTGTTCGTCGCCGGCGTGCTGACCGCCGTCACCGCCTGGTACTGGGCCTGCGTGGGCGCCTGCGCCCTGGCCGCGGTCCTGCTGGTGGTCGCCCGGCTGCGCGCCCCCGTCAGCAGCGGCACCCCGGCCACCGGCCGGGGTGCCGCTGACCGCGCCGACACCCCGGGCCGGACGCAGGCCGCGCGCACGGGGTCCTCGACGGAGGAGCCCGCGCGCCGGGACCCCGCGCCCGGGGAGCCCGTGCGCGAGGAGCCCGTGCGCGAGGAGCCCGGACCCGTGGAGCCGGCCCGCGCCGGGCGGCACGAGGCCCCCGACCCGGCCGGCGAGCGACCCGCCGAGGCGCCCGCGCAGACCCCGGCGCAGCCCGCCCGGGCCGCGGCGGCCGGCGTGCCGCTGGGCGGCGGGGACCCCCCGGAGGAGGACGTCGAGGTCACCGACCTGCTCATCGTCGTGGACCTGACCGACGAGGTGCTCGTCGTCGACGAGCACCCCCGCTACCACCTGGCCGACTGCTCCTGGCTGGCCGGCCGGGAGACGATCCCGCTGCCGGTCGACGAGGCGCGCACCGACGGGTTCACCCCGTGCGCGGTCTGCGGGCCGGACGCCCACCTGGCCACCGTCGAGCGCGCCCGCCGGGCCGCCCGCCGCGGCTGACCGCGCGGGCGGCCCGGCGGCGGGTCAGGCCCGGGCGAGCCAGAAGCGGGAGCCGTTCGGCCCCTCGACGCCGGGACCCTCGCCCGCGGTGCCCGCGTGGACGGCGGTCGCGAGGACCTCGCCGGCCAGCTGCTCGCCGGACCCGGTGAGCGCCTCGGCCATCGGGCCGTCGGCGGTCCACCACAGCTCGATCCGGTCGCTGACCGCCAGGCCCGCGTTCTTGCGGGCCTCCTGCACCAGCCGCACCGCCTCGCGGACCAGCCCGGCCCGCTCCAGCTCCGGCGTGAGCGTGAGGTCCAGCGCCACGGTCAGCCCGGCGGCGCTGGCCACCGTCCAGCCCTCGCGCGGGGTCTCGGTGACCACCAGGTCGCCCTCGGCCAGCGGCACCGCCTCGCCGTCGACGTCGACCGACGCCGTCCCGGCCCGGTAGGCCGCGACCAGGGCGGCCGGGTCGGCCGCGGCGACGGCCTTCGCCACCGCCTGCACCTGCTTGCCCAGCCGCCGCCCGACCGCGCGGAAGTCGACCTTGACGCTGACGTCGACCAGGTCGCCGCCCACCGCCGCCAGCTCGTCGAGCGCGGCCACGTTGAGCTCGTCGGCGACCTCGGCCACCAGGTCGCGGCCCATCGCGGCCCACCCGGGCGCGGCGACCAGCGCCCGGGCCAGCGGCTGGCGGGTGCGCACCTTCGCCGAGGTCCGCGCCGCCCGGCCCAGCTCCACCAGCCGGCGCACCAGGTCGACCTGGGCCACCAGCTGCGGGTCGCGGGCGTCCTCGTCGACGGCCGGCCAGGAGGCCAGGTGCACCGAGTCGGGGGCGTCGTCGCCCTCGCCGGGGACGAGGCCCGGCCGCACGACCCGCGTCCACACCTCCTCGGTGACGAACGGGGTGAACGGCGCCATGAGCCGGGTCAGCCCGTCGAGCACCTCGTGCAGCGTGCCCAGCGCCGAGGGGTCGCCGTCCCAGAACCGGCGCCGCGAGCGGCGGACGTACCAGTTGGACAGGTCGTCGACGAACTGCGCGAGCAGCCGCCCGGCGCCCTGGGTGTCGAAGGCCTCGAGCGCGTCGGTGACGCCCTCGGTGACCGCGGCCAGCTGGGCGAGCGCCCACCGGTCCAGCAGCGGTCGCTCGGCCCGCGGCGGCGCGGGGGAGGCGGCCGGCTCCCAGCCGTTGGTCTCGGCGTACAGGGTGAGGAAGCTGGCGGTGTTCCAGTAGGTCAGCAGGACCTTGCGGACCACCTCGGACAGCGTCTCGTGCCCGACCCGCCGCGCCGACCACGGCGAGCCGCCGGCCAGCATGAACCAGCGGACGGCGTCGGCACCGTGCCGGTCCATGAGCGGGATCGGCTCGAGGATGTTGCCCAGGTGCTTGCTCATCTTGCGGCCGTCCTCGGCGAGGATGTGGCCCAGGCACAGCACGTGCTCGTAGGAGTTCTTGCCGAACACCAGGGTGCCGACGGCCATGAGCGAGTAGAACCAGCCGCGGGTCTGGTCGATCGCCTCGCAGATGAACTGCGCCGGGTAGGCCGCCTCGAACTGCTCCTCGTCCCGGTGCGGCGCGCCCCACTGCGCGAACGGCATCGAGCCGGAGTCGTACCAGGCGTCGATGACCTGCGGCACGCGCCGGTAGGTGCCCTCCTCGCCGGGGCGGGTGAAGGTCACCTCGTCGATGTAGGGGCGGTGCGGGTCCAGGTCGGACAGGTCGCGGCCGGCCAGCTCCGACAGCTCCGCGAGGGAGCCGACGACGACCGTGCGGGACGGGTCCGCGTCGTTGCGCCAGATCGGCAGCGGGGTGCCCCAGTACCGGTCGCGGGACAGCGCCCAGTCGACGTTGTTGTTCAGCCAGTCGCCGTAGCGGCCCCACTGGATGGTCTCGGGGTGCCAGTGGGTCTTCTCGTTCTCGGCGAGCAGCCGGTCCTTGACCGCGCTGGTGCGGATGTACCAGGACGGCTGGGCGTAGTACATGAGCGGCGTGTGGCAGCGCCAGCAGTGCGGGTAGCTGTGCTCGTAGCGCTGCTCGCGCCACAGGACCCCGCGCTGCTGCAGGTCGACGACGAGGGCGTCGTCGGCGGCCTTGAAGAAGTGCCCGCCGACCAGCGGCACCTCGGGCAGGAAGTGGCCGGAGGCGTCGATCGGGTTGACCACCGGCAGGCCGTAGGCGCGGCTGACGGCGAGGTCGTCGGCGCCGAACGCGGGGGACTGGTGGACCAGGCCGGTGCCGTCGTCGGTGGTGACGTAGTCGGCCAGGACGACGTAGTGCGTGTCCTCGCCCTCGGGGAAGTCGACCAGCTCGAACGGCCGCCGGTAGTGGGTGCGCTCCCAGTCGCGACCGGTGGTGCGGGCCAGCACCTCCACGTCGTCGGTGTCGCCGAAGACCGCGCCCAGCAGCGGCTCGGCGACGACGAGGGTGTCCTCGCCGCGGCGCGCCACCAGGTACGTGACGTCGGGGTTGACGGCGACGGCGGTGTTCGACGGCAGCGTCCACGGCGTCGTCGTCCAGACGAGCAGGTCGGCCTTCCCGGCCCACTCGCCGTCGGTGACCGGCAGCCGCACGTACACCGAGGGGTCGGTGATCGACTCGTAGCCCTGGGCGACCTCGTGGTCGGACAGGCCGGTGCCGCAGCGCGGGCAGTACGGGGCGACGCGGTGGTCCTCGACCAGCAGGCCCTTGTCGAAGACCTGCTTGAGCGACCACCACACGCTCTCGATGTAGGAGGGGTCCATCGTCCAGTAGGCGGTGGACATGTCGACCCAGTAGCCCATGCGGCGGGTGAGGTCGCTGAACGCGTCGACGTGCCGCATGACCGACTCGCGGCAGCGGGCGTTGAACTCGGCGATGCCGTACCGCTCGATGTCGGGCTTGCCGGCGAAGCCGAGCTCCTGCTCGACGGCGATCTCGACCGGCAGGCCGTGGCAGTCCCAGCCGGCGCGGCGGGGCACGTGCCAGCCCTGCATCGTCTTGAAGCGGGGGAAGACGTCCTTGAACGCGCGGGCCTCGATGTGGTGGGTGCCCGGGCGGCCGTTGGCGGTGGGCGGGCCCTCGTAGAAGACCCACTGCGGACGGCCCTGCGAGGCCTCCAGCGACCGGGCGAAGACGTCGGCGTCCTCCCAGCGGCGCAGCACGTCCTGCTCGAGCGCGGGCAGGTCGACCTGGGGCGGCAGCGCACGGAACGGAGAGTTCACCGCTCCATTGTCCCCGACCCGTCGAGCCCGTCCGCGTGCAGGCGCGGCGGGCCGGACGCGGTCGTACGGGAGACTGGCCGCCATGGGCGGCGGGCGGTGAACACCACGGTCACCTTCGCCCTCGCCGTCGGGGCGCTGGTCGTGCTGGTGGCCGCCGTCGCCCTGCGGCTCGCCGACCGCCTCGGCCTGCCCAGCCTGCTGCTCTACCTGGCCCTCGGCGTGGCGCTGGGCGAGAGCGGCCTCGGGGTCCAGTTCGAGGACTACCGGCTCACGCACACGCTGGCGTACGCCGCACTCCTCGTCATCCTCGCCGAGGGAGGCCTGACGACGCGGTGGGCCGACGTCCGTCGAGCGGTCGGACCCGGGGTCTCGCTGTCCACCGTCGGTGTGGCGGTCAGCGTGGGCCTGACCGCGGCCATCGGGGTCGTGGTCCTGGGCTTCGACTGGGGCTTCGCCCTCCTGCTGGCCGCGGTCATCAGCTCGACCGACGCCGCCGCCGTCTTCGCGACCCTGCGGCGGCTGCCCCTCCCGCGCCGGGTGGCCGCCTCCCTCGAGGCCGAGAGCGGCCTCAACGACGCCCCGGTCATCCTGCTCGTGACCGTGCTGGCCGAGTCGCTCGCGGGGGCGGCGACGCAACCGTGGTGGCTGGTCGGCCTGGTGGTGGTGCTCGAGCTCATCGGAGGCGCCGTCATCGGGGTCGGGATCGGCTTCGGGGGTGCGGCGCTGCTGCGCCGGGTGGCGCTCTCCGTGGCCGGGTTCTACCCACTGGCGACACTGGCGCTCTGCGTGCTCGCGTACTCGTCGGCGTCGCTGGCGCACACCTCCGGCTTCGTCGCGGTCTACCTGTGCGGTCTGGTGCTGGGCAACGCCGCGCTGCCGCACCGGGCGGCGAGCATCGGGTTCGCCGAGGGCATGGCCTCCCTCGCCCAGATCGGCCTGTTCGTGCTGCTCGGTCTCCTCGTCTCCCCGGGCCGGCTGCCCGAGGCCGTGGGACCGGCGCTCGTGGTGGGCGGCGCGCTGCTGTTGGTCGCCCGGCCCCTGTCGGTGGTGGCCAGCCTGGTGTGGTTCCGCTTCCCGTGGGCGCAGCAGGCGTTCATCTCCTGGGCCGGCCTGCGCGGAGCGGTGCCGATCGTGGCGGCGATCATCCCGCTGACCGCGGAGGTCCCGAGGGCGACGACCGTCTTCGACACCGTCTTCGTGCTGGTCGTCGTCTTCACCCTCGTGCAGGGGTGGTCGCTGCCGTGGGTGGCGCGGCGCCTGCGGATCGCCACACCGGTCACCCCCCGTGACGTGCAGGTCGAGGCGGCACCGCTGGAGGAGCTGGACGCGGAGATGATGCAGCTGACCGTGCCCGAGGGCTCGCGGCTGCACGGCGTCTACCTGCCCGAGCTGCGGCTGCCCGAGGACGCCGCGGTGGTGCTCATCGTCCGCGACGGCCGCTCGTTCGTGCCGGACGCGACCACCCGGCTCATGCGTGGTGACCAGGCGCTGCTGGTGTCGGCCCGCCGGTCCCGCCCGGAGGCCGAGCGCCGGCTGCGGGCGGTCAGCCGCGCCGGCCGGCTGGCCACCTGGCGCGGCGAGCGAGGCGCCGCGACCGAGTCCGACTAGCCGGGCGAGCACACGGCGGACGCCCCCTCGCCGGGGCGGAGGGGGCGTCCGCCGTGTGGTCGGGGGACCTCAGCCGTTGAGCTCGAGGGTCTGCATCGTCTCCGCGCGGACGGCCTGCAGCAGGGCCGGGTCGGAGGAGAGGTCGCGGCCGTAGGAGGGGATCGCCTCCTCGAGCGCGGCGCGGCGCGCGGCCACCCGGTCGGGGAAGGCCCGCTCGACCAGCGTGAGCATCGCCGAGACCGCCGTCGAGGCGCCGGGGGAGGCACCCAGCAGGCCGGCGATCGAGCCGTCGGCGCCCACGATCAGCTCGGTGCCGAACTGCAGCACGCCCTTGCCGCTCTTCGGGTCCCGCTTGATGACCTGCACCCGCTGGCCGGCGGTGATCATCTCCCAGTCGGCCTGCTCGGCCAGGGGCACGAACTCCGTCAGCGTGCGGTGCCGGGCCTTGCGCGACTGCAGCAGCTCGGTGACCAGGTACTTCGTCAGCGCCATCTCGGTGCGGGCCACGCCCAGCATCGAGCCGAGGTTGTTCGGCTTCACCGACAGCGGCAGGTCGAACATCGAGCCGGCCTTGAGGAACTTCGGCGACCAGCCGGCGTAGGGGCCGAACAGCAGCGAGAACTCGCCGTCGACCAGGCGCAGGTCCAGGTGCGGCACCGACATCGGCGGCGCGCCGACGGCGGCCTGGCCGTAGACCTTGGCCTGGTGCTTGCTGACCAGCTCGGGGGAGCGGGTGCGCAGGAACATGCCGCTGACCGGGAAGCCGCCGAAGCCGCGGATCTCGGGGACCGCCGCCTTCTGCAGCAGCGGCAGCGCGCCGCCGCCCGCGCCCACGAAGACGAACCGGGCGCGCACCGTGCGCTCCTCGCCGTCCCGCCTGTCGGTGACCGTGACGTTCCAGCGGCCGTCGTCGCGCTTCTCCAGGCCGGTGACCCGCTGGCCGGTGTGCACCTGAACACCGCGGGCCTCGCCCTGCTCGAGCAGCAGCCGGGTCAGCGCGCCGAAGTTGACGTCGGTGCCGGCGACGGAGCGGGTCGCGGCGACGACCTGCGCGGGGTCGCGGCCGTCCATGACCAGCGGCACCCACCGCGCCAGCTCGGCGGGGTCGTCGGTGTACTCGAGCCCGGCGAACAGCGGCTCGGCCGACAGTGCCGCGTGGCGGTCGCGCATGTAGCTGCGTCCGCCCTCCCCGGTCACGAAGCTGACGTGCGGGACGGGGGAGATGAAGTCCTTGGGCGAGCCGGTCAGGCCGCTGCGCACCAGGTGCGACCAGAACTGGCGCGACACCTGGAACTGCTCGTTGATGAGGCGGGCCTTGGCGGTGTCGACCCGGCCGTCGGGCCCCGCGGGCGTGTAGTTCAGCTCGCACAGCGCCGCGTGCCCGGTGCCGGCGTTGTTCCACGCGTCCGAGCTCTCGCCCGCCACCGCGTCCGCGGACTCGAAGACGGTGATGCTCCACTCCGGCGCGACGACACCGAGCAGCGACGCCAGGGTCGCGCTCATGATGCCCCCGCCGACGAGCACCACATCGGGGTCGGTGGCTGAACCGAGGTCGGTGGACACGACTGCCTTCCTGCCGGGTGGACGTGCGCCATCTCCGACGATCGGCCGAACGGCGCGCTGGGACGCCCTCGACGGGGTGTGAGATTCGTCTACCCGTCCGTGAGGTGCCTCACCATCGCGGCGGGGGTGCGGCCGCGCGGCGGGCCGGGAGGCACGGGCACCGAGGCTATCGTCGGCTCGTCGGCCGCCCTCGTGCGGCCACCCGCCGACCGCCGCGAGCACGAGGAGCCCCCCGCTGAGCGAGCGACCCGAGGACCCCGCGGAGGCCCCCGCTGCGGCCGCTCCGGACGACGCCGCCGTGGACGACGCCGCCCCGGTGCCGGCCCGGCGGCCGCGCACGCGGCTGCTGCTCCTGCTCGCCGCGGTGGTCTTCCTCGCCGACCTCGGCAGCAAGCTGCTCGTCGTCGCCACGATCGACCGCGGCGAGAACCTCCGGCTGCTCGGCGGGGCGCTGTACCTCACGCACGCGCGCAACACCGGCGCCGCCTTCTCCTTCGCCGAGGGCTTCACCGTCGTCTTCACGCTGATCGCGGTCGCCGTCGCGGTGGTCATCGTGCGGACGGCGCGGCGGCTGTACTCGGCCGGCTGGGCGGTCGCGCTGGGCCTGGTCCTCGGCGGCGCGCTGGGCAACCTGGTCGACCGCGTGTTCCGCGAGCCGGGGTTCCTGCGCGGCGGCGTCGTCGACTTCCTGTCGGTGTTCGCGCCGAACGGCGAGGTGTACCCGATCTTCAACCTGGCCGACTCCGCGATCGTCTGCGGCGGGCTGCTCGGGGCGTACCTCGCCCTGCGCGGCGTCGAGTTCGACGGCACCCGCACCCGCGACCGCGGCGACGGCGCGGTGTCCCGCGGCTGACCTGTCACGATGGCTTCGTGAGCGCTCCCGGTCAGCACCGCGCCCTCCCGGTGCCCGACGGCCTGGAGGGCCAGCGGGTGGACCAGGCGCTGGCGCGGCTGTTCGGGCTCTCCCGCGCGGTCGCCGCCGACCTCGCCGACGCCGACAAGGTGTGGGTCGACGGCCGGGTGCGCGGCAAGGGCGACCGGCTCACCGGCGGCAGCTGGCTGGAGGTCGAGCTGCCCCCGCCGCCGGGCGAGGCGCCCCCGCCCGAGCCGGTGCCCGGCCTGACCGTCGTCCACGACGACGACGACGTGGTGGTCGTGGACAAGCCGGTCGGTGTCGCGGCGCACCCGAGCCCCGGCTGGGAGGGGCCGACCGTCGTCGGCGGGCTGGCCGCGGCCGGCTACCGCATCTCCACCTCCGGCGCCCCGGAGCGGCAGGGCGTGGTGCACCGCCTCGACGCCGCGACGACGGGGCTGATGGTGGTCGCCAAGAGCGAGCGCGCCTACACGCTGCTCAAGGCGGCGTTCAAGGAGCGGACGGTCGACAAGGGCTACCACGCGCTGGTGCAGGGCCACCCCGACCCGTCGCGCGGCACCATCGACGCGCCGATCGACCGGCACCCGCGGCACGACTGGAAGTTCGCCGTCGTCTCCGGTGGGCGCCCGTCGGTCACCCACTACGAGGTCATCGAGGCCTTCCCGGCCGCCAGCCTGGTCGACGTCCACCTCGAGACCGGCCGCACCCACCAGATCCGGGTGCACTTCTCGGCGCTGCGCCACCCGTGCGTCGGCGACACGACCTACGGCGCCGACCCGACGCTGGCCGCCCGCCTCGGGGTGGCCCGGCAGTGGCTGCACGCGGTGCGGCTGGGCTTCGCGCACCCCGCCGACGGGCACTGGGCCGAGTTCACCAGCGACTACCCGGACGACCTCGCGGGGGCGCTGGCCGTCCTGCGCGCCGAGTCCTGACCCTCCCGTGACCGGCCTCCCCACCTCCCTCGCCGACTGGGGCCCGGCCGCGCTGTCGGCCGTGGTCGTCGGGGTCTACCTCGTCGTCGGCGAGCCGCTGGTCGGGCACGTGCTGCACCGCCGCTTCGAGGGCCGGCTGCGCACCGACCCGGCCGCCCGGCGCTCCTTCTACCGGCGGCTGCTGGTCCTGGAGTGGGGGCTGGCGGCCCTCGCCCTGGTCATCTGGCTGGCCGCGCCGGACGTCGGCGCCGCGGCGGTCGGGCTGGCCTGGCCCACCGGCCTGCCGGGGCCGGTCACCGGCGCGGCCGCGCTGCTGGTCCTGGTGCTGGCGCTGGTCTCGGTCCGGGCCATCCGCGGTGGGGCGCTGGCCCGCGCGGGCACGCCGCCCGAGGCGTCCACCCAGGGGCGGCACGCCGAGCCGCCGGTGCACGCCACCCTGGCGCTGCTGCCGCGCAGCCGGTCCGAGCGGCGGCTGTTCACCGCCGTCGGGGTGACCGCGGGGGTGTGCGAGGAGTGGCTGTACCGCGGGTTCTTCCTGGCCGTGGTGGCCGCGGTGGGCGGCGGCCTGCCGCAGGCGGTGCTGGTCGCCGTCGCGGCCGTGGCCTTCGGCCTGGCGCACGCCTACCAGGGGGTGGGCGGGGTCGTGCTCACCGGCGTCCTCGGCGGGGTGTTCGCCGCGCTGTACCTGGAGACCGGGTCGCTGCTGCTGCCGGTGCTGCTGCACGCCGCGGTCGACCTGCGGTTCCTGCTCGTGCCGTCGTCGGCGCTGCCCGAGGTGTTGCCCGCGCCGCGCGCTCCCGGCGGGGCGCCCGCGTGAGCGCCGCGACGGCCGCCGTCGCCACCGCCGCCGACTGGCCGGAGGTGGTCGCGGTGCGCACCCGGGTCTTCGTCGAGGAGCAGGGCGTGCCGCCGGAGGTCGAGCGGGACGCCGCCGACGCCACCGCCGTCCACGCGGTCAGCCGTGACGACGCCGGGCGCGTGGTCGCCACCGGGCGGCTGCTCGAGCGCGACGGGCGGGGCGTGATCGGCCGCATGGCCGTCGACGCCGCCGCCCGCGGCGCCGGGCACGGCGCGGCGGTGCTCGCCGAGCTGCACCGGCAGGCGGCACTGCGCGGCCTGGCCGAGGTGGAGCTGCACGCGCAGGTCACCGCGCGCGGGTTCTACGAGCGGGCCGGCTACACCGCCGTCGGCGGGGAGTACGAGGAGGCCGGCATCCGGCACGTCACGATGCGCCGCCGACTGTGACGGGGTCGTCCCGCCGCGCCGAGACACGTCCTGTCAGACCCTCGGCGTAGACAGTCCCCGGTGCGAGGATCAGGGGACCGGCCCGGGCCTGCGTCGGTGCCCGGCCGGACCAGTCCCGAGCCCGCACCGCACCGCCCGGTCTTCCCCGCCGGTCGCCCGCCGGAGCACCCGACGGCCGGGCCAGCACGACCCGTGAGGAGCGCCGCAGCACCGTGAGCAGCCCAGGCCACCCGTCTGCAGGGACCGACTCGTTCGTGCACCTGCACGTCCACACCGAGTACTCGATGCTCGACGGGGCGGCGAAGCTGCCCGAGGTGACGAAGGCCGCGGCCGAGCAGGGCATGCCGGCGCTGGCCATGACCGACCACGGCAACGTCTTCGGCGCCTACGACTTCTACAAGCAGGCCAAGGCCGCCGGCGTGAAGCCGATCATCGGCATGGAGGGCTACTACACGCCCGGCTCGCGGTTCGACCGCGCGCCGTTCGACTTCGGCGACAACCTCATCGACGAGGACGGCGAGGGCGGGTCCTCGCGCGGCAAGGCCGCCTACACGCACATGACCCTGCTGGCCCGCACCACCGAGGGGATGCACAACCTCTTCCGCATCTCCTCGCTGGCCAGCCTCGAGGGCCAGTACCGCAAGCCGCGCTTCGACCGCGACCTGCTCGAGCGCTACGGGAAGGGCCTCATCGCGACGACGGGCTGCCCGTCCGGCGAGGTCAACATGTGGCTGCGCGCGGGCAAGCTCGACCGCGCGCGGCAGGCGGCCGCCGACTTCCAGGACATCTTCGGCAAGGAGAACTTCTACGCCGAGCTGATGGACCACGGCCTGTCCATCGAGCAGAAGACCCGCCCGCAGCTGCTGGAGATCGCCAAGGAGCTGGGCATCCCGCTGCTGGCCACCAACGACCTCCACTACACGCACAAGGAGGACGCCGAGGCCCACGACGCCCTGCTGTGCATCCAGACCGGGTCGCGGCTAAACGAGACCAACCGCTTCAAGTTCAACGGCGACGGCTACTACCTGAAGAGCGCCGCCGAGATGCGCGCGCTGTTCCCCGGTGACCTCACCGAGGCGTGCGACAACACGCTGCTGATCGCGGAGCAGTGCGAGGTCACCTTCACCGAGGGCGCCGACCTCATGCCGCGGTTCCCGCTGCCGCCGGGGGAGGACGAGACCTCCTGGTTCGTCAAGGAGGTCGAGCGGGGGCTGCACAAGCGCTACCCGAACGGCATCCCGGACCACGTGCGCAAGCAGGCCGACTACGAGGTCGGGATCATCACGCAGATGGGCTTCCCGGGGTACTTCCTCGTGGTCGCCGACTTCATCAACTGGGCCAAGGACAACGGCATCCGCGTCGGTCCCGGCCGCGGCTCGGCCGCCGGCTCGCTGGCCGCCTACGCCATGGGCATCACCGACCTCGACCCGCTGCAGCACGGGCTGATCTTCGAGCGGTTCCTCAACCCCGAGCGCGTCTCCATGCCCGACGTCGACATCGACTTCGACGACCGCCGCCGCGGCGAGGTCATCCAGTACGTCTCGCGGAAGTACGGCGAGGAGCGGGTCAGCCAGATCGTCACCTACGGCACCATCAAGGCCAAGGCCGCGATCAAGGACGCCGCCCGGGTTCTCGACCGGCCCTACTCGGTGGGCGACGAGCTGACCAAGCTCATGCCCCCGGACGTCATGGGCAAGGGCATCCCGCTGTCCGGCGTCTTCGACCCGGCCCACCCGCGCTACAAGGAGGCCGGGGAGTTCCGCGCCCGCTACGAGTCCGACCCGGGCGCGGCCGAGGTCGTCGACCAGGCGCGCAAGCTCGAGGGCCTGAAGCGGCAGTGGGGCGTGCACGCGGCCGGCGTCATCATCGGCCGCTACCCGCTGATCGACTCGATCCCGATCATGCGCCGGGAGAACGACGGCGCGATCATCACGCAGTTCGACTACCCGACCTGCGAGACGCTCGGCCTGCTGAAGATGGACTTCCTCGGCCTGCGCAACCTCACGGTCATCGACGACGCGCTGCGCAACATCGTCGCGAACGGCAAGGAGCCGATCGACCTCGACGAGATCAGCAAGGACCTCACCGACAAGGCCACCTACGACCTGCTGGCCCGCGGTGACACCCTCGGCGTCTTCCAGTTCGACGGCGGGCCGATGCGGTCGCTGCTGCGGCTCATGCGGCCGGACAACTTCGAGGACATCTCCGCCGTCGGCGCGCTCTACCGGCCCGGCCCGATGGGTGCGAACTCGCACACCAACTACGCGCTGCGCAAGAACGGCCAGCAGGAGATCACGCCCATCCACCCCGAGCTGGCCGAGCCGCTCGAGGACATCCTGGGCGGCACGTACGGCCTGATCGTGTACCAGGAGCAGGTCATGGCGATCGCGCAGAAGGTCGCCGGGTACTCGCTCGGCAAGGCCGACCTGCTGCGCCGCGCGATGGGCAAGAAGAAGAAGTCGGTCCTCGACGCCGAGTTCGTCGGCTTCGAGGCCGGCATGAAGGAGCGCGGCTACTCCGACGCCGCGATCAAGACGCTGTGGGACATCCTCGTCCCGTTCGCCGACTACGCGTTCAACAAGGCGCACTCGGCGGCCTACGGCCTGGTCTCGTACTGGACGGCCTACCTCAAGGCCAACTACCCGGCCGAGTACATGGCCGGGCTGCTCACCAGCGTCGGCGACGACAAGGACCGCCGGCCGGTGTACCTGGCCGAGTGCCGCCGGATGGGCATCAAGGTGCTCCCGCCGGACGTCAACGAGTCCTCCTGGGACTTCACCGCGGTCGGCACCGACATCCGCTTCGGCCTGGCGTCGGTGCGCAACGTCGGCACCAACGTCGTCGACTCGATCGTCCGGGCGCGCGAGGAGAAGGGCGCGTTCAAGGACTTCGCCGACTTCATGCGCAAGATCGACACGGTCGCCTGCAACAAGAAGGTGATCGAGTCCCTGGCCAAGGCCGGCGCCTTCGACTCCCTCGGCCACTCGCGGCAGGGCATCGCCGCCATCCACGCCCAGGCCGTCGACGCCGCCATGTCGCTCAAGCGCAAGGAGGCCGAGGGCCAGTTCGACCTGTTCGGCAGCTTCGGCGGCGGCGGCGACGGGGACGACCCGTTCGGCGGCGCGCTGGACATCGCCGTCCCGACGGCGGACTGGTCGAAGTCCGAGCGGCTGGTCTTCGAGCGCGACATGCTCGGCCTCTACGTCTCCGACCACCCGCTGCACGGCGTCGAGCACGTGCTCGCCGCCAACGCCGACACCCCGATCGCGGAGATCAACGCCGGCGGGGTCGAGGACGGCGCCAACGTCACGATCGCCGGCATCCTCACCTCGGTGCAGCCGCGCACCAACAAGCAGGGCGCGCCGTGGGCCATCGCCACGCTGGAGGACCTCGAGTCCGGCATCGAGGTGCTGTTCTTCCCGAAGACCTGGGCGGAGGTGTCGGAGAAGGTCGTCCGCGACCAGATCGTCGTGGTCAAGGGCCGGATCAGCCGCCGCGACGACCAGCCCTCGCTGTTCGGCTCCGAGGTGACCATCCCCGAGCTCACCGAGGGCCCCCGCGGCCCGGTGCTCGTGTCGATGGCCGCTGCCCGCTGCACCCCGCCGGTGGTCGAGCGGCTGCGCGAGGTGCTGGGCAGTCACCCGGGCACCACCGAGGTGCACCTCAAGCTGCTCAACAACGGGCGCGAGACGGTGCTGCGGCTGGACCAGGGGCTGCGGGTGCGGCCGAGCACGGCCCTGATGGGCGACATCAAGGCGCTGCTGGGGCCGACCAGCGTCGCCCTGCTGTGACCGGCACGCCCGGGAGCGGGCCGTCCGCTCCGCGGGGTTCACTGGGGGCCGTGAGCAGCCCGTCTCCGCTCCCGGACAGCCCATACGCCCCGCCCGCCGCGGTGGTCGGCGCCGGGCACCCCGCCGCGCCCGGCGCCGCGGCGCCCGCTGCCGTACCGGCCGCCCGGCCGGCCGGTGCCGCGGTGCTCGCGGAGCTGCGGCGGGACCTGCGCGGGGCGGCGGTGTGGGCCGCGCTGCTCGCGGTCGCCGGCATCCCGGCCGGCCTGCTGTGGGTCTGGCTCGCGCCGCGGGCCCGGTTCGAGGTGGTCGAGGGCGGCGCGGTGCCGGTCGGGCGCCCGTCGGCCGAGCTGCTGGTCGCCGACGACTCGGTGCTCGTGCTCGTCCTCGCCGGTCTCGGCCTGCTCGCCGGCGGCCTCGCGTGGGCGATGCGCCGCCGGCGGGGCGTGGCCACCGTGGTGGGCACCGCCGTCGGCACCGCGCTGGCCGGGGTCCTCGCCTGGCAGCTGGGGGAGCTGCTCGCGCCCGGGCCCACGCCGGCCCAGCTCGGCGACGTCGGCACCCGGGTGACCACCGGGCTGGAGCTGTCCAGCCCGCCGGCGCTGGCGGTGGCCCCGTTCGCCGCGCTGCTGGTCTACGTCGTCGCCGCGCTGTTCGCCGCCCGCGACGACCTCGGCCGGGGGTGACGTGCTGGAACGGCCCCCTGCAGGGTCCCGCCGCGAGCTCGCGAGCGGTGGGGGCAGGGGGTCCTCCGTCAGTTGAGGCTGGTCGGGCCGGCGAACTGCTGCAGCGGCGCCGGGACCGCCCCCACCGTCTCGAGCAGGGTCAGCTCCCGGCGCAGCATCCGCGTCTCGGCCACCAGCCGGCGGCGGGTCGCCGACTCGGCCAGCAGCGCCTGGCGGTCCTCGGTGGTCAGCAGCGCCGCCGAGGCCACCAGGTAGGACAGCGCGCGGGCGTCCCCGTCGACGACGTCGAGGAGCGCGTCGGCGCCGTCGAGGTCCTGCGCGTCACCGGCCACGGCGGTCTCCGCGCCGCCGGTCTGCAGGCTCGCCACGGCGCTCACGTAGCGGGTGAACAGCGAGCCCACCCCGCGCTCCAGCACGCCGAGCGAGCCGCGGGCCACCTCCGCCACCAGCCCCTCGTCCGGGCCCCCGCCGGCCGGCGCGGACCCGACCTCCTGGTCGCCGGCCGACTCCTCGGCGGCCTCCTCGTCGGCCAGCCACTCGACCTCGGCGCGCAGGTAGGGCGGCCCGTCCCCGTCCCCGTCCCCGCCGTCGTCCCCGCCGACCAGGACGTCGAGCAGCCGGAACCGGTCGCCGCCGACGGTGGTGATGCGGAACCCGCCGTCGGCCTGCGGCCGCACGGTCTGCAGGTGGGCGGTGCAGCCGACGTCGTAGAGCGCCTGGGCGGGGGAGACCCGTTCGACCTCCCAGCCCTGCCGGATCGCGACCACCCCGAAGAACCGGCCGTCGCCGTCCTCCGGCCGGGCCAGCAGGTCCCGCACCAGCGCCCGGTAGCGGGGCTCGAACACCTGCAGCGGCAGCACGATCCCGGGGAACAGCGGCGACCCGAGCGGGAACAGCGGGATGAGGTCGCCCACACCGGCGAGCCTACGGGCGCCCCGGGCCCCCGGCGCCGTGACGGCGGGCCACCGCGCCCCGACTACGCTGGGAGGTCGTCCCTCGCCTGGTTCCGGAGGCCTCCCGTGCTCGCCCGCATCGACCTGCGTGGATCCGCGCTGCCGGGGGTCCGTGACCTGGCCGGCCTGCTGCCGCGCGCCGCCACCGACATCGACGCCGTCCTCGCCACCGTCCGCCCGCTGTGCGAGGACGTCCGCATCCGCGGCGCCCAGGCGGTCCGCGAGATCACCGCCCGTCTCGACGGCGTCGACCTCGAGGACTTCGCCGTCCCGGTGGAGGCCATCCGGGCGGCGCTGGACGGGCTGGCCCCCGACGTGCGGGCCGCGCTCGAGGAGGCCATCGCCCGGGTGCGCAGGGTGCACGCCGACCAGGCGCGCACCGACGTCACCACCCAGGTGGTCCGCGGCGGCACGGTCACCGAGCGCTGGGTGCCGGTGCGCCGCGTCGGCCTCTACGTCCCCGGGGGGCTGGCGCCGCTGCTGTCCAGCGTGGTGATGAACGTCGTCCCGGCGCAGATCGCCGGCGTGGAGTCGATCGCCGTCGCCTCGCCGCCGCAGCGTGACCACGGCGGCCTGCCCGACCCCGGCGTGCTCGCCGCGTGCGCGCTGCTCGGCGTCACCGAGGTCTACGCCGTCGGCGGCGCGCAGGCGATCGCCGTGTTCGGCTACGGCGCGGGCTCGTGCGAGCCGGTGGACGTGGTCACCGGCCCGGGCAACGTGTACGTGACGGCCGCCAAGCGGCTGCTGCGCGGGCTGATCGGGATCGACTCCGAGGCCGGCCCCACCGAGGTCGCCATCCTCGCCGACGACACCGCCGACCCGGTGCACGTCGCCGCCGACCTGATCAGCCAGGCCGAGCACGACCCGCTGGCCGGCGCGGTGCTGGTCACCACGAGCGAGGAACTCGCCGACGCCGTCCTCGACCTCGTCCCCGGCCAGGTCGCGGCCACCAAGCACTCCGACCGCATCCTCACCGCCCTCGACGGCAGCCAGTCGGGGATCGTGCTGGTCGACGACCTCGACGCCGGCCTCGCCGTGGTCGACGCCTACGCCGCCGAGCACCTGGAGATCCAGACCCGCGACGCCCGCGCCGTGGCGCTGCGGGTGCGCAACGCCGGCGCGGTGTTCGTCGGCGCCTGGTCGCCGGTGTCGCTGGGCGACTACATCGCCGGCTCCAACCACGTGCTGCCCACCGGCGGCTGCGCGCGGCACTCCAGCGGCCTGAGCGTGCAGTCGTTCCTGCGCGGCATCCACGTCGTGGAGTACGACGAGCAGGCGCTGGCCGAGGTGGCCGGGCACGTCGACGCGCTCGCCCACGCCGAGGACCTGCCCGCGCACGCGGCCGCCGTCCGGCTCCGGCAGCGCTCGTGACGTCGCTGGACGAGCTCCCGCTGCGGCCGGAGCTGCGCGGCCGCACGCCCTACGGGGCCCCGCAGCTGCAGGTCACCCACCGGCTCAACACCAACGAGAACCCGCACCCGCTGCCGGCCGAGCTGCTGGCCACGCTCGGCGAGGCGCTCGGGCACGCGGCGGTGGAGCTCAACCGCTACCCCGACCGGGACGCCGTCGCGCTGCGCACCGACCTCGCCGCCTACCTCGGCCGCGGCGGGGAGCGCATCGAGCCGGCGCAGGTGTGGGCGGCCAACGGCAGCAACGAGGTGCTGCAGCAGCTGCTGCAGGCCTTCGGCGGAGCGGGCCGGACGGCGCTGGGCTTCACCCCCTCGTACTCGATGCACCCGATCATCTCGGCCGGCACCGGGACGGCGTGGGTGGACGGGCACCGCCGCGCGGACTTCACCATCGACGCCGCCCAGGCCGCCGCCCAGGTGCGCGAGGTCCGGCCCGACGTCGTCTTCGTGACCAGCCCGAACAACCCCACCGGGACGGCGGTCGCGCTGGAGACGATCGAGCAGCTCCACGACGCCACCGACGGCATGGTCGTGGTCGACGAGGCCTACGAGGAGTTCGCCCGCGCCGGCACGCCGTCGGCGCTGACCCTGCTGCCCGGCCGCCCGCGGCTGGTGGTCAGCCGCACGATGAGCAAGGCGTTCGGCATGGCCGGGCTGCGGCTGGGCTACCTCGCCGCCGACCCCGCCGTCGTCGACGCGCTGCAGCTGGTCCGGCTGCCCTACCACCTGTCCTCGCTGACCCAGGCCGCCGCGCGGGCCGCGCTGGCGCACACCGACGCGCTGCTGGCCACCGTCGACGCGGTCAAGGCCCAGCGCGACCGGATCGTGGCCACGCTGCCGTCCCTGGGGCTGACCAGCGTGCCCAGCGACGCCAACTTCGTCCTGTTCGGCCGGTTCGCCGACGCGCACGCCGCCTGGCAGGCGCTGCTGGACCGCGACGTCCTCGTCCGCGACGTCGGCATCCCCGGCTGGCTGCGGGTCACCGCCGGCACCCCGGAGGAGACCGACGCCTTCCTCACCGCGCTGGGTGAGGTGGCCCCCGACCACCGCCTGGGAGACTGAGACCCATGAGTCGTACCGCCCGCGTCGAGCGCGCCACCAGCGAGACCAAGCTGGTCGTCGAGCTGGACCTCGACGGCACCGGGAAGAGCTCGATCAGCACCGGCGTCGGCTTCTACGACCACATGCTCACGGCGCTGTCGAAGCACAGCGGCATCGACCTCACCGTCCAGGCCGACGGCGACCTGCACATCGACGCGCACCACACCGTCGAGGACGTCGCCATCGCGCTCGGCCAGGCGTTCGGCGAGGCGCTCGGGGACAAGAAGGGCATCACCCGCTACGGCGACGCCACCGTCCCCATGGACGAGGTGCTCGTGCAGGCCGCCGTCGACCTGTCCGGCCGGCCGTACTTCGTGCACGCCGAGCCCGAGACGATGACGCCGATGATCGGGCCGGACTACCCGACGTCACTGACCAGGCACGTGCTCGAGTCCTTCGCGTTCAACGCGCGGATCACCCTGCACGTGCGGGTGCTCTACGCCGGCCGCGACGCCCACCACATCGTCGAGGGCCAGTTCAAGGCGCTGGCCCGGGCGCTGCGGGCCGCCGTCGCGATCGACCCGCGGGTCGCCGACGTCCCCTCCACCAAGGGCGCGCTGTAACGGATGGAGTTCGGCGTCGTCCTCGTCGTCCTCGGCGGGTTCCTGCTGGGCGGGGCGTGGAGCATGTGGAAGGCGGACCACGACACGAAGGGCCGCACCGGTCCTCAGGTCCTCGTCGCGGTGATCCTCCTGGTGGCGGCGCTGCTGGCGACCGCGTCGGGCGTCCTCAGGCTGGTCTGACCGCCTCCTCCGGCTCGCCGGCGCCGACCCGGGGACGGCCCGCCGCCGCGGTGACCGCCCCGGCGGCCAGCGTGGCCGCCGGCGCCGGGAGCCCCCGGCCGCGGGACGCGTCCCGCGCCGCGGTGGCGGCCAGCCCCCAGACCCCCGCCGCCGGGTGGCCCCGCGACCCGGGGACGCGCCGGGTGACGGCGGCGGCCACCGCGCCGGCGGCCCCGGTCAGCGCCACGCCCCAGGTGTCGGCGGCGCGCGGGCCCGGCCGCACGCCCTCGGCGGCGTAGGCCAGCGAGCCCGCGTGGACCGGGAACCAGACGCCGGACGCCCGGTCGGCCGGCAGCACCCGGCCGTCGCTCTCCCCGCTGTCGCCGTGGCCGCCGGTGGCCCCGCTGACCATGCCGCCGAGCACGCCGGCGACCACCGCGGCCCGCCGCAGGACGTCCCTGTCCACGCCCGGGCAACGACCGGCGCCCGCCCGCGGTGCCGGGGAATCCCGGCGGGGGCCGCGACGCTGCCACGTACCGTGGCAGACGTGAAGAAGGTGGTCGTCCTCGACTACGGGTCGGGCAACCTGCGCTCGGCCGAGCGGGCCCTCGCCCGCGTCGGCGCCGACGTGACCGTGACCGCCGACCGCGACGCCGCCCTGGCCGCCGACGGGCTCGTCGTGCCGGGCGTGGGCGCGTTCGCCCACTGCATGCGGGAACTGCGCGCCGTCGACGGGCCGCGCACCATCGGCCGGCGGCTGGCCGGCGGCCGGCCGGTGCTGGGCATCTGCGTCGGCATGCAGGTCCTGTTCGAGCGCGGGGTCGAGCACGGCCACGACGCCGAGGGCTGCGGCGAGTGGCCCGGCACGGTCGAGCAGCTCGAGGCGCCCGTCCTGCCGCACATGGGCTGGAACCGGGTCGAGGTCCCCGAGGGCAGCGTGCTGTTCGACGGCCTGGCCGACGAGCGCTTCTACTTCGTGCACTCCTACGGCGTCCGCGAGTTCACCCTCGGCCAGGACGGGCCGCCGTCGCCCCTGGCGCCGCCGAAGGTGACCTGGGCCGAGCACGGCGACCGCTTCGTCGCCGGCGTCGAGAACGGCACGCTGTCGGCGACCCAGTTCCACCCGGAGAAGAGCGGCGACGCCGGTGCCCAGCTGCTCACCAACTGGCTGGCGACGCTCTGACCCGCTACTGCAGGGGGAAGGGCGGCTGCACCCACCACGGGGCGTCGACCACCTCCACCCGGCGGACCCACTTCACCCACCAGTAGCCGCGCCGGCCCGGCGCGACCAGCCGCAGCGGCGCCCCGTGCCCGGCCGACAGCGGCCGGCCCGCGCAGTGCGTGGCCAGCAGCAGCGCGCCCGCGTCGGCCAGCGGCAGCCGCCGCCGGTAGCCGGTGACGCTGACGACGTCGACGCTGCCGTCCTCCGGCAGGTCCGCGCCGGCCAGCAGCCGGTCCAGCCGGACGCCCCGCCACTCCTGCGTCGCGTACCAGCCGCCGGTGCAGTCGAGGACGGCGGTCACCGTGTCGCCGCGGTCGAGGTCGGCGGCGCGCAGCCGGGTCGTGCGGCCACGCGCGACCAGCTCGACGGTCCCGCCGGCGTCGTCCGGGACGGCGTCGGTGAACCACTGCGTCACCGGCATGGCCGCCGGGTCGCCGCTGCCGCGCTCGTGCGAGCCGGTGCCGCGCCGCCGCGCGCCCGGCGCCCCGGTGAGCCGCAGGCCCCCCTCGACCGCGCCCCACAGCGCGGCCGCGGCGACGGCCAGGCCGCCGGTCCGCAGCAGCGCGCGGCGGGAGGCGTCGCTGCGCCGCGGCCGCTGCCGGCTGCCGACGGCGTGCACGGCCAGCAGCACCGCGGTGCCGACCGCCGTCGCGACGTGCACCTGCAGCAGCGCCACCCCGCCCACGGACAGGCCCGGCCCGGCGACGGTGTGCAGCACGCCGGTCACGACGGTCAGCCCGACCAGGACCGCGAGGCCCCAGGCCGCCGTCGGGTCGCGGCGGCCGCGGGTGCGCGCCCGCGACCGGCGGACGACGACGGCCTTCCACGGCACGAGCAGCAGCAGGCCCAGCCCCGCGGCCCCGTGCACGGCGGCCACCAGCCGGGAGGGCAGCGGCGTCCCGACGCCGAAGGCGAGCACCCCGGTCCCGCCGGCCACGAGCAGGAGCGCCAGCAGCCCCAGGTCGGTCCGGCGCCCGGCACGAGCGGGGAGCGCACCGCGCAGCATCCCCGGAGTGTCCTCCGCGCGCACCTAGGGTGACCCGGTCCCGCATCCGGTCGAGGAGGACCCGCTTGCCCGCGTCGCGCACCCCCGCCCCGGCACCCGAGCGCCGGGGAGGGCCGCTCGGCCCGCTCGTCGTCCTGGCCCTGCTGGCCGGGCTGACCGTCTGGAGCGTGCTGGCGCTGCGGCCGCCGGCGCCCGCGCCCGCCGACGCCCCGGCGGCGTCGTTCAGCGCCGGGCGGGCATTCGCGCACGTGCAGGAGATCGCCGCGCAGGTGCACGTCGCGGGCAGCCCGGCGCACGAGCGCGTCGTCGACGGGCTGGTCGCCACGCTCACCGACCTGGGCCTGGACACCCGCGTGCAGAACGCCGTCGGCACCTGGCAGGCCGGTCCCGGGGAGGCGGAGATGGCGCGGGTGCGCAACGTCGTCGCGGTCCTGCCCGGCACCGACAGCACCGGCCGGCTGTTCCTCATGGCGCACTCGGACTCGGTGGAGACCGGCCCGGGCGCCAGCGACGACGCCGCCGGGGTGGCCGCGATCCTCGAGACGGTGCGCGCGCTGGGCGAGGGCGAGCCGCTGCGCAACGACGTCGTCGTGGTGGTCACCGACGCCGAGGAGGCCTGCCTGTGCGGCGCCGAGGCGTTCGCCGACAGCCACCCGCTGGCGGGCGAGGGCGGGGTGGTGCTCAACCTGGAGGCGCGCGGCACCACCGGCCCGCCGATCATGTTCGAGACGTCGCTGGGCAACGCCGGGCTGGCCGCGCGGTACGCCGCCGCGGTGCCGCACCCGGTGGCGAGCAGCTTCGCCGTCGAGGTGTACCGCACGCTGCCCAACGACACCGACTTCAGCGTCCTGCTCGGCGACGGCGACTTCACCGGCCTGAACACCGCCTTCATCGACGGCAACGCGGGCTACCACACCCCCCAGGACACCCCGGCCCGGCTGGACCAGCGGACGCTCCAGGCGCTGGGCGACAACACCCTCGCCCTCACCCGGGAGCTCGGCGACGCCGACCTGACCGACCTCGCCCGCCCCGGTGACGGCGACGCGACCTACTTCCCGCTGCCCACCGGGCTGGCGCGGTACCCGGGCGCGCTGGTGTGGCCGCTGGCGGGCGCGGCGGTGCTCGGCGTCGCCGTCCTGGCGCTGGTGGACCGGCGGCGCGGCTCGGCGCTGCCCCGGACGCTGCTCGGCACGGCGGCGGCGCTGCTGCCGCTCGTGCTCGCCCCGCTGGCCGTCGTCGGGCTGTGGCGGCTGCTGGTGCTGGTCCGGCCCGGGTACGCCTCGATGATCGACCCGTGGCAGCCGGGTTGGTTCCGGCTGGCGGCGGTCGCGCTCGTCGCGGTCGTGGTGCTCGCCTGGTACGCGCTGCTGCGCCGCCGCGTGGGCGCCACGGCGCTGCGGACCGGGGCGCTGGCGCTGCTCGCCGTCCTCGCGGTGCTGCTCGCGGCGGTGGCGCCCGGCGGGTCGTACCTGGCCGCGCTGCCGGCGCTGGCCGGCGTCCTCGCCGGGCTGCTGCCGCGGCGCGCGCGGCTCGCCGGCGCACTGGTGGCGGGGGCGGTCGCGGTCGTCGTCCTCGCGCCGACCGTGGCGCTGTTCTTCCCGGCGCTCGGCCTGGCCGGCGGGGCCGCGCCCGCGGCGGTCGCGACGGTGCTCGCCCTCGCCCTGCTGCCGGTGGTCGAGGGGCTGTTCCCCTCCCACCCCGCGCGGCTGCGGACGCTGGCCGTGCCCGGCACCGCGGCGGCCCTGACCGTGCTGCTCACCGCCGTCGGGCTGGCCGTGGACCGCTTCGACCCGCAGCACCCGGTGCCCAGCCAGCTGGTCTACGCGCTGGAGGCCGACACCGGCGAGGCGTGGTGGGCCAGCACCGAGGACGACCCGGGGGAGTACACGGCACGCTACGTCGGCACCCCGCGGACGCTGCCGCACGACTACCCCTACCTCGCCGGGCAGGCGGTGGCGGCCGGGCCGGCGGAGGTGGCGGACCTGCCGACGTCGCGGGTGGAGGTCGTCGACGACCGCTCCACCGGCGGGCAGCGGACGGTCACCGTGCGGGTCACGCCGCAGCGCGCGGTCCGGCTCGTGGTGCTCGACCTGACCTCCGACGGCGGGACGGTGAGCGCCGCCCGCGTCGAGGCCCGCGACGTCCCGGCGCGGACGCTGGGACAGGACCGGCTGTGGATCACCTTCCACGCGCCGCCCGCGCAGGGCGTGGAGGCGACGTTCACCGTGGACGGCGGCGGGCCGCTGCGGCTGCGGGTGGTCGACGGCAGCGACGGGCTGGGCGACCTGCCCGGCTTCGAGCCGCGCCCGCCCGGGGTGGACGCGGCCGGCACGCACAGCTCCGACCTCGTCGTCGTGGGGGCGACGACGGACCTCGGCTGACCCGGCGCCGCACGTCGACCTGCTGCCGCCTCGCCCGGGCCGAGGCGGCAGCAGGTCGACAGCGGGCGCTCAGCCGCCGTGGCGGGCCAGCAGCTCGGCGCCGATGACGGCGAGCTCCGCGCGCACCCCGGCCGGCTCCACCACCTCCACCGCGGCGCCGAACCCGGCCAGCTGCTCGGCGACCGAGCGCACCGTGTGGGCCGCCACCCGGAGCCGCACCCGCCCGTCGCCGTCCGGGCCGCCCTCGACGGCGCAGTGCCGGCCGAAGCGGTCCCGCAGCACGGGGACCAGCCGCCCGGCCACCAGCACCGTCGCCGAGACGGGGGACCGCCGGTCCTCGACCGCGCCGACCACCTCGTCCCACACGCCGGGCAGGTCCAGGTCGGCCGGCCGCGCGAAGACCTCCCCGGTCACCGCCGGCGACCCCATGCGGTCGAGGCGGAAGGTGCGCCGCCCCGCCGCGGTGCCGGCGACCAGGTACCAGGTGCCGTCCTTGTCCACGAGCCCCCACGGCTCGGCCCGCCGCCGGGCCGGGGTGCCGCCGCGGCCGGCGTAGTCGAACTCCACCACCCGCCGGGCGACGACGGCGTCGAGCAGCAGCGCCACCTCCGGCCGGTCCCGGGCCCGCTCGCCCCAGCCCGCCGGGTCGACGACGACCGCCTCCGCGGCGGCCGCGGCGTCGGCGCGGAAGGTGCCCGGCAGCGCCCGCAGCAGCTTGCGCAGCGCGCCCCGGGCGTCCGGCCCGGCCGCGGTGGCGGGGCCGAGCAGCAGGAACAGCGCCCGCGCCTCGGGCCCGGTCAGGCCGGTGAGGTCGGTGCGCGCCCCGCCGACCAGCTGCCACCCGCCGCCCCGGCCGGCCTGCGGGTACACCGGGACGCCCGCGGCCGACAGCGCCGCCAGGTCCCGACGGGCGGTCGCGACCGACACCTCCAGCTCGGCGGCGGCCTGCGCGGCGGTGACCCGGCCGCGGGCCTGCAGCAGCAGGAGGAGGGCGACCAGCCGGTCGGCACGCACGCCGCCGAGCATGCCGCGGAAAGTGCTCAGGAGGTGAGCACGTCACTGCGGAGCATGGGGTCCAGCGGGACGCAGCAGGCGGACCGCCCTGACGGAGGGACCCTCCCGTGCTCCGAGGACTGGCCACCGTGACCCTGCTCGCCGACGACGTCCCGGCCGCCGCCCGCTGGTACGCCGGCGTGCTGGACACCGAGCCCTACTTCACCCGGCCGGTCGAGGGGCCGCCGGCCTACGTCGAGTTCCGCGTCGGCGACGACGAGGACGAGCTCGGGATCATGGACGCCCGCTACGCCGGCTGGGCCACCGGGCAGCCGGCCGGCGTCGTCGTCCACTGGCACGTCGACGACCTGCCCGCCGCGCTGCGGCGCCTCGAGGACGCCGGCGCCACCGTCGTCTCCCCGCCCACCGTGCGCGGCGAGGGCTGGTCCACCGCGGTGGTCGCCGACCCGTTCGGCAACCTGCTCGGCCTCATCACCAGCCCGCACTGGGCCGCGGCCCACGGCGGCTGACCGGGGTCAGCTGCGCAGGTGGGAGGCGCCGTTGACGTCGACGATCGTGCCGGTGCTGAACCGCGCCTCCGGCGACGCCAGCCACAGCACCGCCGAGGCCACCTCCTCCGGGCGGGCGACCCGGCCGAACGGCGACTGCGCGCGGACGGCGTCGCCGCCGGGGCCGTCGAGCACCTCGCGCGCCATCTCGGTCTGCACGAAGCCCGGCGCCACGGCGGTGACCGAGATGCCCAGCGGCGCCAGGGCGAGGGCCATCGACTGCGCGAAGGCGTTCATCCCGGCCTTCGACGCGCCGTAGGCCGGGTTGTCCGGCTCGCCGCGGAAGGCGCCGCGGCTGGACACGTTCACCACCGCGCCGCCGCCGGCGGCCCGCAGGTGCGGGACGGCGCGGAAGGTGGCGTGCGCGGCGCCGAGCAGGTTGACCGCCAGGGTCCGCTCCCACACGTCCTGCCACTCCTCGAAGGAGGCGGTCAGCGGCGGGGACGCCACGAAGACGCCGGCGTTGTTGACCAGCACGTCCAGCCCGCCCAGCGCCTCGGCGGCGGCGTCGACCATCGCGCCCACGGCGTCGGCGTCGGTCATGTCGGCCTGCACCAGCGCGTGGCCGGAGCCGGGCAGCTCGTCGAGGACGGCCTCGGCGCGCTCCTTCGAGCTGCCCCAGTGGACGGCCACCCGGTCCCCGCGCCCGGCGAAGGCCCGGGCGATCGCGCGGCCGATGCCGCGGGAGCCACCGGTGACGAGGACGGCGCGCGAGGAGGAGGTCACGGGCGGGCAGTCAACCAGCCCGGTCACCAGCGGCCGCGGTGGACGACCTCGTCCACACCCCGCCGGCCGCGCCGCAGCGACGGCGAGCGCCGGTCGTCCCCGCCCGGGTAGCCGACCGACACGACGCCGACCGGCCGGTGGGTGCCCGGGATGCCGAACGCGTCCCGGAAGGCGTCCACCCGCTCGGCCGGGACGCCGAACAGGCAGGCGCCGAGCCCCTCGTCGACGGCGGTCAGCAGCATCATCAGGGCCGCCATCCCGGCGTCGACGTCCCAGTAGGGGACCGGCCAGCGGGCAGCGACACTGGCGGGGTCGCGGTCGGTCCAGCCCTTGTCCGGCTCGGCGTAGCGGTCGAGGTAGGCGTCCTTCGACGACAGCGGCACCACCAGCAGCGGCGCCCGCCGCATCCGGGTGAGCCACCCGTCGGGGCCGGGCGGGTGGGGGACGGCACCGGAGGCGGTCACCGACCAGAACAGGTCCCGCTCCTCGGCCGTCTCCAGCACCAGGAACGCCCAGCCCTGGGTGAACCCGGCCGACGGCGCCCGGATCGCGTGCGCGAGCAGCCGCTCGCGCACCTCCGGGGGCACCGGCCGGTCGGGGTCGTAGTCGCGCACCATGCGGCGCCTGCGGACGACGTCGGCGAACTCCACGCCCGCAGCCTGCCCTGGGCGAGGCAGGCCACAGCGAGGCGGTCCCTAGGCTGGGAGCGTGCCGACCCTGCAGCTGCTCCCCGCCGTCGACGTCGCCGACGGCCAGGCCGTCCGACTCGTCCAGGGGGAGGCCGGCAGCGAGACCTCCTACGGCGACCCCCTCGACGCCGCCCTGCAGTGGCAGCGCGACGGCGCGGAGTGGGTGCACCTGGTCGACCTCGACGCCGCCTTCGGCCGCGGCAGCAACCGCGAGCTGCTGGCCCGCGTCGTCGGGGAGCTCGACGTCGACGTGGAGCTCTCCGGCGGCATCCGTGACGACGCGTCGCTGGCCGCGGCGCTGGCCACCGGCTGCCGCCGGGTCAACCTGGGCACCGCGGCGCTGGAGTCGCCCGAGTGGTGCGCCCGCGCCATCGCCGAGCACGGCGACCGGATCGCCGTGGGCCTCGACGTCCGCGGCACCCGGCTGGCCGCCCGCGGCTGGACCCGCGAGGGCGGCGAGCTCTACGAGACCCTCGCCCGCCTGGACGCCGAGGGCTGCGCCCGCTACGTGCTCACCGACATCACCAAGGACGGCACGCTGCGCGGCCCCAACCTGGAGTTGCTGCGCGAGGTCTGCGCCGCCACGCCCCGGCCGGTGGTCGCCTCCGGTGGGGTCAGCTCGCTCGACGACATCCGGGCGCTGGCCGGGCTGACCGCGGTCGGCGTCGAGGGCGCGATCGTCGGCAAGGCGCTCTACGCCGGCGCGTTCACGCTGCCCGAGGCGCTGGCGGTCACCCGCGAGGCGTCGTCGTGACCGCGCGGCGGATCGGCTCGGGCGGGCCCTGGGAGGACGTCGTCGGCTACAGCCGGGTCGTCGTGCACGGGGACTCCGCCTGGGTGAGCGGCTGCACCGCCACCGTCGACGGCGCGGTCGTCCACCCCGGCGACGCGGGCGCGCAGGCCCGGGTCGCCTTCGGCGTGCTGGTCGCCGCGCTGGAGTCCGCGGGCCTGACCGCCGCCGACGTCGTCCGCACCCGCGTGTACGTCACCGACACCTCCCGCTGGGAGGAGGTCGGGCGCGCGCACGGCGAGGTCTTCGGCGCGGTCCGGCCGGCCACCGCGATGGTCGGCGTGGCCTCGCTGCTGCACCCCGACATGCTGGTCGAGGTGGAGGCCGACGCGGTCCGGGGGGCGGGCGCATGAGTCTCGCCGTCCGCGTGATCCCGTGCCTGGACGTCGACGCCGGCCGGGTGGTCAAGGGCGTCAACTTCGTCGACCTGCGCGACGCCGGCGACCCGGTGGAGATGGCCCGCGTCTACGACGCCGAGGGCGCCGACGAGCTCACCTTCCTCGACATCACCGCCAGCTCCGGCGACCGCGAGACCACCTACGACGTCGTCCGGCGCACCGCCGAGAGCGTGTTCATCCCGCTCACCGTCGGCGGCGGCGTGCGCAGCGCCGACGACGTCGACCGGCTGCTGCGGGCCGGCGCGGACAAGGTCGCGGTCAACACCGCCGCCGTCGCCCGGCCGGAGCTGATCAGCGAGATCGCCGACCGCTTCGGCAACCAGGTGCTCGTGCTCTCCCTCGACGCCCGCCGCGTGCGCGACGGCGCCACCACCGACTCCGGCTTCGAGATCACCACGCACGGCGGGCGCCGCGGCACCGGCCGGGACGCCGTCGAGTGGGTGGTGCAGGCCGCGCAGCTGGGGGTGGGGGAGGTGCTGCTCAACTCGATGGACGCCGACGGCACCCGCGCCGGGTTCGACACCGAGCTGATCCGCGCGGTCCGCCGCGAGGTGACCGTCCCGGTGATCGCCAGCGGCGGCGCCGGTGCGGTCGAGCACTTCCCGCCCGCGGTCGAGGCCGGCGCCGACGCGGTGCTCGCGGCCACCGTCTTCCACTTCGGCCAGCTGCGCATCCCCGACGTCAAGGCCGCGCTGGCCGGGGCCGGCGTCCCGGTGCGCACCGCCGCGGACACGCCGCTGCGCTGACGGGCCGGCGGCGTGCACGTCCGCGGACGTGCACGGTGCAGGACCGCGGACGTGCACGGCTCGCTCAGGCGACGGGGGCGCCGTCCCGCACGACCACCCGGGCGACGTCGCGCCGCCCGGTCGCCCACAGCAGGACCTCCATCGGCTCGCCCTCGACCGTGGTCGGGGCGGACCCGGCGCGGATCCGCCGTCCGGGGCCGGGGACGTCGCTGCGCTGCAGCACCAGGCCGCCCGGGTACCGCGGGGCCGCCGTGCGGGCGAACAGCTGCGCCGCGCCCCAGAGCCGGTCGGCGTCGGCCAGCGGGAGCGCGCGCGGCGCCCAGCCGGGCTGCGCCCGCCGCACGTCCTCGTGGTGGATCGCGAACTCGGCGGAGTCCGCGAGCGCCGACACGCCGGGCCAGCCCATCGGCAGCCACGCCGGCGGGCCCTGCCGCACCCGCGCCACCAGCTCGGGGTACGCCGTCGAGGTGCGCAGCCGGGCCTCGACCCGCTCCGCGTGGGCGTGCAGCCGCCCGCCGACCGGCGTGCGCTCCAGCGCGTAGCCGGGCAGCGCGTCGGGACGGCGGTCGCGGGTCACCAGGTGGGCGGCCAGGTGCGCCGTCGTCCACCCCGCGCAGCAGGTCGGGGCGTCGGGGCCGAGCTCGTCGAGGAGGTCGGCGAGGGCCGCGCGCTCGCGCGCGGCGAGCGGGCGGGAAGAGGGAGTCACCGCCGCGGGTTACCGATCTCGTCCAGCCGGGAAACCCGCAGGCTCCTGTCGGTGGTGCCGGTTAGCCTGACTAACGACCGCGGAGTGCGGTCGCGAACCCCGAGGAGACCCGTGCCCCGCGCCCGAGACGCCGTCGTCCGGCGGGGACTGCGCCACGTCGCCCGGTCCATCCGCGAGCAGCGCGGGATGTTCACCCTCGCCCTGCTCGCCAGCAGCCTCTACGCCGCGATGACCGTGCTGTCGGCGTTCGTGATCGGCGGGGTCACCGACCGGGTGGTGCTGCCGGCCTTCGCCGACGGCGACACCACCGCCGGCGCGCTCACCCTCGCCGTCGTCGTGATCCTCGGCGTCTCCGTGCTCAAGATCCTCGGCATCCTCGGCCGCCGGCTGTTCGCCGGCGTGATGGCCTACCGGCTGCAGGCCGACTACCGCCGCCGCGTGACCGCGCAGTACCTGCGGCTGCCGCTGGCCTGGCACCAGCGCCACCCCACCGGGCAGCTGCTGTCGAACGCGAACTCCGACGTCGAGGCCGCCTGGTACTTCGTCTCCCCGCTGCCCTTCGCCTGCGGGACGCTCGTGATGATCGCCATCACCGTCGTCGCGCTGGTGGCCACCGACCCGCTGCTGGCCGTGGTCGGCCTGGTCGTCTTCCCGCTGGTCTTCGTGGTCAACGCCGTCTACTCGCAGGTGATGAGCCCGCGGATGCAGCGGGCGCAGCAGCTGCGCGCCGAGGTCAGCGAGATCGCCCACGAGAGCTTCGACGCGGGTCTGGTGGTCAAGACCCTCGGCCGCGAGGACGTCGAGAGCGCCCGGTTCACCGAGCGGGCGCAGGAGCTGCGCGACGGGCTGGTGTCCGTCGGCCGGGTGCGCGGGCTGTTCGACCCGCTGATGGAGGCGCTGCCCAACCTGGGCACGCTCGCCGTGCTGCTGGTCGGCGCCGGCCGGGTCGCCTCCGGCGCCACCGACGCCGGCGACCTGGTGAGCATCGCCTACCTGTTCACCCTGCTCGCGCTGCCCATCCGCGCGATCGGCTGGGTGCTCGCCGACCTCCCGCGCGCGCTCGCCGGCTTCGACCGGGTCACCCCGGTCCTCGACGCCACCGGCGAGACCCCGCACGGCCCGGAGACCGCGCCCGCCGGCGACGGCGGCGCCCGGCTGGGCCTGCGCGCGGTCGACCACGTCTTCGACGGCGCGTCGCAGCCGGTGCTGTCGCAGGTCACCTTCGACGTCGCGGCCGGCAGCACGGTCGCCGTCGTCGGGCCGACCGGCTCGGGCAAGTCCACGCTGGCCGGGCTGCTGGTGCGGCTGGTGGACCCGGTCGGCGGCGAGGTGCTGCTCGACGGCGTCGACCTGCGCCGGCTGCGCGAGGGCGAGGTCAGCGGCCAGGCCGCGTTCGTCCCGCAGGGCACCTTCCTCTTCGACGACACGGTCCGCGGCAACGTGACCCTCGGCGGCGAGTACGGCGACGACGAGGTGCGCGCGGCGCTGCGCGTGGCCGCCGCCGAGGACTTCGTCGACCGGCTGCCCGAGGGCCTCGACACCCGCGTCGGCGAGCGCGGCGCCACCCTGTCCGGCGGCCAGCGCCAGCGGCTGGCCCTGGCCCGCGCCGTCATCCGCCGCCCCCGGCTGCTCGTCCTCGACGACGCCACCAGCGCCGTCGACCCCGCGGTCGAGGCGCGCATCCTCGACGCGCTGCGCTCGGCCGACCGGCCCTCGACGGTGGTCGTCGTCGCCTATCGGCAGGCCACCATCGCCCTCGCCGACGAGGTGGTGTGGCTGGAGAACGGCCGGGTCACCGCCCGCGGCAGCCACGAGGACCTGCTGGCCACCGTGCCCGGCTACGCCGCGCTGGTCCGCGCCTACGCGCAGGCGGAGGTGGCGGCGTGAGCGGACAGGGGCGTGAGCACCGCAGCGAGGAACGAGCGAGGAGCGGAGCGCCCCGCGGGAGCGAACCGACGAGCGCCGTGACTGCCGGGCGGCGCGAGGGCGCGTTCGCCACGCTGCGCCGCGGGCTGCGGATGATGCCGGAGTTCCGCCGCGGGCTGCCGGCCACGTTCGCGCTCGCGCTGGTCGCCACCGCCGGGCGGGTGGTCGTGCCGATCGCCGTCCAGCAGGTCATCGACCGTGGCCTGCTCGCCCCCGGCGGCCCCGACCTCGGCCTGGTCCGCACGCTGGTGCTGGTCTGCGCGGTCGTCGTCCTGGTCACCGGGGTGGCGGTCTACCGGATGAACGTCCGGCTGTTCCGCACCACCGAGACCGCGCTGGCGGGGCTGCGCGCCCGGGCGTTCCGGCACGTGCACGACCTGTCGGTGCTGCACCAGCAGGGCGAGCGCCGCGGCTCCCTGGTCTCCCGCGTCACCAGCGACGTCGACCAGCTGTCCACGTTCATGCAGTGGGGCGGCGTCCTCGGCGTGGTCAGCCTCGGCCAGCTGGTCGTGGCCACCGTCGTCATGACCGTCTACTCCTGGCAGCTGACCCTGCTGGTGCTGGTCTGCTTCCTGCCGCTGGCCTTCGCCGTCCGCTGGTTCGCCCGCCGGCTGCAGGTCGCCTACGGCGTGGTCCGCGAGCGGGTCGGCGACGTCCTCGCCGCCGTGTCCGAGTCCGTCGTCGGCGCGCCGACGGTGCGCGCCTACGGCATCCGCGAGCGGACGGCGGCCCGCCTCGACCGGGCCATCGGCCGGCACTACCGCGCCCAGGTCGACGCGCAGAAGGTCACCGCGGCCGTCTTCGTCACCGGCGAGTTCGCGGCCGCGGTCGCCAACGCCGCCGTCGTCGTGGTCGGCGTGCTGCTCGGCCTGGCCGGGCAGGTCAGCGCCGGCACGCTCGTCGCGTTCCTGTTCCTCGTCACGCTGTTCGTCGCGCCGGTGCAGACCGCCAGCGAGGTGCTCAACGAGGGGCAGAACGCGATCGCCGGGTTCCGCCGGGTGCTCGACGTCCTCGACACCGAGCCCGACGTCCGCGACCCCGCCGCCACCGGCACCGCGCGCGAGCTGCCGGCCGGGCCGCTCGGCGTCCGGCTCGAGCACGTCACCTTCCGCTACGCCCCGGGCGCGCGGGCGGCCCTCGACGACGTCGACCTCGCGCTGGCGCCGCGCCGCCGCTACGCCGTCGTCGGGGAGACCGGATCGGGGAAGACGACGTTCGCCAAGCTGGTCACCCGGCTCATGGACCCCACCGAGGGGCGGGTGCTGCTCGGCTCCGACGCCTCCGGCTGGGTGCCGCTGCCCGACGTGGCGTTCTCCTCGCTGCGCCGGCGGGTCGGCATGGTGCCGCAGGACGGGTTCCTGTTCGACGCGACGGTCGCCGACAACGTCCGCTACGGCCGCCCCGACCTCACCGACGAGCAGGTCACCGCGGCCTTCGCCGAGCTCGGCCTCGGCGACTGGCTGGCCGGCCTGGCCGATGGCGTCGCCACCGCGGTGGGCCAGCGCGGGGAGTCGCTGTCGGCGGGGGAGCGGCAGCTGGTCGCCATCGCCCGCGCGCACGTGGCCGCCCCCGACCTGCTGGTGCTCGACGAGGCCACCAGCGCCGTCGACCCGGCCACCGAGCGGCGGCTGACCCTGGCGCTGGACCGCCTCACCGAGGGCCGCACCACGCTCACCATCGCGCACCGGCTGTCCACCGCCGAGCGGGCCGACGAGGTGCTCGTCGTCGACGCCGGGCGGGTCGTGCAGCGCGGCACGCACGCCGACCTGGTCGACGCCGTCGGCCCCTACGCCCGGCTGCACGCGTCGTGGCGCCGGTCGTCGGCGGGGGAGCCCGAGCGCGTCGCCTGAGCGGGCGCCGGTCCTAGGCTCCGCGGCGTGACCACGTCCTCCACGAGCCCCTCCCGCATGCCCGGCACGGCGATCGCCGCCGCGGCGGTCGGCGCCCTCGGCGTGCTGCCGCTGGCCCTGGTCACCGTCCTGCCCTTCGTCCTCGGCGGGGTGCAGTCCGACGACGTCCGCGACTGGTGGGTCTACGCGCTGCTCCTGCTGCCCGTGATCCAGCTCTTCGGCGTCGTCTGGCTGGTCTCCCGCCGGGGCCGGTGGCCGCTGCTCCTAGGCGCCGTGGCCTCGCTGGGGTTCGCCCTCCTCGTCGTCGCGACGGCGGTCGCGGTCGGCGAGGACGTGGGCGTCGCGCCCTTCGTCGTGGCCGTCTGCCCGCTGGTCGCGGCCGGCCTGGCGCTCAGCCCCCGGGTGTCGGCCTGGCTGGCCGGGCGGCGCCGGGCGGGCTGACGGGGTCCGGCCAGGCAACGGACCTACGCTGCGCGGCATGCCGTCGTCCCCACCCCGCCGGACGACGACCCGCCGCTCGCCGCGGGCGGCGCCCGCGAGGTCGTCGGCCGTCCGGCGGACCGCCCCGCCGCCCGCGGCCGGCCGCCCGCTCACCGCGCCGTTCGCCGCCGTGTTCGGCCTGCTCGTCGCCGCCGAGGACCTCTACCTCGGCCGGCTGCTCTGGGACGGCCTGCCCCCGGGCTGGGGCTGGTACCTGGCCGCCTCCGCCGTTCCGGCGCTCCTGGCCGTCGCCGGGGCGGCGCTGGTGTGGCTGGGCCGGGGCCGCGGGTGGCTGGTGCTCACGGTCGCCGCGGTGCTGCCGCTGCTCCTGCTGCTCGGCGTGGCCCTGCTCTTCGGCGCCCTCGGCGACGGCTCGTCGGTCGGCTGGGCGCTGGCGCTGCTCGTCGGCCCGGTCGGCTGCCTGGCGCTGACGGTGCGCCGCCCGATCCGGGAGTGGACCCGTCCCGCCCGGGCGACACCGGCCCCGGTGCAGCCGGCGCGGACCCCCCGCGGCGGCCGCGCCCGCTAGCGTGCCCGCCGTGATCGACACAGACGTCGTCGTGGTGGGGTCCGGCCTGGCCGGCCTGGTGGCCACCGCCGAGCTGGCCGACGCCGGCCGGCGGGTGGTGCTGGTCGAGCAGGAGCCGGAGGCGTCCTTCGGCGGGCAGGCGTGGTGGTCCTTCGGCGGGCTGTTCCTCGTCGACTCGCCCGAGCAGCGCCGCCTCCGGGTCCACGACTCGCTGGAGCTGGCCCGCCAGGACTGGTTCGGCACCGCCGCCTTCGACCGCGCCGAGGACCACTGGCCCCGGCAGTGGGCCGAGGCGTACCTGGAGTTCGCGGCGGGGGAGAAGCGGGCCTGGCTGCGCGAGCAGGGCGTCGGCTTCTTCCCCGTCGTCGGGTGGGCCGAGCGCGGCGGCTACACCGCCAACGGCCACGGCAACTCCGTGCCCCGGTTCCACATCGTCTGGGGCACCGGCCCCGGCATCGTCGAGCCGTTCGCCCGCCGGGTGCGCGCCGCCGTCGAGCGCGGGCTGGTCGAGCTGCGCTTCCGGCACCGGGTGACCTCGCTGGTCGTCACCGACGGCGCGGTCACCGGCGTCCGCGGCGAGGTGCTCGAGCCCAGCGGCGTCGCCCGCGGCGAGGCCAGCTCGCGCACCGCCGTCGGGGACTTCGAGGTCGCCGCGCAGGCCGTCGTCGTCACCTCCGGCGGCATCGGGGGCAACCACGACCTGGTGCGGCAGAACTGGCCGGCCCGGCTGGGCCCCGCGCCGCAGCGGCTGCTGTCCGGCGTGCCCGCGCACGTGGACGGGCTCATGCTCCAGGCCACCGAGGCCGCCGGCGCCAACCTCATCAACCGCGACCGCATGTGGCACTACACCGAGGGGATCGCCAACCACTCCCCGGTGTGGGCGCGGCACGGCATCCGGATCCTGCCCGGGCCCTCCTCGCTGTGGCTGGACGCGACCGGGCAGCGGCTGCCGGTCCCGCTGTTCCCCGGCTTCGACACCCTGGGCACCCTCGCCCACATCGGGCAGACCGGGTACGAGCACACCTGGTTCGTGACGACGAAGAAGATCGTCGAGAAGGAGTTCGCGCTGTCGGGCTCCGAGCAGAACCCCGACCTCACCGGGAAGGACGTCCGGCTGCTGCTGGGCCGCGTCCGGGCCGGCGTCTCGGCCCCCGTCCAGGCCTTCCTCGACCGCGGCGAGGACTTCGTGACGGCGACGTCGCTGCCCGAGCTGGTCACCGGGATGAACCGCATCACCGGCGGCGCGCCCGAGGTGTCGCTGGAGACCGTGGAGCGCGAGGTCACCGCCCGCGACCGTGAGGTCGCCCACCCGTTCACCAAGGACCTGCAACTCACCGCGGTCCGCGGCGCCCGCAGCTACCTCGGCGACAAGCTCATCCGGGTCGCCCCGCCGCACCGGCTGCTCGACCCCGCGGCCGGCCCGCTGATCGCCGTCCGGCTCAACCTGCTCACCCGCAAGACCCTCGGCGGGCTGGAGACCGACCTGTCCGGCCGGGTGCTGCGGGCCAGCGGCGAGCCGTTCCCCGGCCTGTACGCCGCCGGCGAGGCGTCCGGCTTCGGCGGCGGCGGCATGCACGGCTACCGGTCGCTGGAGGGCACCTTCCTCGGCGGCTGCCTCTTCTCCGGCCGGGTCGCCGGCCGGGCCCTGGCGGCGGCCCTGTGAGCTCGCCCGGCAGCCCCTGGGCCGACCCGGCCGCCGGGACCGAGCCGGTGGCCTACGCGGGCCCGCCGGCCACCGCCCCGTACGTCACGCCGCCCCCGGTGTACGGGGGGTACGCGCCGGGCTGGCCGGCCGCGCCGTACTGGCCGGCCTACGGCCCGCCGGTGCCGCAGCGGCCGCGCCGGCCGGGGCAGGTGGTCGCCGCGGCGGTCCTCGCCTTCGTCCAGGCCGCCGTCGTCGCGCTGTCCTCGGCCTACGTGCTGCTGCTGGCCAGCACGTTCGGCGTCTTCGCGGCGATCCCCGACGCCGGCACCGGGGCCGACGACGACCTGTACGGCCTGGTCACCGAGGTCACGGCGCTCTCGGCGGTCCAGCTGCTCTCGGCGGTCCTGCTGGTCGTCGCGGGGGTGCTGGTGCTCAACCGGCGCAGCCGGGCGGTGTGGACGACGCTGCTCGCCGGCTTCGGCGTGCAGCTCGCCCTCGCCGTCTACTGGCTGGTCCGGCTGACCTCGCTCGCCGACCTCGCCGGCTTCGAGCCGACCGGCGTGCTCGTCGTCGGCGTGCTGTTCTACGCCGCCGCCCCGGCCGTGGGCCTGGGCCTGCTGCTGGCCGGCGCCGTCCGCCGGTGGGCCGCCGGCGGGGACGCGGCACCGTCCGCGGGGTGACCGCGCGGGGCCGCTGACCCGGCCGGTCCCGGCGGCGGGGGAGAATCGCCGGCATGCCCGCCGTGCCCGCCGTCGACTCCGCCCTCGACCCCGCCGTCGCCGCGCTGCTGCGCCGCGACCCGGCCGGCCTGGTCGCCGCCGTCGTGCAGCAGCACGACACCGGCGAGGTCCTCATGGTCGCCTGGATGGACGACGAGGCGCTGCACCGCACCCTCACCACCGGCCGGGCCACCTACTGGTCGCGCAGCCGCGAGGAGTACTGGGTGAAGGGCGAGACCTCCGGCCACCGGCAGTGGGTCCGCGACGTGCGGCTCGACTGCGACGGCGACGCGCTGCTGCTGCTCGTCGACCAGGAGGGCCCGGCCTGCCACACCGGCGAGCGCAGCTGCTTCCACCGCGACCTGGAGGTCACCCGTGCGGCTCGGTGAGACCAGCCCCTCGCGCGAGGCGTTCGCCGCGCTCGACCAGCCGGTCGTGCCGGTCACCCGGCGGCTGCTGGCCGACGGCGAGACCGCCGTCGGCATCTACCGCAAGCTGGCCGGCAACCGGCCCGGCACCGTGCTGCTCGAGTCGGCCGAGCAGGGCAAGCGCTGGTCGCGCTACAGCTTCGTCGGCGTGCGCAGCGCCGGGGTCCTCACCGAGCGCGACGGCCGGACGCTGTGGCTCGGCGACCCGCTGCCCGGGCTCACCGACGACCTGCCCGGGGACCCGCTGGCCGCGGTCCGCACGCTGGCCCGCCGGCTGCGCTCGCCGCGCCGGGAGGACCTGCCGCGGCTGGCCGGCGGGCTGGTCGGCTACCTCGGGTACGACGTCGTCCGGCGGCTGGAGCGGCTGCCGGTCACCGCCACCGACGACCTCGGCATGCCCGAGCTGTCGCTGGCGCTGGTCACCGACCTCGCCGTCCTCGACCACACCGACGGCACCGTGCTGCTCATCGCCAACGCCCTGACCGGGTCCGGTGACGCCGACACGGCCTGGGACGACGCCGTCGCCCGCCTGGACGCCATGGCCGCCGACCTCACCAAGGCCGTGCCGCCCGGCGTGGCCACGTTCACCCCCGCCGAGCCGCCGCCGGTGCGCAGCACGATGGCGCCGGGGGAGTACGAGGCCGGGGTCGAGACGGTGCGCGAGCACATCCGCGCCGGCGACGCGTTCCAGGTCGTGCTGGCCCAGCGGTTCGAGACCGACACCGACGTCGACGCGCTCGACCTCTACCGGGTGCTGCGGGCCACCAACCCCTCGCCGTACATGTACCTGCTGCGCTTCGCCGGCCGGGAGACGCCCTTCGACGTCGTCGGCTCCTCGCCGGAGGCGCTGGTGACCGTGACCGGCAGCTCGGCCGTCGTCCACCCGCCGGCCGGCACCCGCCCGCGCGGCGCCACCGAGGAGGAGGACCTGCGGCTGGCCGAGGGGCTGCTCGCCGACCCCAAGGAGCGCGCCGAGCACGTCATGCTCGTCGACCTCGCGCGCAACGACCTGGGCCGGGTGTGCGTGCCCGGCACCGTCGAGGTGCCCGACTTCATGCGGATCGAGTACTACAGCCACGTCATGCACCTGGTGTCCACCGTCGGCGGGGAGGTGGCGCCCGGCCGCGACGCGCTCGACGTCTTCGACGCCACCTTCCCGGCCGGCACGGTCTCCGGCGCCCCCAAGCCGCGGGCGATGGAGATCATCGAGTCGCTGGAGCCCACCCGGCGGGCGCTGTACGCGGGCACGGTCGGCTACGTCGACGCCGGCGGGGACCTGGACATGGCGATCGCCATCCGCACCGCGGTGCTCCACCAGGGCCGGGCGTACGTCCAGGCCGGTGCCGGGATCGTCGCCGACAGCGACCCCGCCACCGAGGAGGCCGAGACCCGGCACAAGGCGCGCGCGGTGCTCTCGGCGATCGCGACCGCGGAGGGCATGCGGGAGGTGCGGTGAACGCCCGGCGGGAGCTGGGGACGGCGCTCGCCGGCTGCGCGGTCGCCGGCGGCCTGGCGCTGTCGGCGGGCGGGCAGACCTGGGCCACGGTCACGGTCACCCGGCGGCCGCCGCTGCCGCCGGTCACCGAGGCGCTGACCGGGTCGTCGCTGGCGCCGCTGGTGCCCGCCGCGGGGCTGCTGCTGCTGGCCGCGGCGGTCGCCGTCCTCGCCGTGCGCGGCGCCGGGCGGGTGGCGGTCGGGGTGCTGGTGGCGCTGGCGGGGGCGGCGCTGGCCTGGTCGGCCGTGCGCGTGCTGGCCGGCGGGGTGGACACGACCGCGGCGCCGGGGGAGCGGCGCACCGCCGACCTCGCGGCCGCCTGGCCGGTGCTGTGCCTGGTCGCCGCCGTCGTCGCGCTGGCCGCCGGGGTGCTGGTCGCGGTGCGCGGCCACCGCTGGCCGGCCATGGGCCGCCGCTACGAGCGGGCGGCCGGTGCGGCCGCCGCGCCGGCCCCGGCGCGCGCCCGCACCGACGAGGACCGGGCGCTGGACGCCTGGCGCGCCCTCGACCGCGGCGACGACCCGACGGCCGACCCTGCCGACGACCCTGCCGACGACCCGGCCGGCGACCCCGCGCCGGGCCCGGCCGGCGACCCGGCGACCGGGCCCCCGGGCCGCCGTCGCTAGGGTGGGTCCACCGTCCGACCGGCACCGGACCGGCCGACCAGCAGCGAGGAGGCGGAGTGACCGTCCTCGACGACATCGTCGCCGGCGTCCGTGAGGACGTCGCGGCGCGCGAGGCGGCCACCCCGCTGGCCGAGGTGCGGGCCGCCGCCCGCGACGCCCGCCCCGCCCGCGACGCCCTGGCCGCGCTGCGCGCGCCCGGCGTCGGCGTGATCGCGGAGGTCAAGCGGCGCAGTCCGAGCAAGGGCGCGCTGGCCGACATCCCCGACCCCGCCGTCCTCGCCGCCCAGTACGCCGCCGGCGGTGCGCGGGTGATCAGCGTCCTCACCGAGCGGCGCCGCTTCGGCGGCTCGCACGCCGACCTGGCCGCCGTCCGCGCCGCCGTCGACGTGCCGGTGCTGTGCAAGGACTTCGTGGTCAGCAGCTACCAGGTGCACGAGGCCCGCGCCCACGGCGCCGACGTCGTCCTGCTGATCGTCGCGGCGCTCGAGCAGAACGCGCTGCTGGGCCTGCTCGAGCGGGTCGAGTCGCTCGGCATGACCGCGCTGGTAGAGGTGCACACCGAGGCCGAGGCCGACCGCGCGCTGGCCGCCGGCGCCTCGGTGATCGGCGTGAACGCCCGCGACCTCACCACCCTCGACGTCGACCTCGGCACCTTCGAGCGGATCGCGCCCGGTCTGCCGTCGGGCGTGGTCAAGGTCGCCGAGTCCGGCGTCCGCGGCCCGCGCGAGCTCATCGCCTACGCGGCCGCCGGCGCCGACGCCGTCCTGGTCGGCGAGGGCCTGGTCACCGCCGGCGACCCGCGGCAGGCGGTCGCCGACCTGGTCACCGCCGGTTCCCACCCGGCCGTGCCCCGCACGACCCGCTGAAGAAGGACCCTCCTGCCCCCCCACCGCTCGCTCGCTCGCGACGGGCCCCTGCAGGAGGGCCACCCCCTGCACCACCTCGGCGTCGCAGCGCGGGACACTGGGGGCATGACCACCAGTGCCGTCCACCCTCCCGAGCAGCGCAGCGACCCGGCGCGCCCGGCGTGGCCCGACGCCACCGGTCACTTCGGCGTCTTCGGCGGCCGGTTCGTCCCCGAGGCGCTGATCGCGGCCCTCGACGAGCTGACCGAGGCCTACGAGGCCATGCGGGTCGACCCCGCCTTCGTCGCCGAGTTCGCCGCCCTGCAGCGCGACTACACCGGCCGCCCGAGCCCGGTCACCGAGGTGCCGCGCTTCGCCGAGCACTGCGGCGGCGCCCGCGTGCTGCTCAAGCGCGAGGACCTCAACCACACCGGCTCGCACAAGATCAACAACGTGCTGGGCCAGGCGCTGCTCACCAAGCGCATCGGCAAGCAGCGGGTCATCGCCGAGACCGGCGCCGGCCAGCACGGCGTCGCCACCGCGACCGCCGCGGCGCTCATGGGCCTGTCCTGCACGATCTACATGGGCGAGGAGGACACCCGCCGGCAGGCGCTCAACGTCGCCCGCATGCGGCTGCTCGGCGCCGAGGTGGTCCCGGTGAGCACCGGCTCGCGCACCCTCAAGGACGCCATCAACGAGGCCTTCCGCGACTGGGTGACCAACGTCGAGACCACCAACTACGTCTTCGGCACCGTCGCCGGCCCGCACCCGTTCCCGGCGATGGTCCGCGACTTCCAGCGGGTGATCGGCGACGAGGCCCGCGCCCAGGTGCTCGAGCGCGAGGGCCGGCTGCCCGACGCCGTGCTCGCCTGTGTCGGCGGCGGCTCCAACGCCATCGGGATCTTCACCGCGTTCGTGCCCGACGAGGGCGTCCGCCTGGTCGGCCTGGAGGCCGGCGGCGACGGCGTCGAGACCGGCCGGCACGCCGCGACGATCACCGGGGGAGCCCCGGGCGTGCTGCACGGCGCCCGCTCCTACCTGCTGCAGGACGACAACGGCCAGACGATCGAGTCGCACTCGATCAGCGCCGGGCTGGACTACCCGGGCGTCGGGCCGGAGCACAGCTTCCTGCACGACGTCGGCCGCGCCGAGTACCGCCCGGTCACCGACGCCGAGGCCATGGAGGCCTTCGCGCTGCTGTGCCGCACCGAGGGCATCATCCCGGCGATCGAGTCCGCGCACGCCCTGGCCGGGGCGATGCGGTTGGGGAGCGAACTGGGTCCGGACGCCCTCCTGCTGGTCAACCTCTCCGGCCGCGGCGACAAGGACGTCGAGACCGCCTCGCGCTGGTTCGGCCTCGGCGACCGCGACGAGGTCGACCCCGGCCCCGGCATGGACACCGACCAGCAGCCCACCGAGGGCGCCGTCGCCTCCGGCGACGCGGTGCCCGGCCGGGCCGCGGGGAGCCCGGCGTGAGCCGGCTCGCCGACCGCATCGGCGCCGCCCGCGCCGAGGGCCGCGCGGCGCTGGTCGCCTACCTGCCGGTGGGCTACCCGAGCGTGGACGACTCGATCGCGGCCATGGTCGCGGCGGTCGAGGGCGGGGCCGACGTCGTGGAGATCGGCGTCCCGTACTCCGACCCCGGAATGGACGGCCCGGTCATCCAGCAGGCGGTCGACCCCGCGGTGCGCGCCGGCGTCGGCATGCGCGACGTGCTGCGCGCCGTCGAGGCGGTCGACGCCGCGGGCGCGGTGCCGGTGGTGATGAGCTACTGGAACCCGGTCGAGCGCTACGGCGTCGAGCGGTTCGCCGCCGACCTGGCGGCCGCCGGGGGAGCGGGCGCGATCACGCCCGACCTCATCCCCGACGAGGCGGGGGCCTGGCTGGCGGCGTCGGAGGAGCACGACCTGGACCGGGTGTTCCTCGTCGCGCCGTCGTCCACCGACGCGCGGCTGGCGTCGACCACCGCGGCCTGCCGCGGGTTCGTCTACGCCGCGTCCACGATGGGCGTCACCGGCACCCGCGCCACCGTCGGCGACGCCGCCGAGCGCCTGGTCGCCCGCACCCGCGCGGTCACCGACGTCCCGGTGTGCGTCGGCCTGGGCGTCTCGAACGGCGACCAGGCCGCCGAGGTGGCGGGCTTCGCCGA
This sequence comes from Geodermatophilus sp. SYSU D00525, assembly GCF_054050475.1. NCBI lineage: Bacteria > Bacillati > Actinomycetota > Actinomycetes > Geodermatophilales > Geodermatophilaceae > Geodermatophilus > Geodermatophilus sp. SYSU D00525. Next base: position 82,416 of record NZ_JBJGZK010000006.1, read on the forward strand.
CGGCGTCATCGTCGGGTCGGCCTACGTGCGGGAGCTGCTCGAGAGCCGGGGCGCCGACGGCGTGCGCCGGCTGTCGGAGGAGCTCGCCGCGGGCGTGCGCCGCCGGGTGGCCGTGCCGTGACGGTCCTCGCGAGCATCCCGAGCCCGGCCCAGGGGGTGTGGCACCTCGGGCCGTTCCCGCTGCGCGCCTACGCGCTGTGCATCGTCGCCGGCATCGTCGCGGCCTGCTGGATCGCCGAGAAGCGCTGGGTGGCCCGCGGCGGCCGGCCCGGCGAGGTGCTCGACATCGCGATGTGGGCGGTGCCCTTCGGCATCCTCGGCGGCCGGCTCTACCACGTGGTCACCACGCCGCAGCCGTACTTCGGGGAGGGCGGCGACCCGCTGCGGGCGTTCGCCATCTGGGAGGGCGGCCTCGGCATCTGGGGCGCCATCGCCCTCGGCGGCGTCGGCGCCTGGATCGCCTGCCGCCGCCGCGGCATCCCGCTGCCGGCCTTCGGCGACGCCATCGCCCCCGGCCTGCTGGTGGCCCAGGCGGTCGGCCGGCTGGGCAACTGGTTCAACCAGGAGCTGTTCGGCCGGCCCACCACGCTGCCCTGGGCCCTGGAGATCGACGCGGCGCACCGGCCCGACGGCTACGAGGCGTTCGCCACCTTCCACCCGGCGTTCCTCTACGAGCTGCTGTGGAACCTCGCCGCGGCCGCCGTCGTCGTGTGGGCCGACCGCCGGTTCCGGCTGTCCCACGGCCGCGCGTTCGCGCTCTACGTCGCGCTGTACTGCGCCGGCCGGCTGTGGATCGAGCTGCTGCGCATCGACGACGCCAACCGCTTCCTCGGCGTCCGGATCAACGTGTTCACGAGCATCGTGGTGGGCCTGCTCGCCGTGGCCTACATGGTCTGGCAGCGCGGCCGCCCCCGGGAGGTCCTCGACCGGGCCACCGCCGGCGGACGTGACGACGACGACACCCCCGCCGCCGACGCCGGCACCGCCGGCGAGGCCCCGACCAGCACCGACGTGCCCGCCGAGGAACGGCGGGGTGACCGGTCTCACGACGCGCCGGGCACGACCTGAGAGGACGCGCCGACGGATCGGTTTGCGCCGATGAGCCCGGTGTTACGGCTGTGTACCCTCCTGTCCAGACCAGCCGGTGATCCCGGGGGGTCACTCGCGTCGTAACCGGGCCAGCGCTGCCCCGCGGGACGACGACCCCGCGCAACCACCCGCGGGGCCGCCGGTCCTCAGCCTGTCCGGGCCACCGTGTCCCGGCCGGTCGCCGGCTCCGCTGTCCTCCACTGCTTCCGTGCACCGCACCCTCTGACCACCGGCCGGGCCCCATGCCCCGCGACGTCCTCCCGGGGACCGCGCGCAGGCCGACGACGGGAGTGATCATGTCCGGGTCCCGCACCCCCGCCCCCCGCACCACCGCCGGCTCGGCCGTGCCGTTCTCGGCCACCCCGCCGGCCTCCGGTCTCTACGACCCGGCGAACGACTCGGACGCCTGCGGCGTCGCCTTCGTGGCCGACGCCCGGGGCCGCCGCTCGCGCGCGATCGTGGCCGCGGGCCTGACCGCGCTGCACAACCTCGACCACCGGGGTGCCGCCGGCTCCGAGCCCAACTCCGGTGACGGCGCCGGCATCCTGACCCAGGTGCCCGACGCGCTGCTGCGGGCCAGCGTCGACTTCGACCTGCCCCCGCTGGGCGAGTACTCCGTCGGCGTCGCCTTCCTCCCGGTCGACGAGCAGGAGCGGGCCGCCCGCTACGCCGACGTCGAGCGGATCGCCGCCGAGGAGGGGCTGACCGTCCTCGGCTGGCGCGACGTGCCGGTCGACCCCGACGGCGCCGACCTCGGCCCCACCGCCCGCGCGGTCATGCCGCACTTCGGGCAGCTGTTCGTCGCCGAGACGATGGGCGCCCGCGCCGACGCCGCGGCCTTCGGCGGCCCGCGCGAGGTCAACGGCGTCACCCGGCTGGAGCGGCGCTCGTTCGTGCTGCGCAAGCGCGCCGAGCGGGAGGCCCGCGAGACCGGCAGCTCCCTGTACGTCGTCTCGCTGTCCAGCCGCACCATCACCTACAAGGGGATGCTGACCACCGACCAGCTGCCCGCGTTCTTCCCCGACCTGCGCGACGAGCGCTACGAGTCGGCGATCGCGCTGGTGCACAGCCGGTTCTCCACCAACACCTTCCCGAGCTGGCCGCTGGCGCACCCGTTCCGGTTCATCGCCCACAACGGCGAGATCAACACCATCAAGGGCAACCGCAACCGGATGCGCGCCCGCGAGGCCAAGCTCGAGACCGAGCTGTTCGACGGCCCCGCCGGCCCGGCCGCCGAGCTCGGCCTGGACCGGGTCTTCCCGGTCACCGCGAGCGACTTCAGCGACTCGGCCACCTTCGACGAGGTGCTCGAGCTGCTGCACCTGTCGGGCCGCTCGCTGCCGCACGCGGTGCTGATGATGATCCCGGAGGCGTGGGAGAACCACGACGAGATGGACCCGGCCCGCCGGGCCTTCTACCGGTTCCACTCCTCGATCATGGAGCCCTGGGACGGGCCGGCCTGCGTCGCGTTCACCGACGGCACGCTCATCGGCGCCGTCCTCGACCGCAACGGCCTGCGCCCGGGCCGCTGGTGGCACACCAGGGACGACCTCGTCGTCCTGGCCAGCGAGGCCGGCGTCCTCGACATCCCGGCCGGTGACGTCGTCGCCAAGGGCCGGCTGCAGCCGGGCCGGATGTTCCTCGTCGACACCGCCTCCGGGCGGATCGTCTCCGACGAGGACGTCAAGGGCGCCCTGGCCGCCGAGCACCCCTACGAGGACTGGCTGCACGCCGGCCTGGTGCACCTGCCCTCGCTGCCCGAGCGGCGGCGCGCGCGGCCCAGCCACGAGTCGGTGGTGCGCCGCCAGCAGCTGTTCGGCTACACCGAGGAGGAGCTGCGCGTCCTGCTCACGCCGATGGCCGCCACCGGCGCCGAGCCGATCGGCTCCATGGGCACCGACACCCCGATCGCGGCGCTGTCGGACCGCTCGCGGCAGCTCTACGACTACTTCGGGCAGCTGTTCGCCCAGGTGACCAACCCGCCGCTGGACGCCATCCGCGAGGAGCTGGTGACCAGCCTCGGGCGGACCTTCGGCCCCGAGCAGAACCTGCTCACGGCCACCCCGGCCTCCTGCCGGCAGGTGTACCTGCCCTACCCGGTCATCGACAACGACGAGCTGGCCAAGATCCTGCACATCGACGACGACGGCGACCTGCCCGGCTTCGCCGCCGTCCGGATCACCGGCCACTTCGACGTCACCGGCGGCGGCCCCGCGCTGGTGCAGGCGGTCGAGGAGCTGCGGAACAAGGTCAGCAAGGCGATCGCGGCCGGCGCGCGGGTCATCGTGCTGTCCGACCGCGACTGCGACGAGAAGCGCGCGCCGATCCCGTCGCTGCTCATGACCGCCGCCGTCCACCACCACCTGGTGCGCGAGCGCACCCGCATGGAGGTCGGCCTGGTCGTCGAGTCCGGCGACTGCCGCGAGGTGCACCACGTCGCGCTGCTGCTCGGCTACGGCGCGGCCGCGGTCAACCCCTACCTGGCGTTCGAGTCCATCGAGGACCTCATCCGCGACGGCGTCCTCACCGGCGTGCAGCCCGCCCAGGCGGTGCGCAACGTCGTCAAGGCGCTCGGCAAGGGCGTCCTCAAGGTCATGAGCAAGATGGGCATCAGCACCGTCGGCTCGTACACGATGGCGCAGATCTTCGAGGCCGTCGGCCTGTCCCAGGACGTCGTCGACGAGTACTTCACCGGCACCTCCTGTCCCCTCGGCGGCGTCGGCATGGACGTCCTCGCCGAGGAGGTCGCCATGCGGCACCGGCGCGCCTACCCGGAGAACCCCACCGAGCGCGCGCACCGGCGGCTGGAGACCGGCGGCGAGTACCAGTGGCGCCGCGAGGGCGAGGTGCACCTGTTCAACCCCGAGACGGTGTTCCTGCTCCAGCACGCCACCCGCTCGCGGCAGTTCGAGGTGTTCCAGCGCTACACCGACACCGTCGACGCGCTGTCGGAGGAGGCCGCGACGCTGCGCGGCCTGTTCGAGATCAAGAAGGGCGTGCGCCCGCCCGTGCCGCTCGAGGAGGTCGAGCCGGCCGGCGAGATCGTCAAGCGCTTCCAGACCGGCGCGATGAGCTACGGCTCCATCTCGCAGGAGGCGCACGAGACCCTCGCCATCGCCATGAACCGGCTCGGCGGCAAGTCGAACACCGGTGAGGGCGGCGAGGACCCCGACCGCTACGTGCCCGACCCGAACGGCGACCTGCGCCGCTCGGCGATCAAGCAGGTGGCCAGCGGCCGCTTCGGCGTGACCAGCGAGTACCTGGTCAACTCCGACGACATCCAGATCAAGATGGCGCAGGGCGCCAAGCCCGGCGAGGGCGGTCAGCTGCCCGGCGGCAAGGTCTACCCGTGGGTGGCCCGCACCCGGCACTCGACGCCGGGCGTCGGCCTGATCAGCCCGCCGCCGCACCACGACATCTACTCGATCGAGGACCTCAAGCAGCTCATCCACGACCTCAAGAACGCGAACACCGAGGCGCGGGTCAACGTCAAGCTGGTCGCCGAGGTCGGGGTCGGGACGGTCGCGGCCGGCGTCAGCAAGGCACACGCCGACGTCGTCCTGATCTCCGGGCACGACGGCGGCACCGGCGCCGCCCCGCTGACCTCGCTCAAGCACGCCGGCTCGCCGTGGGAGCTGGGCCTGGCCGAGACCCAGCAGACGCTGCTGGCCAACGGCCTGCGCGACCGGATCGTGGTGCAGGCCGACGGCCAGATGAAGACCGGCCGCGACGTGCTCGTCGCGATGCTGCTGGGCGCCGAGGAGTACGGCTTCGCCACCGCTCCGCTGGTGGTCTCCGGCTGCATCATGATGCGGGTCTGCCACCTGGACACCTGCCCGGTCGGCGTCGCCACCCAGAACCCGGAGCTGCGCAAGCGGTTCACCGGGCGGCCGGAGTTCGTCGTCACCTTCTTCGAGTTCCTCGCCGAGCAGGTCCGGCAGTACCTCGCCGAGCTGGGCTTCCGCTCGGTCGACGAGGCCGTCGGCCACACCGAGCTGCTCGACACCCGGCGCGCGGTGGACCACTGGAAGGCCAGCGGCCTGGACCTCTCGCCGATGCTCGCCCAGCCCGAGCTGCCCGAGGGCGCGTCCCGCCGGGCGGTCCGCACCCAGGACCACGGCCTCGACGTCGCCCTGGACCAGACGCTGATCCAGCTGTGCGAGGGGGCGCTGCTCGACGCGCGGCCGGTGCGCCTGGAGCTGCCGGTGCGCAACGTCAACCGCACGGTCGGCACGATGCTCGGCTCGATGGTCACCCGCCGCTTCGGCGGCGAGGGCCTGCCCGACGGCACGATCGACCTGACCTTCACCGGGTCGGCCGGCCAGTCCTTCGGCGCCTTCGTGCCGCGCGGCATCACCATGCGGCTGCTCGGCGACGCCAACGACTACGTCGGCAAGGGCCTGTCCGGCGGGCGGATCGTGGTCCGCCCGGCGCCCGAGGCGACCTTCGCCGCCGAGGACAACGTCATCGCCGGCAACGTCATCGGTTACGGCGCCACCAGCGGGGAGATCTTCCTCCGCGGGCGGGTCGGCGAGCGGTTCTGCGTCCGCAACTCCGGCGCGCTGGCCGTCGTCGAGGGCGCCGGCGACCACGCGCTGGAGTACATGACCGGCGGCCGCGCGGTGGTCCTCGGGCCCACCGGCCGCAACGTCGCGGCCGGCATGTCCGGCGGCGTCGGGTACGTCCTGGACCTCGCCCGGCACCGGGTGAACACCGAGATGGTCGACGTCGAGGCGCTGGACGGCGAGTCCGCGCAGTGGCTGCGCGACGTGCTGGTCCGGTACCACACCGAGACCGAGTCGCCGGTCGCGGCGGCCCTGCTGGCCGACTGGGGCCGCTGGTCCGAGCAGTTCAGCGTGATCATGCCGCGCGACTACCGTCGCGCCCTCGAGGCCCGGCGCGCCGCCGAGGCCGCCGGCACGGATGTGGATCGAGCAGTGATGGAGGCCGCACGTGGCTGACTCCACGGGGTTCCTGAAGTACGAGCGGGCGCTGCCGCCCCGGCGGCCGGTCGACGTCCGCATCCTCGACTGGAAGGACGTCTACCTCTCCCGGCAGAACGGGGAGGACGGCGTCTACCCGGTCGCCGCGCTGCGCCAGCAGGCCGCGCGGTGCATGGACTGCGGCATCCCGTTCTGCCACCACGGCTGCCCGCTGGGCAACCTGATCCCGGAGTGGAACGACCTCGCCCGCCGGGACGACTGGCGCGACGCGATCGAGCGGCTGCACGCGACCAACAACTTCCCGGAGTTCACCGGGAAGCTGTGCCCGGCCCCCTGCGAGGGCGCCTGCGTGCTGAACCTGCAGGACTCGCCGGTCACGATCAAGCAGATCGAGTGGGAGATCATCGACCAGGCCTTCGAGCGGGGCCACGTCGAGCCGCAGGCCCCGGCCGAGCGCACCGGCAAGAAGGTCGCCGTCGTCGGGTCCGGGCCGGCGGGCCTGGCCGCCGCCCAGCAGCTCACCCGCGCCGGGCACGACGTCACCGTCTACGAGCGGTCCGACCGCGTCGGCGGCCTGCTCCGGTACGGCATCCCCGAGTTCAAGATGGAGAAGGCCGTCCTGGACCGGCGGCTGGACCAGATGCGCGCCGAGGGCACCCGTTTCGTCACGGGCGTCGAGGTCGGCGGCCCGGGGGAGGACGACCTGTCGGCCGAGCGGCTGCGCGGGGAGTACGACGCCGTCGTGGTCGCCGCGGGCGCCACCGTCGGCCGCGACCTGCCCGCCCCCGGGCGTGAGCTGGACGGCATCCACCTCGCGATGGAGTTCCTGCCCTTCGGCAACCGGCAGGCGCTCGGCGAGCTGGACGACCCGCCGATCACGGCGAAGGGCAAGGACGTCGTCATCATCGGCGGCGGTGACACCGGCGCGGACTGCCTGGGCACCTCGCACCGGCAGGGCGCCCGCTCGGTCACCCAGCTGGAGATCATGCCCGCGCCGCCGGACAAGCGGGCCGAGGGCAACCCCTGGCCGACCTACCCGATGATCATGCGGGTCTCCTCGGCGCACGAGGAGGGCGGCGAGCGGCTGTACTCGGTCAACACCGAGCGCTTCCTCGGCGACGACGAGGGCCGCGTGCGCGCCCTGGTCATCCACGAGGTGGAGCGGGTCGACGGCCGGTTCCAGAAGGTCGAGGGCACCGAGCGCGAGCTGCCCGCCCAGCTGGTCCTGCTGGCCATGGGCTTCACCGGCGTGCAGCGCGAGGGCCTGGTCGAGGCGCTGGGCCTCGACGTCGACGGGCGCGGGAACGTCGTCCGTGACGGCGAGTTCATGTCCACCGTGCCCGGCGTGTTCGTGGCCGGCGACGCCGGCCGCGGCCAGTCGCTGATCGTGTGGGCCATCGCCGAGGGCCGCGCCGCCGCCGGTGCGGTCGACTCCTGGCTGACCGGCAGCTCCATGCTGCCCCGCCCGGTCACGCCGACCGCCGTGGCGCTGCGGTAACCGTGGCGCTGCGGTAACACTGTCGTCCTCCGGACGACACCGCCACCAGGTGCCGTCCCGACCGGGCGGAGCCCTGCACGAGAGTCCTCCTCGGGGGACCCTCCGGGCCCCCGCTCGTCGGACCGACCAGGGGCCGGGTCCTCGCGACACCCCGAGGACCCGGCCCCCGTCCGTTCCGCCGGAGGCGGCGCACTAGCGTCTGTCCCATGTCCCGCCGCGCGAAGATCGTCTGCACCCTGGGCCCGGCCACCAGCTCCCTCGAGCAGATCACCGCCCTGGTCGAGTCGGGGATGGACGTCGCCCGGCTCAACTTCAGCCACGGGGCGCACGCCGACCACGAGAAGGCGTACATCCACGTGCGCCAGGCCTCCGACCGAACCGGCCGCGCCGTCGCCGTCCTGGCCGACCTGCAGGGCCCCAAGATCCGCCTGGGCACGTTCGCCGACGGCCCGGTCCACTGGGCCACCGGCAGCCGCGTCTGCATCACCGTCGACGACGTCGAGGGCACCGCCGAGCGCGTCTCGACCACCTACAAGGGCCTGGCCAACGACGCCCGCGTCGGCGACCGGCTGCTGGTCGACGACGGCAAGCTCGCCCTCTCGGTCGTCTCCGTCGACGGGCCCGACGTCTGGTGCCTGGTCGTCGAGGGCGGCGAGGTCTCCAACAACAAGGGCCTGTCGCTGCCCGGCGTCGCCGTGAGCGTGCCCGCGCTGTCGGAGAAGGACGAGGAGGACCTCCGCTTCGCCCTGCACCTGTCGGTCGACTTCGTCGCGCTGTCGTTCGTCCGCTCGCCCAGCGACGTCGAGCTGGTGCGCGACATCATGCGCCAGGAGGACGTGCACGTCCCGGTGATCGCCAAGCTGGAGAAGCCCGAGGCGGTGGCCAACCTCGAGGCGATCGTCGAGGCCTTCGACGGGGTCATGGTGGCCCGCGGCGACCTCGGCGTGGAGCTGCCGCTCGAGCAGGTGCCGCTGGTGCAGAAGCGCGCCGTGCAGGCCGCCCGCGAGCGCAACAAGCCGGTCATCGTCGCCACCCAGATGCTCGAGTCGATGATCACCAACTCGCGGCCTACCCGCGCCGAGGCCTCCGACGTCGCCAACGCCGTCCTCGACGGTGCCGACGCGGTGATGCTCTCCGGCGAGACCTCGGTGGGCCGCTACCCGATCGCCGCGGTGCGCACGATGGAGCGGATCATCGACGCCGTCGAGAGCTCCGACGCGCGCGCCCCGGAGATCACCCGCCGGTCCCGGTCCCGCTCCGGCGCGATCGTCCGCGCGGCCCGGGACATCGGCGAGGCGCTCGACGTCAAGGCGCTGTGCACCTTCACCCAGACCGGCGAGACCACCCGCCGGCTGGCCGCGCTGCACCCCCGCCAGCCGCTGCTGGCCTTCACCGTCGACGGCCGGGTCCGCAGCCAGCTGGCGCTGTCCTGGGGCGTGGAGACCTTCCTGGTGCCCTCGGTGCAGCACACCGACGACATGGTCGAGCAGGTGGACTTCTCGCTGCTGTCCATCGGCCGGCTCCGGGTCGGCGACCGCGTCGTCGTCGTCGCGGGCAGCCCGCCGAACACGGTCGGGTCGACCAACCTCATCCGGGTGCACGAAGTCGGCACCGACTCGTGACCGGCGGCGGGACCCAGGCCGCCGCTCTGATGAGCGTCCTCGACCTCGAGGAGCGCTCGCCCGACGTGTTCGTGGGGCAGACCCCGACCACCACGCTGCAGCGCATCTTCGGCGGGCAGGTGGCCGGGCAGGCGCTCATGGCGGCCACGCGCACGGTGGCGGCCGGCCGGGGCGTGCACTCGTTGCACTCCTACTTCCTGCGGCCGGGTGACCCGCACGAGGAGCTGCGCTACACCGTCGAGCGGATCCGCGACGGGCGGTCCTTCTCCACCCGCCGGGTCATCGCCTGCCAGACCCGGCGCGGTGAGGACGTCGCCGTCTTCGCGCTGACGGCGGACTTCCACGCCGGCGAGCCGGGCGTCGTCGCGCACTCCCGGCCGATGCCGGAGGTGCCGCGGCCCGAGGAGCTGCTGTCGCTGGCCGACCACGCCGCCGGCCACGGCGACCTGGCCGCGCCCGCGCTGGAGATCAGCCGGGCCGTGGAGCAGCGGCCGCTGGTCAACCCGTTCGCGCCGGAGCCGAAGACCCCGCCGGCCACCCAGTCGCACGCCTGGTTCCGGGTGGCCGGCCGGCTCCCCGACGACGCCGGGGTGCAGGCCGCGGCGCTGACCTTCGTCAGCGACCTGACGCTGCTGTCCGCCGGGCTCGCACGGGTCGGCGGCGGGTGGGGCGGGCGCTACGTCGGCGCCAGCCTCGACCACGCCGTCTGGTTCCACGCGCCGTTCCGCGCCGACGAGTGGTTCCTCTACGAGACCGACAGCCCGGCCGCCTCCGAGGGCCGCGCACTGTGCTTCGGCAGCATCTGGACCGCCGAGGGCCGGCACGTGGCCACGGTGGCCCAGGAGGGGCTCATCCGGTCACTGGGGGAGTAGCCGGCACGACCTCGGCCGGCTCCGCCCCGGCCGGACTCTCGTCCGGGGTCTCCTCCGGGGTCTCCTGCACCGCCGCCTGCCCCGCTGCCTGCCCGGCGGCGTGCCGCCGGGCCGCCTCCTCCTCGGCCGCCCGCCGCTCGGCCTCCTTGCGCGCGGCCTCAGCGCGGGCGCGCTCGGCGGCCTGCTCGGCGAAGTCGGCGGCCAGCCAGTCGTGGCCCTCGCACAGCAGCGCCCAGGCCCGCTCGACGTGCGCCCGCGTCGTCGCCGGCGCGCCGATCGCCACCCGCAGCACCACCGCGCCGCGCACGGTCGTGTGGGTCAGGTAGACCTCGCCGCCGTCGTTGAGCCGCTCCAGCAGCGTCATGGTCGCGACGTCGGCGTCGACGTCGGCCGGCCAGCGCGGCCGCAGGCACACCAGGGACAGCGGGTGCGGGGTGGCGACGTCGAAGCGGTCGTCGGCGTCGGCCCAGCCGGCGAGCTCCTGCGCCAGCGCGACGCCGGACCGGACGTGCGCGCGCAGCCCCTCGGCGCCGTACCAGCGCAGCACGGTCCACAGCTTGAGCGCGCGGAACCGGCGGCCCAGCTCGATCTGCCAGTCGCGGTAGTCGACGACCGCGCCGGCCTCGGTGGCGGCGTTGCGCAGGTACTCGGGGAGGATCGACAGCGCGCCGGTGAGCGCCGCCCGGTCGGCGACCCAGAACAGCGTCGCGTCGAAGCCGGTGAGCAGCCACTTGTGCGCGTCGGTGGTGTAGCTGTCGGCCTCCTCGACGCCGGCCTGCAGGTGCCGCAGCTCGGGGGCGACGGCGCTCACGCCCGCGTACGCGGCGTCGACGTGCAGCCAGGCGCCGTACCGGCGGCAGACGGGCCCGATCTCGGCCAGCGGGTCCACCGCGGTCGTCGACGTCGTCCCGACCGTGGCGCACACCAGCACCGGCTTCAGCCCGCGGGCGGTGTCGCGCGCCAGCCGGGCGGCCAGCGCCGCCGGGCGCATCGCCAGGTCGCCGTCGACCTCCACGACCCGGATCGCGTCGGTGCCGAGCCCGGCGATCCGGACGGCCTTCTCCATCGACGAGTGGGTCTCGGAGGAGACGTAGACCGTGTACTCCTCGGGCACCACCCCGTGCCGGACGGTGGCCCCGCCGCTGGCCCGGTGCAGCGCCGCGAGCAGGGCGACCAGGTTGGCCCCCGAGCTCGAGTCCTGGACGACCCCGCCCCCGCTGCCCGTCGAGCGGAACGCCTCCGGCAGCCCGAGCAGGTCGGCCAGCCAGTCCAGGACGTGCTGCTCGAGCTCGGTGGCCGCCGGGCTGGTCACCCACGACATGCCCTGGACGCCCAGGCCCGCCGAGAGCAGGTCGCCGAGCACCGAGGGGCCGGAGGTGTTGGCCGGGAAGTAGGCGAGGAAGCCCGGGTGCTGCCAGTGCGTGACGCCCGGCAGGACGACCTGCTCGAGGTCGGCGAGGACGGCGGAGAAGGGCTCGCCCCGCTCGGGCGCCGACGGCGGGAGCGCCGCGCGGACGTCGCCGGGGGCGACCCGCGAGCGGACGGGGAAGGACTCGATGCGCGCCCAGTAGTCGGCGATCCAGTCGACCACCTCGTGACCGTGCTGCCGGAACTGCTCGGGGGTCATGTGGGGCACGGGCTCGCTCACCCCGACACCGTATGGCGCTGCCGCGACGATCACGTGAGCCGCCCCGCGACGAGCGCCGGGGAGGGCTCCGCGGCGGCGGGGACGGCACCCGGCCGCGGTCGTCGTCCGGAGGACGACGGTCCGGCACGGTGCCCCCGGTGCGACTCGAACGCACACTGCGCGGGTTTTGAATCCGCTCCCTCTGCCGATTGGGGTACGGGGGCAGGCGCCGCGACCGAGGTCACGACCCGGTCAGCCTAACCGGGACGCCACTCCCAGCCGTCGTCGCTAGGCTCCTCCGCGTGAGCAGCGAGCCGACCCGGGTCCTCATCGCCGAGGACGAGGCCCTCATCCGCCTCGACCTCAAGGAGATGCTGGAGGAGGAGGGGTACGTCGTCGTCGCCGAGGCCGGGGACGGGCAGACCGCCGTCGACCGGGCCCGGGAGCTGACGCCGGACCTGGTCATCCTCGACATCCAGATGCCGGTCCTCGACGGTCTGGCGGCCGCCGAGCAGATCGCGTCGGCGCGGATCGCGCCGGTCATCGTGCTCACCGCCTTCAGCCAGCGCGAGCTGGTCGAGCGGGCCCGCGACGCCGGCGCCATGGCCTACCTGGTCAAGCCGTTCTCCAAGAACGACCTCGTGCCGGCCATCGAGGTGGCCCGCGCCCGGTTCACCGAGATCGCCGCGCTCGACGGCGAGGTGCGCACCCTCGAGGAGCGGCTCGAGGCCCGCAAGGTCGTGGAGAAGGCGAAGGGCCGGCTCATGGCCGAGCAGGGGATGACCGAGGCCGAGGCGTTCCGCTGGATCCAGCGCACGGCCATGAACGAGCGGACGTCGATGAAGGCGCTCGCCGAGCGGATCCTCGCCACGGACGAGGCGTCTGCGGAGGGTGCACCCTCCCGGGGGAACGCGTAACCCGACCGGAACAGGCCAGGTCACGACCCCATCACGGTCTCCACGGTCCCGCATCCATCCCCGCACCCAGCAGTTACGTTCACCGGACTGACGGGGCCCCGGCACGTCCGGGGCCCGCCGGACCGACGTACGACAACTGGGAGTTGCTGGATGCGCACGCGTACCTACGCCCGCAGCATCGCCGTCACCTCCGCCGCGCTCGTCGCCCTCACCGCCTGCGGTGGCGGCGACGACGGTGGCAGCGGCTCGGGCGGCGACGCCTCGGGCGGCGGCGAGAAGCAGGTCAACATCTACGGCACCGACGGCAACATGGGCAACGCCCTCGGTGAGGACTTCACCGAGCAGGGCTCCCTGGCCGGCATGAGCGGCACCACGCCCCTCACCGAGCTGGGCCCGGAGTTCACCGACCGGCTGCTCGAGGTGGACCCCAACCTGCAGGACTACAACTACGCGGGTGAGACCTACGACGCGGTGATCGTCACGGCGCTCGCCGCGCAGGCCGCCGGCACCAACGACGCCAACACCTTCAAGGCGTACGTCAACGGGATCACCACCGGCGGCGACAAGTGCACCGACTTCGCCGCGTGCCTGGAGATCATCAACAACGGCGGCAACGTCGACTACGACGGCATCTCCGGCCCGCTGGCCTTCACCGACGCCGGGGAGCCCGCGGCGGCCAGCTTCGGCCTGCTGCAGTTCGGCGACGACAACGCGCTGGACAGTGACGCCACCGAGTACGTCATCGCCGGTGACGAGGCCAACGCCACCACCGACGAGGGCCCGGCCTACGCGCCGCCCGGCACGACCGGCGGCCCGCTGGTCATCGGCACCCTGCTGCCGCTGACCGGCAACCTGGCCTTCCTCGGCCCGCCGGAGGTCGCCGGCGCCAAGCTGGCGGTCAACGACATCAACGCCGCCGGCGGCGTCCTGGGCCAGCCGGTCCAGCTCGTCGAGGGTGACTCCGGTGACGCCTCCACGGACACCGCCACCCAGACCGTGGACCGCCTGCTGCAGTCCGGTGTGAACGCGATCATCGGTGCGGCGTCCTCCGGCGTGAGCCTGACGGTCATCGACGCCATCACCGGCGCCGGTGTCCTGCAGTTCTCGCCGGCGAACACGTCCGACCAGTTCACGAACTACAACGACAACGGGCTGTACTTCCGCACCGCCCCGCCGGACACGCTGCAGGCCCGCGCCCTCGCGGACCTGATCATCGCCGACGGCAACAACACCGTGGGGATCCTCGCGCTCAACGACCCCTACGGCACGGGCCTGGCGGAGAACACGCTGAACAACCTGGTCAGTGCCGGCCTCTCCGAGGACGACATCGTCAGCGTGACGTACGACCCGCAGGCGGCGAACTTCGACGCCGAGGTCCAGCAGATGACCGACTTCAACCCCGACGCGATCGTCGTCATCGGGTTCGAGGAGTCCTCGCGGATCCTGCAGGGCCTCAACGACCAGGGCGTCGGCCCGCAGCGGTGACCCCGCGGCGGTGAGGTGATCACCACCTGAGCAGCGGCCCGGTACCCCTCACGGGGTGCCGGGCCGCTGTCGTGTGCTCAGCGCTGCAGCGACTGCCCCTCGGGCGCCCAGTCGGCCGGGCGCCCGCGGTGGTTGGAGAACTCCACCGCCCAGCGCCACCAGCTGCGGTCGGGCGTGTGCTCCCAGCGCAGCAGGACGCCGACCTCCCCGCCGGGCAGCAGCACCGGCAGGCCCAGGTGACCCTCGTCGGGCCACACCTCGCTGCGTTGCAGGCCGCCGGCGGCCAGCTCGAGCAGCGTGACGGGGGAGTAGTCGCCGTCGCGGTCGACGTCGCCACGGGCCACGACGGTGTCGTCGTCGGCGGTGACCCGCACGGCCAGGCGGGCGGGCGCGGCGTGCACGAGCACGCGGGAGAAGCCGCCGGCGGTCAGGGCCCGGCAGAAGTCCAGGCCGTTCATGCCGCCGTCGCGGCTGCGCAGGTCCCACGTCCAGTTCACGGGACGGTCCTACCCGCGCGACCCCCGCACGAGACGACGAGGCCGGCGCCCCCTCGGGGGACGCCGGCCTCGTCCGGGGGCCTCAGGCGGTCACTGCGCCTTGGCGAGGGTCCCCAGGTAGAGCTCGATGACCTTCGGGTCGTTCATCAGCGACTGACCGGTGTCGGTGTAGGCGTTGCGGCCCTGGTCGAGCACGTAGCCGCGGTCGCAGATCTGCAGGCAGCGGCGGGCGTTCTGCTCGACCATGATGATCGAGACCCCGGTGGCGTTGATCCGCCGGCAGCGGATGAACACCTCGTCCTGGTAGGCGGGGGACAGGCCCGCCGAGGGCTCGTCGAGCAGCAGCACCGACGGGTCCATCATCAGCGCCCGGCCCATGGCCACCATCTGCCGCTCACCGCCGGAGAGCGCCCCGGCCTTGCCCTTGCGCCGCTCGCCGAGCAGCGGGAAGAGGTCGATGACGTAGTCGAAGCGCTCCTTGAACGTCTTCGGTCGCAGGTAGACGCCCATCTGCATGTTCTCCTCGATGGTGAGCGAGGGGAACACGTTGTTGTTCTGCGGCACGTAGCCGACGCCCATGGACACCAGCCGGTGGGCCGGCGCCGAGGTGATGTCCTCCCCGCGCAGCTTCACCGTCCCCGAGCGCACCGGGATCAGCCCGAACAGCGTCTTGAGCAGCGTCGACTTGCCCGCACCGTTGGGGCCGATGATCCCGACGAGCTCGCCGTCCTGGAGGTAGAAGTCGGCGCCGCGCAGGATGTTGACCCCCGGCACGTAGCCGGCGACGAGGTCGTCGGCCCGCACCAGGGCGCCCTCCGCGAGGCGCAGGTGCTCCTCGCGGGTGGCGGCCTTCTCCGCCGGCGACAGCTGCGTGGTCCCCGCCGCGGCCTCCTGGGCGCGGGTGACGTCCTCGCCGGACTCGTCGACGTGGAACAGCGGCTCGCTCATCGGTCGGTCTCCCTGCTGGTGTCGGAGCCCAGCACCTCGCCGCCGCCGTGCTCCTCGGCGGCGATCTGCGCCTCGGCCTGGGCGAGGACCTGGTCCTCCTCCTCGACGGTCAGCGGGGCGTCGTGGTGCGCGCCGAGGTAGGCGTCGACCACGGCCTGGTTCTGGCTGATCGACTCGGGCGGTCCCTCGGCGATCACCCGGCCGGCGGCCATGACGACCACCCAGTCGCTGATGTCGCGGACGACGTCCATGTCGTGCTCGACGAAGATCACCGTCATGCCCTCCTCGCGGAGGTCCTTGACGTGCCCGAGCAGGCTCTGCGTCAGCGCCGGGTTCACGCCGGCCATGGGCTCGTCGAGCATGACGACCTTCGGGTCGCTCATCAGCGCGCGGGCCATCTCCAGCAGCTTGCGCTGACCGCCGGAGAGGGTGCCGGCGAACTCGTCCTTCTTGGCGTCGAGCTTGAACCGCCGCAGCAGGTCCATGGCCTTCTCGGTGTTGGCCCGCTCCTGCGACTGCCACGTGCCGGGCACCAGCGCCCGCCAGAAGCTCTCGCCGCGCTGGCCCTGCGCGCCGAGCAGCATGTTCTGCAGCACGGTCAGCCGGGACAGCGCCTTGGTCAGCTGGAAGGTCCGGACGACGCCGAGCCGGGCGACCTGGTGCGGCGCGAGCTTGCCCAGCGGCCGGCCGTCGAAGCTCCACGTGCCGGTGTTGGGCTGGTCGAAGCCGGTGAGCAGGTTGAACAGCGTCGTCTTGCCGGCGCCGTTGGGCCCGATCAGCCCGGTGATGCCGCCGCGCTGCACCTCCAGGTGGTCGACGGCCACCGCCGTCAGGCCGCCGAAGGTGCGGGTCACCCCGTCGACGACGATCGCCGGGTCGGGCTTGGCGACGCCGACCTCCCACGCGACGTCGCGCAGCGCGGCCTGCGCCAGCCGCTGCGGGGCGCGGCCGGAGCCGCCCTTGTCCAGCGACGCCGCGTGGGCGCCGGTGGGGGTGTTGTCAGCGGGCATCGAGCATCACCTCTCGTCGGTCGCCGAGGATGCCCTGCGGCCGGAAGACCAACAGAAGCATGAGGCCGATCCCGACCAGGACGAAACGGATCTGCGCCACGTCGGTGGACGACAGCAGCCCCTCCGGGATGATCCCGTTGTCGATGAGGAGCCGCAGACCGGTGTCGGCGAACTGCAGGATGAACAGCAGGATGATCGAGCCGACCACCGGCCCGAGCACCCGCGCGGCGCCGCCGAGGATCAGGGCGGCGTAGGCCAGGAACGTGTTGGCGTTCTGGTACTGGTCGGGCACGGCCGAGCCGGTCCCGACGGCGTAGATCATCCCGCCGAGGGCGCCGAGGATGCCGCCGAGCACCAGCGCCTGCATCTTGTAGACGTAGACGTTCTTGCCGAGCGCGCGGACGGCGTCCTCGTCCTCGCGGATGGACTTGAGCACCCGGCCCCACGGGCTGCGCACGAGCGCCCACACCAGCAGGCAGGACAGCGCCACGAGCACCCAGCCGACGACGGTGACCCAGAGCTCGCCGCCGGACCAGCTGGTGCCGAGGATGCGGTAGCGCTCGTTGGTCGCCCAGGGGGCGAGCGCGATGAAGTCGCCGTTGAAGGCGGACAGGCCGCGGGTCCCGTTGGTCACCGGCGTGGCCGACACCGAGCGGAACAGCAGCCGCAGCCCCTCCGCCGCCGCGATGGTCGCGATGGCGAGGTAGTCCGCCCGCAGCCGCAGGGTCGGCAGACCGAGCAGCAGGGCCAGGACGACGGCCGCGGCCAGGCCGACGAGCACGCCCACCCAGAAGGGCAGGCCCCACTGGCTCACGGAGATGGCGATGCCGAAGCCGCCCAGCATCGCGAAGGCGATCTGCCCGAAGTTGAGCAGGCCGGCGTAGCCGAACTGGACGTTGAGGCCGATGGCCAGCAGCGCGAAGAAGACCGCCTGGAACCCGAGACCGGCCTTGAGGGCGACGGCCAGGGCGTCGATGAGGTCACCCATCGGTTCAGCCGATCCGGACCCGGCTGCCCAGGATGCCCTGGGGCCGGATGACGAGGATGACGATCAAGAGCAGGAGCCCCCCGACGTACTTGACGTCATTCGGGATGACGAGGGTCGACATCTGGACGAACACGCCCACGATGAGGCTGCCCACGAGGGCGCCGTAGGCGGTGCCGAGGCCACCGAGGGTGACGCCGGCGAACATCAGCAGCAGCAGGCGGAAGCCCATGTCCCACTGCACCTGGTCGGACAGGCCCAGGAGGACGCCGCCGAGGGCGGCCAGCGCGCCACCCATCATCCAGACCACGAGGATGACGCGGTTGACGTCGATGCCCGACGAGGCCGCGAGGTCGCGGTTGTCGGCGACCGCGCGCATCGCCTTGCCGATCTTGGTGCGCTGCAGCATCAGGGCGACCAGCACCAGGACGACGACCGAGACGACGATCGAGATGAGCGCCCGGTTGGTCAGCGTGAACAACCCGTAGTCGACGGCGCGGCCGGTGGCCACCTGGTACGGGCTGGACCGGCCCCCGTAGAAGATCTGGATGGCGTAGCGCAGCACCAGCGACAGGCCGATGGACACGACCAGCGCCGCGACCAGCCCGGTGCCGCGGCGGCGCAGCGGCCGCCACAGGCCGAGCTCGTTGAGGGCGCCGACGGCCGCGCCGACCACCATGGCGATGAGCGCCGCGGGGATCAGCGGCACGCCGCCCTGCACGTTGATGTACCAGGCGGCGACCGCGCCGATGGTGACCAGCTCGCCGTGGGCGAAGTTGGTCAGCCCGGTGGTGCCGAAGATCAGGGACAGGCCGACGGCGCACATCGCGATGAGCAGGCCGAAGCGGATGCCGTCGACGAGCAGCTGGACGGCGCGGACGGTGCCGCCGCCCCCGCCCCGGCTGCCGTCCTCGAGGCCGATGATCACCGGCTCGCGCCGGCCGGTGTCGACGGTGACCGCGCGGTTGTCCGCGCCGGCGAGCTCGACGCCCTCGGGCAGGTCGTCGGCGTCGATGGTGACGACGTAGTCGCCGGGGCCGGGCAGGTCGACCGACCAGCGCCCGTCCTCGTCGCTCTCGACGCTGTCGACCTCGTCCCCGGCGGCGGTGGTGACCGTGACCTGGACGCCCTCGATGGGGCCGGACCGGCTGGTCTGCAGCGTGCCGAGCACCTGCTCGCCCTCGGCGCTCGCGATCCCGGGGACCAGGACGGCGAGCCCCGTGACGGCGACGAGGACCAGCAGGAGTCGCAGCAGCACCCCGCGGACGACGCTCCGGCGCCCCGGGCGGATCGCGCTCCGGTGCAGCTCGGGTCGCCCGGCAGTGGCTGACGGGTGCCTCACACAACCTCCCTGGTCGTGGCAGTGGAGGCGTGACGGTAACCCAGGCGTGTTGCCTCCCCGTTCCCTCGTCGCCGCACTGTGACCGAAGCGCGACGCGCCGACGCACCCGTCTGAGTGACCACTCCCGTCCCAGGACCGGCGCGTCGGCGTGGCCGGAGGGGGTGGGAGGTGCACGCTCGGCGGCACCGTCCAGGGGAGGGCTCCCGTGTCTGCTGCCGGCCAGCGGTACCGCGTCGTCACGCGCACGGCGCGCCCCGACGACCTGCCCGCCGTCCTCGCCCTGGTGCGCCAGCACCGCGCCGAGGCGCACGCGGAGGGCGTCCTCACCGGGCAGACACCCGGGGCGGCCGCGGCGGCGGGCTTCCGGCGGCTGCTGACCGACCCTGCGCACCGGGTGGTGCTCGCCGTCCTGCCCGGCGCCAACGCCGCCACGGCGGCGACCGCGGGCGAGGCGGTCGTCGGCCTGGCCGTGCTGGGGCTGGACCCGCTGTCGGCGGTGCTCGGCGTCCCGCAGGTCACCGTGGACAACCTCGTCGTGCACCGGGACCACCGCCGGTGCGGGGCCGGGGCCGCACTGCTGGCCGCGGCCGCCGACCACGCCGCGGAGGTCGGCGCCGAGCACGTCGTCGCCGCGGTCGGCGGGCACGAGGCCGAGCGGCAGCGGTTCTTCGCGCGGATGGGCTTCGCGCCGCTCACCACCCGCCGGATCGTGCCCCGGGAGACGCTGGCCCGGTCGCTGGCCGCCTGGCAGCGCGGCGGCGTCCCGCTGCCCCGGCCGCCGCGCCGTCGCCCGGTGGCCCGGGCGGTGCCGGCCCTCCCCGCCTGATCAGGCGGGGAGGATCGCGCAGGTCAGCCGCGCGGTGGCGGTGGTCCGCCCCCGGTCGTCGGTGACCTCGACGAGGAACGTCGACAGCGTGCGGCCGACGCGGGCCGGGGTGCAGACGGCGGTGACCGTGCCCGACGTCGCCGCGCGCAGGTAGCTGGCGTTCAGCTCGACACCCACGGCCTTGCGGCCCGGGCCGGCGTTGAGCATCGCCGCCCAGGAGCCGATCGTCTCGACCAGCGAGCACGTGGCGCCGCCGTGCAGCAGGCCGAAGGGCTGCTGGTTGCCCTCGACCGGCATCGTCGCCACCAGCCGGGCCGGGTCGTAGTCGACGATCGTGATGCCGAGCTTGTCGTCGAGCGGGCTGCTGGCGGTGGGCGACAGCCAGTCCGGGGGAGCGGAGGTCACCGGCGCACCCTAGCCCCGGTCCCGTGCGGGCCTCGGAACCGTGGGTGAGCGCACCTAGGATCGTGCGCGATGTCCGCTCCGGTGACCACCCCCGCGCCCACCGCCCCCTCGGCGACGGCCCAGCCCACCGCCCAGCGGCCGCGGCTGCTCCTCCTCGACGGGCACTCGCTGGCCTACCGCGCGTTCTTCGCGCTGCCGGTGGAGAACTTCTCCACGACGACGGGCCAGCCGACCAACGCCGTCTACGGCTTCACGTCGATGCTGATCAACGTGCTGCGCGACGAGCAGCCCACCCATCTCGCGGTGGCCTTCGACGTCGGCCGGCAGACCTTCCGCAGCGAGATCTACGCGGAGTACAAGGCCAACCGCACCGAGAGCCCCACCGACTTCCGCGGGCAGGTCAGCCTCATCCAGGAGGTGCTCGCCGCGCTGCGGGTCCCGGTGATCACCGCGCCGGGCTACGAGGCCGACGACGTCATCGCCACGCTGACCGTGCAGGCCGTCGAGCAGGGCATGGACGTGCTCATCTGCACCGGCGACCGCGACGCCCTGCAGCTGGTCAGCGAGCACGTCACCGTGCTGTACCCGCGCAAGGGCGTCTCGGACCTCACCCGGTTCACGCCGGAGGAGGTCGAGGCCAAGTACGGGCTGACGCCGCGGCAGTACCCGGACTTCGCCGCGCTGCGCGGGGACCCCAGCGACAACCTGCCGAGCATCCCGAGCGTGGGGGAGAAGACCGCGGCCAAGTGGGTCCGCGAGTACGGCTCCCTCGACGAGCTGGTCGACCGCGTCGACACGGTCAAGGGCAAGGTCGGCGAGAAGCTGCGCGAGCACCTGTCCTCGGTGCTGCAGAACCGGCGGCTGACCGAGCTCGACCGGCAGGTGGCGCTGGAGCTCGGCCCGCAGGACCTCGCCGTCCGCGCATGGGACCGCAACGAGGTGCACACCCTCTTCGACAACCTGCAGTTCCGGGTGCTGCGCGAGCGGCTGTTCGCCACGCTGACCAGCGCCGAGCCCGAGGTCGAGGGCGGCTTCGACGTCACCGCCGACGACGTCCCGGCCGGCGGGCTGTCGGCCTGGCTCGACGCGCACGCCCGCACCGGCCGCACCGGCGTCGTCTTCCGCGGGACGTGGGGGCGGGGCACCGGGGAGCTGGCCGGCCTGGCGCTGGCCGCCGCCGACGACCACGCCGTCTTCGTCGACTGCGGGCCCGACCTCGACGCCGCCGACGAGCAGGCCCTGGCCGCGTGGCTGGCCGACCCGGCCACCGAGAAGGTGGTGCACGACGTCAAGGGGCCGCTGCTGGCGGTCTGGGCGCGCGGGTGGGACCTGCAGGGCGTCACCAGCGACACCGCGCTGGCGGCCTACCTGGCCACGCCGGGGCAGCGCTCCTTCGACCTCGCCGACCTCTCGGTGCGGTACCTCAAGCGCGAGCTCAAGGACGACGCCGCGCCGGAGGCGCAGCTGACGCTGGAGGGGATGGGCCCGACCGAGGCCGACCTGGCCGCCGAGGCCGCGCACGCCGACGTCCTCAAGGCCGTCGCCGTCAACGACCTGTCCGACGCCCTCGAGCAGGTGCTCGGCTCCAAGGGCGGCGACCACCTGCTCGGCGACCTCGAGCTGCCGCTCACCCGGGTGCTGGCGCGGATGGAGCAGCGCGGCATCGCCGTCGACACGGACCTGCTGACCGAGCTGCAGCGGGAGTTCGCCGAGGGGGTGGCCGCCGCGGCGGCCGAGGCGTACGCCGTCATCGGGCGCGAGATCAACCTGGGCTCGCCCAAGCAGCTGCAGGCGGTCCTCTTCGACGAGCTGGGCCTGCCGAAGACGAAGAAGATCAAGTCCGGCTACACCACCGACGCCGACGCGCTGACCTCGCTGCTGGCCTCGACCGGGCACCCGTTCCTCGAGCACCTGCTGCGCCACCGTGACGTCACCCGGCTGCGCACGGTCATCGACGGGTTGATCCCGATGGTCGACGACGCCGGCCGCATCCACACCACGTTCCAGCAGACGATCGCCGCCACCGGCCGGCTGTCCTCGATCGACCCGAACCTGCAGAACATCCCCATCCGCTCCGCCGAGGGCCGCCGGATCCGGCAGGCCTTCGTCGTCGGGTCCGGCTACGAGTCGCTGATGACGGCCGACTACAGCCAGATCGAGATGCGGATCATGGCCCACCTGTCCGAGGACGAGGGGCTCATCGAGGCGTTCACATCCGGGGAGGACCTGCACTCCTTCGTCGCCTCGCGGGCCTACGACATCCCGATCGAGCAGGTCGACCCGGAGATGCGCCGCCGGATCAAGGCGATGAGCTACGGCCTGGCCTACGGGCTGAGCGCCTACGGGCTGGCCCAGCAGCTGCGGATCACCCCGGAGGAGGCGCGCGGGCAGATGCACGCCTACTTCGAGCGCTTCGGCGGGATCCGCGACTACCTCGACGGCGTCGTCGACGACGCCCGGCAGACCGGCTACACCGAGACGACGCTGGGCCGCCGCCGCTACCTGCCCGACCTCACCAGCGACAACGGGCAGCGGCGGCAGATGGCCGAGCGGATGGCGCTCAACGCCCCGATCCAGGGCTCGGCGGCCGACGTCATCAAGGTCGCCATGCTCGGTGTCGAGCGGGCGATCGAGGCCGAGGGCCTGTCCTCGCGGATGCTGCTGCAGGTGCACGACGAGCTCGTGCTCGAGGTCGCGCCGGGGGAGCGGGAGGCGCTGGAGGCGATCGTCCGCCGCGAGATGTCCGGCGCCGCGCAGCTGTCGGTGCCGCTGGAGGTCTCGGTCGGCGTCGGCCGCAGCTGGGACGCCGCCGCTCACTGACGGGCCTGGTCTGGACGTCCACCTCAGGTCGAGGGTGGCCTCCTGATCGACGACTGCAGGGAACTCGCTGCTGAGCGCTCCGGCTCAGCGACGAGTTCCCTGCAGTCGTCACGTGCGCTGTGCCTTGCTCCGATTCCACAGGGCGCGATCGAGCTCGCGGAGGGTCGCGCCGGTGCTGCGGGCCACGTCCTGACACACCCCCGGGTGGACCGGGTAGGTGGGCCACCCAGGCGCGAGGAGTCCGTGCGCCCGGAGGGTCTCGACCGCCCGGGAGTCCATCACCGTGTGCTCCTCCGGCAGTGCGACCGACAGCAGTGCGCTCGCCATGTGCGTCCCGACTCCGTGGAGCAGGCCGAGCACGCGGTGACGGAGGGGGAGCGGCGCAGTCAACGCCGACTCCGTGAGGTCCAGGACGTCGGCGTCGTCGTTGCAGGCCAGGTAGAACGTGGATCGCGGGCTCTTCCACGTCCCGACGGCATCGAACCCGGTCCGCAGGTACCCGCCTCGCCCCCGTACCGCTGGCCCGACGACGTCGAACAGGTGGACCTCGTGCGTCTCCAGCGGGTACCGCTCACTCCAGTGCCTGACGAACGCCGCATCGATCACGTCGCGAGCTCCCCGTAGCGGCAGGTCGGCCCGATCGCGTGGGTCAGGGGCGGTGGGCGACCAGGACCAGCGTGCCGGGGACGAGGGCGCCGCGGGCAGGGGACCACTGGCCCCACTCCTGCGTGCGGCCCGGCGTCCACTCCGGCTCGACCAGGTCGTCGAGGACCAGGCCCGCCCCGACGACGGCGCGCACCCAGTCGCCGACCGTGCGGTGGTGCTCGACGTAGACCGTGCGCCCCTCGCCGTCGGTCTCCACGTAGGGCCGGCGGTCGAAGTAGGACGACACGACCCGCAGGTCGTCGGGGTCGGGGGAGTCCGGCAGCGGCCAGCGGAACGGGTGGTTGACCGACGCGGCGAACCGCCCGCCCGGGCGCAGCACCCGCGCCACCTCGGCCAGCGCCCCCTCGACGTCGGCGACGAACGGCAGCCCGCCGAAGGCCGAGCAGACGACGTCGAACGACGCGCCGGCCAGCGGCAGCGCGCCGACGTCGGCCTGCACCAGCGGCACCCCGATGCCGGTGTCCCGGCCCAGCTCCGCCGCGCGGGCGAGCATCCCGGCCGACAGGTCCAGCGCGACGACGTCCGCGCCGGCCCGGCGCAGCCAGCGCGCGCACGGCGCCGAGCCGCAGCCGACCTCCAGCACCCGGCGGCCGGCGACGTCGCCGAGCAGGTGTGCGTCGGCCTCGCGCAGCCCCTCCGGGCACCACAGGAAGTCGACGTCGCCCAGGTCGTCGCCGTGCTCGGCGAGGTAGGCCGGCGCGGCGGCGTCCCACCAGCCGCGGTTGGCGCGCACCGACTCGGCGGACCCGGCCGGCCGCCGCTCGACCCCGCCCGCGGCGGGGTAGCCGTCGGGCCCGAGGGGGAGTGCGGGCGGCGGCATCATGACACGCCCAGCGTGACACGCCGCTGCGGATCGGCAGAGGTCGTCCACCCGGTGGACCCCGGTGCGCGCGCGTCCGTACCATGGGAATGCGCCAGAGGTCTGTCAGTGCTGTTACCCGCAAGGGATCGGCGCGCGCCGGCTCTCCCCGCTCCCGCGGTCACCCGGCCGCGGTCCCCCTGTCCCTACGCATCCCCCGTCCGGAGCACTCGACCACATGACCTCCACCCAGGTCCGTCCCGACAGCACCCCCCAGATCGCGGTGAACGACATCGGCACCGCCGAGGACTTCCTCGCCGCGATCGACCAGACGATCAAGTACTTCAACGACGGCGACATCGTCGAAGGCGTCATCGTCAAGGTCGACCGGGACGAGGTGCTGCTGGACATCGGCTACAAGACCGAGGGCGTCATCCCCTCGCGCGAGCTGTCCATCAAGCACGACGTCGACCCCAACGAGGTCGTCAAGGTCGGCGACGAGGTGGAAGCTCTCGTCCTCCAGAAGGAGGACAAGGAAGGCCGCCTGATCCTGTCCAAGAAGCGCGCCCAGTACGAGCGCGCCTGGGGCACGATCGAGGCCAAGAAGGAAGCCGACGAGGTCGTCACCGGCACCGTCATCGAGGTCGTCAAGGGCGGTCTCATCCTCGACATCGGCCTGCGCGGCTTCCTCCCCGCGTCGCTGGTCGAGATGCGCCGCGTCCGCGACCTGCAGCCCTACGTGGGCCGCGAGCTCGAGGCGAAGATCATCGAGCTCGACAAGAACCGCAACAACGTCGTCCTGTCCCGCCGGCAGTGGCTGGAGCAGACGCAGTCCGAGGTCCGCAGCGAGTTCCTCAACAAGCTCGCCCGCGGCCAGGTGCGCACCGGCGTCGTCTCCTCGATCGTCAACTTCGGCGCGTTCGTCGACCTGGGCGGCGTGGACGGCCTCGTGCACGTCTCCGAGCTGTCCTGGAAGCACATCGACCACCCGTCCGAGGTCGTCGAGGTGGGCCAGGAGGTCACCGTCGAGGTCCTCGACGTCGACCTCGACCGCGAGCGGGTCTCCCTGTCGCTGAAGGCGACGCAGGAGGACCCGTGGCGTCAGTTCGCCCGCACCCACCAGATCGGCCAGGTCGTGCCGGGCAAGGTCACCAAGCTGGTGCCCTTCGGTGCGTTCGTCCGGGTCGACGAGGGCATCGAGGGCCTGGTCCACATCTCCGAGCTGGCCGAGCGCCACGTGGAGATCCCGGAGCAGGTCGTGCAGGTCGGCGACGAGATCCTCGTCAAGGTCATCGACATCGACCTCGACCGGCGCCGCATCTCGCTGTCGCTCAAGCAGGCCAACGAGGGCGTCATCGGCGACGAGGAGCAGTTCGACCCCGCCGCCTACGGCATGTCCGCGTCCTACGACGAGCAGGGCAACTACATCTACCCCGAGGGCTTCGACCCCGAGACCGGGGAGTGGCTCGAGGGCTACGAGGAGGCCCGCGAGACCTGGGAGCGGCAGTACGCCGAGGCCCAGGCCCGCTTCGAGGCGCACCGGAAGCAGATCGCCGCGGCCCGCGAGGCCGACGCCGAGGCCGCTGCCGGTGGCAACTACTCCTCCGGCGGCGACACGGCGACCGGCGGCGACACCACCTCCGGTGGCGGCACGCTGGCCAGCGACGAGGCGCTCGCCGCGCTGCGGGCCAAGCTCGCCGGCGGGGAGTGACCGCTGACCGCGCGCTGACGGTCTGAACCGACGACAGAGGCCCAGGACCCGTGAGGGTCCTGGGCCTCTGTCGTGCGCGCACGGATCGGCGCAGAGGGGTGCCCGCCCGCCGTCCCCGTCCGGGCGGGCACCCGGTCTGATCGGCCCACGTCCGCCCGACGTGTCGGGACGCCCCTCCGGCAGGGTCCCGGCGCGAGCGGTGAGGGCGGAGGAGGCCTACCTCAGAGGCTGAGGATGATCGCGAAGGCCGAGCGCGGGCGGCCGCCGGCCGCGGCCAGCGACTGCCAGGTGTGGCGGCCGGCCGGGGCGGCGTCGAGCAGCCAGCGGAGGAACGCCCCGCGGCGCGAGGGCCCCGCCTCCTGCACCGCCATGCGCGCGCGGACGGCGGGGATGTCGGCCACCCGGATCCCGCCCGCACGCTCCGCCCGGTGCCGGCCCGGTGTGCGGGGACCGGCGGGGACCGTCGCGACGGCGGTGCGGGGCTGCGACATCGGGCTGCCTGCCTCTCTCGGCTGCGTCCCCCTCCATGGGGAACAGACGGGACGGACGTTATGAGGAGTGACGGGTGTGACTGGTGCGACGCGCCGGGGCCGGGGGGCGGGTGTTACCCGTCCGTGACCGCCGACCGTGCGCTCGTTACCGTCCGTCCGTGCTGCGGATCGGGTTGACCGGCGGGATCGGGTCGGGGAAGAGCACGGTGGCCGCCCTGCTGGCGGCCCGGGGGGCGCTGGTCGTGGACGCCGACCGCATCGCCCGGGAGGTCGTGGAACCGGGTACGCCGGGGCTGGCCGCCGTCGTGGACACCTTCGGGCCGGGCGTGCTCACCCCCGACGGGGCGCTCGACCGCCCGGCGCTGGCCGCCGTCGTGTTCGCCGACCCGCAGGCGCGGGCGCGGCTGGACGGGATCGTGCACCCGCTGGTGCGCGCCCGGGCCCTGGAGGTCGTCCAGGCGGCCCCGGAGGACGCCGTGGTCGTCCAGGACGTCCCGCTGCTGGTGGAGACCGGCCAGGCCGGCGCGTACGACCTCGTGCTGGTGGTCGAGACCGACCTGGACACCCGCGTCGCCCGGCTGGTGCTGCGCGGGCTCACCGAGGACGACGCGCGCGCCCGCATCGCCGCCCAGGCCACCGACGAGCAGCGCCGGGCGGTGGCCGACGTCGTCCTCGACAACAGCGGCGCCCCCGAGGCCCTCGCCGCCCAGGTGGAGCGGTTCTGGGAGGAGCGGGTGGCGCCGGCGGTGGGGGAGCGGCGGTGAGTGCCGCCCCGACCGCCCGCCGGCTGACGGACCCCGGAGACGACCAGAGCCCCGGACCGCTGGGGTCCGGGGCTCCGCGTGCTGGTGGGCGATACTGGGTTCGAACCAGTGACCTCTACCGTGTCAAGGTAGCGCTCTACCACTGAGCCAATCGCCCGAGTCCGGTCTGCCGACCGGTCCGCTCCACCGCGCTCGGCGAGGAGCCGAGGTGGAGACGGGATTTGAACCCGTGTAGACGGCTTTGCAGGCCGTTGCCTCGCCTCTCGGCCACTCCACCGCACACACGGGCGCCGGTCTCGCGACCAGCGCCCGAGGTCCCGAGCGGACGACGGGATTCGAACCCGCGACCCTCACCTTGGCAAGGTGATGCTCTACCAACTGAGCCACGTCCGCGTTGCTGTGTTCTGTTGTGTCGCTGTCGTGCTGTGTCGCTGTCGTGCAGGGAGAACCATACCCGACCCTCGGCAGGGGTTTCACGGGGGGTCCCCCCGGGGTTCACCGGGCCCCGGGGTCGGCCCCGCCGCCGGACAGCAGCGCGGCCAGCTCGTCGTCGACGTCGAGCGCCGCCGTCTCCTGCCCGGAGGGCACGAGCTCCTCGGTGCGCTGCAGGAACGCGGCAACCGTGGCGCGGGACAGCTCGAACAGCGCCTCCCCGGAGGGGGCGCGCAGGTGCAGGTACAGCACGTCACCGCTGGTGCGGGCCGGCCAGATGCGCACGTCGCCGTCACCGGCCGGCCGCTCGAGCCCGGCCGCGAGCAGCTCGCGGCCGAGCAGCCAGGTGATGCCGTCGTCGGCGACCTCCCCGGCCTCCCCGAAGCCGATCCGCACCGCGAAGGGGTCGTGCACCGCGTAGGAGAGGGCGGCCGGCACCTCGGTCCAGGAGGTCGGGCCCACCAGGTACAGCGTCGTGGGGACGGAGTACCCGGGGGTGGAGCGGGATGCCATGTCGCCTCGATCCATGTCACGTGTAACGACGAGAGGAGTCGGATGTTGCGCCGACCTGCTACCGGGCGTGTCGCCACGGCCGGGCCGACCGCGGCGGTCATCTTCCCGACCGGTCCGCGCGGTCCCGCCGGGTTCAGGGGCGGGAACCACCTGGGGATGCCCCTACCCGGCGTGGTGAACCGTGATGCGCGCTGCCGCGAATGCGTCGTGTGACGATGGGAACCGTGACGCGTCCGGCACGACGTCCGGAGGGCGACCCCGGTGACCTGGACCTCGTGGCGCGCGTGCGGGCCGGCGACCGGGGCGCCGTGGACGACCTCTACGAGCGGTTCCGCCGGCCGGCGTTCGCGCTGGCCAGGCGGGTGCTGGCCGACGACGTCCTCGCCGAGGACGTCGTCCAGGACGTGTTCCTCACCGTGTGGCGCGACCCGCACGCCTACGACGGCACCCGCGGCAGCTTCTCCGCCTGGCTGCTGGCGATGGTCCACCACAAGGCCGTCGACGCCGTCCGCCGGGAGGAGTCGCAGCGCCGCCGCCGGGCCCGCGCCGAGGACGACCTCGCGCTGAGCGCCCCCACCAGCGCCCGCGACGTCGAGGACGAGGCGTGGGACCGGGTGGTGTCCGAGCGGGTGCGGACCGCGCTCGCGGCGCTGCCCGACGCCCAGCGGGAGGCGCTCACGCTCGCCTACTACGGCGGGTACACGCAGCGGGAGGTCGCGGCCCTGACCCGCGCGCCGCTGGGGACGGTGAAGACCCGCATGCTGGCCGGCATGCGCCGGCTGAAGGAGGAGCTCGGCGGGGTCGCCGGGGGCGGCGCCGGTGGCGCGCTCAGCGGTCCCGCCGCGGTCGACGGGGGTGCCCGGTGAGCCCGCGCCCCGACTCCCACGAGCCCTTCGACGAGCTCGCCGTCGGCTGGGCGCTGCACGCGCTCGAGCCGGAGGACGAGGCGCTGTTCGGCGCCCACCTGCCGACCTGCCCGCGGTGCACCCGGACCGTCGCCGAGACCTCCGAGGTGATGGCGGCGCTGGCCGCGGACCTGCCGCAGGCCGAGCCGGACGACCGGCTGCGCGACCGGCTGCGGGCCGCGGTCGAGGAGACCGGGCAGCTCCCCCCGCCGGCCGGCGTCGACCCCGCCGCCCCGGGCGTGGCGCCCGTGCCGCCGGCCCCGGCCGCCCCCGGCGGGCGCCGCCGCACCGACCGTCCCGTCGCGACCGGCTTCCCCGGCTACGTGCCCGCCGCGGAGGAGCCCGCGCCCGACCCCCGCCCGGTGTGGCGGCGGGTGCTGCCCAACGCGCTGGTCGCCGCCGCCGTCGCCGCGATCCTGGCGCTCGGCACCTGGAACGTCGTGCTCAGCTCCGCCCGCGACGACGCCCGCGCCCTCGCCGCGGAGCAGCAGCAGGTGGTCGAGGCGCTGCTGCAGCCCGGACGGGCGACCATCGCACCCGTCCAGGACGGCGACGGCGACCCGGTGGCCACCGTCGTCGCCCGCGACGCGCAGCTGGAGGTCGTCACGCACGGGCTGCGGGTCAACGACAGCAGCGCCAGCGTCTACGTGGTGTGGGGGATGGCCGACGACGCACCGGTGGCGCTCGGCACCTTCGACGTCGTCTCCCCACAGACCGACCTCCGGACCGTAGGCTCCGCCTCGACCGGTCTCGACGGCTACGCGGGGTACGCGATCAGCATCGAGCCCGGCCGGCAGGCTCCGGCGGAACCGTCGGACGTGGTGGCGAACGGGCAGGTGACCAGCTGAGCGGACAGGACACGGTGCCGCCGCCCCCCCGGGAGCGGCGGGCACGACCGACCGCCGAGCAGCGGCGGGAGCACTTCGACCACGACGGCGTCCACAGCCTGCGCGAGCGGGTCGCGGAGTCGCGGTGGCGGCAGCGCCTGGCCGCCCGCCGCTCGGTCGACCACGCCTACCGGATGGTCGTCGGCATCGTCGGCGGCCTCGTGGTCGCCGTCGGCCTGGTCACCATCCCGCTGCCGGGCCCCGGCTGGCTCACCGTCATCGCCGGCCTGTTCGTGCTCGCCACCGAGTTCACCTGGGCCGAGCGGCTGCTGGAGTTCACCAAGCGGCACGTCAAGGCGTGGACCGACTGGCTGGGCCGCCAGCCGGTGTGGGTGCGCCTGGGGATCGGCGTGCTGACGGCGGCGTTCGTCTACGGCGTCCTCGTCGTCACGCTGCACGTCACCGGTGTTCCGGACTGGATGCCGGGGTGGGTGCCCCTGTGGCGCTGACCGTCTGGCATCATGGACGGCGCAACGGGCGATTGGCTCAGTGGTAGAGCGCTTCGTTCACACCGAAGAGGTCACTGGTTCGAACCCAGTATCGCCCACCGGCACGCGAGGGCCGGGCTCCCGACGGGGGCCCGGCCCTCGCGGCGTCCACGGGGGTACCGCGTCGTCGCCCGGTCGCCGGCGGCCCTGGCGACGCCCTGCTCGCGCTCGGGGCGACCCGGGTGGTGCCGGCCGACCCCGACGGCGACGGGTTCTGCGTGCTGCCGTCCCCGTGGCCGACGGGAGGGCCGGGCTCCCGACGACGGGAGCCCGGCCCTCTCGCGGTGGGCTCAGGCGGCCGGGCCGTAGGTCAGGTGCGCCACGCCGTTGCTCAGCGCCTCGACGCCGACCAGCGACAGCTTCTGCTTCGTGCCCTCGGGGAACAGGTGGATGCCCTCGCCGACGGCGACCGGGTACACGTACAGGTGCAGCTCGTCGACCAGCCCGTCGGCCACCAGCGCCCGCACGAGGGTGGCGCTGCCGCTGACGTAGAGGTCCCGGTCGGCCTTGAGCTCCCGGATCCGGTCGGCGTCGTAGCCGCCGAGGGAGGTGGAGTTCCGCCACACGCCCTCGGCGTCGGCCAGCGTCGAGGAGACGACGTACTTGGTGGTGTCGTTGAAGAACGGCGCCCCGGGGTCGTCCTCGACCGTCCGCGTGGACCACGCCGGCGCGAACATCTCGAAGGTCGTGCGGCCGAGCAGGATGCCCGTCGCCGGCGCGGTGATCGCCCCGATGGAGGCGGCCAGGTCGTCGGGGAACCCGTAGTCGACCGTCCACATCGGTGCGTCGACGACCCCGTCGACGGTGGTGAACTCGTGCACGCGGATGGCACCCATGTCTGCTCCTCGGTCGGTCGGCCGGCCCTGTCGGCCGGTCTCGTCGGGTCAGACACTGGCCGATCCCGTTTCTCATCGGTCGGGGACCCGCCGTGCTGCACGATGCGGGAGTGGAGCCGGTCCCTGATGCGTACACGCTGCGTGCCGTCGTCGAGCTGGAGGTGGCGCTCGAGGCGGGGGTGGTGGTCGACGCCGCGCACGCCGTCGTCGGCGACCTGGCGGTGCGGTCCTTCGGCCCGGGGGTGTTCGGCTGGATCGGCGAGGCGCTGGCCGAGGAGAGCCGGGACCCCGAGGACTGGGCGGCGTTGCTCGCCGACGAGGCCCTCGCCGGCCGCGTCCTCGCGCACCTGCGGGACCGCGCGGGCGACGACGACACGGCGGGAGGCGACCTCGTGTGGTCGGCGTACGCGCCCGGTGCCGGTCCCGGCCGGGAGCAGTTCCGGCGGGCCGTCCGCCGCCGCCGGCGGAGCGCGCTGACGGCCGCACTGCTGCCGCGGCCCCCGCGGGTGGCCGGGCGCCGCCGCCGGGACTGAGCGCGCCCACCTGGATCAGGCGCACCATGGGGGAGATGGCACTGGACAGGGTCGCCCGGCTGGACGCGGCCGTGGAGCGGGACGGCCCCACCTGCATCTGGTGCGGCCGGGCGCTCACCGGGCACGTCACCCCCACGACCGAGCACGTCGTGCCGCGGGTCAAGGGCGGCCCGTCGTGGCTGGAGAACGAGGTGGCCGCCTGCCGGCGGTGCAACGGCGAGCGCGGGCACACCGCACCGGTCGAGTGGCTGGAGGAGTGCCTGCGCCGCGGCTGGCCCGCCGACGAGCAGCGGCTGGCCCGCGTCCTGACCGGGCTGGCCGAGGCGATCGCCGTCCGCGGCGGGCAGCGCCGGGCCCGGCCCTACCTGGAGTCCCAGCTGCGCCGGCTGCGCCGCCGCGGTGTCGTCGTCGCCCGCCCTGCGTAGCGTGACCCGCGTGAGCGCGGGGACGGTCGTCGGCATCTCGGTCTACCCCGTCCGCGGCTGCGCCGGCACGCCCCTGCGGTCCGCCGACGTCGGCCCCGCCGGCCTGGCCGGGGACCGTGGGTCCGCCGTCGTCGACCTCGACGGGCGGGTGCTGCGCGGGAAGGACGCCCCCGCGCTGGCCGGCGTCACCCCCACCGGCCACCCCGACCTCGACGCCGCCGCCGTCGCCGCGGCGCTGGGCCGGCCGGTGCGGCTCGAGCCGCTGACCGGCCGGCCCGAGGGCGCCGCGGCGGTGCACCTGGTCTCCCGGCAGGCGCTGGACCGGGCGGCGGCCGGTGTCGTCCCGGCCGGCTGCGGCGCCGAGGACCCGCGGGCCAACCTCCTCCTCGACCTGCCCGCCGACGACGAGCGGACCTGGGTGGGCCGCCGGCTGCGGCTGGGCTCGGCCGTGCTGGAGGTCACCCGGCTGCCGAAGCACTGCCTGGGCGTCTACGCGGAGGTGGCCGAGCCCGGGACGGTCACGGTCGGCGACGAGGTCCTCCCCACGTAGTCGGCTCTCGGGAACACCGGGGCACGGTCGATACGCTGGCCGGTGCGCGTCCGCCGAGCGGACGCCGTCCCGATCTCGCGCAACCCCCAGGAGCCCCCGTGTCCGCCGCGCCCACCCCTGCCGCAACCGCCCCGATCCGGGTGCCGGCCGGGACGACGGCCGAGCAGGCGCTCAAGGACGCCGGGGTCGCGCTCAAGGGCCCCGACGGCGCCGTCGTCGTCCGCGACCTCGCCACCGGCGACCTGCGCGACCTCGCCTGGGCCCCCGACGCCGACGCCGAGGTCGAGCCCGTCGTCGCCGCCAGCCCCGAGGGCCGCGCGGTCATCCGGCACTCGACCGCGCACGTGCTCGCCCAGGCCGTGCAGGACCTGTTCCCCGGCACCCGGCTGGGCATCGGCCCGCCGGTGGAGAACGGCTTCTACTACGACTTCGACCCGGAGAAGCCGTTCACCCCGGAGGACCTGCAGGCGCTGGAGAAGCGCATGCAGCAGATCGTCAAGGCCGGCCAGCGCTTCTCCCGCCGGGAGGTCAGCGACGACGACGCCCGCGCCGAGCTCGCCCACGAGCCGTACAAGCTCGAGCTGATCGGCCTCAAGGGCTCTGCTGCCGACCCGGCCCACCCGGCCGCCGAGGGCGCCGACGTCGAGGTCGGCGGCGCGCAGCTGACCATGTACGACAACCTCGACCCGCGCACCGGCGAGCGGGTCTGGACCGACCTGTGCCGGGGCCCGCACCTGCCGCGCACCTCGACCATCCCGGCGTTCAGCCTCACCCGCTCGGCCGCCGCCTACTGGCGGGGCAGCGAGAAGAACCCGCAGCTGCAGCGGGTCTACGGCACCGCGTGGGAGAGCCGCGAGGCGCACAAGGCGTACCTGGAGCAGGTGGCCGAGGCCGAGCGCCGCGACCACCGCCGCCTGGGCGCCGAGCTGGACCTGTTCAGCTTCCCCGACGAGATCGGGTCGGGCCTGGCGGTGTTCCACCCCAAGGGCGGCGTCGTCCGGCGGGAGCTGGAGGCGTACAGCCGGCAGCGGCACGAGGAGGCCGGCTACTCCTTCGTCAACACCCCGCACATCACCAAGGGCCGGCTGTTCGAGATCTCGGGCCACCTCGACTGGTACGCCGAGGGCATGTACCCGCCCATGCAGCTCGACGAGGAGCGCGACGCCGACGGCACCGTCCGCCGGCAGGGGCAGGACTACTACCTCAAGCCGATGAACTGCCCGATGCACAACCTGGTGTTCGGGTCCCGCGGCCGCTCCTACCGCGAGCTGCCGCTGCGGCTGTTCGAGTTCGGCACCGTCTACCGGTACGAGAAGTCCGGCGTCATCCACGGGCTCACCCGCGCCCGCGGCTTCACCCAGGACGACGCGCACATCTACTGCACCCCCGAGCAGATGCCCGGTGAGCTGCGCGGGCTGCTCGACTTCGTCCTCGGCCTGCTCGCCGACTACGGCCTCTCCGACTTCTACCTCGAGCTGTCCACCCGCAACCCGGAGAAGTCCGTGGGGTCGGACGAGAGCTGGGAGGTCGCCACCGAGGCACTGCGCCAGGCGGCGCTGGAGTCCGGCCTCGAGCTCGTCCCCGACCCGGGCGGCGCGGCGTTCTACGGCCCGAAGATCTCGGTGCAGGCGCGCGACGCCATCGGCCGCAGCTGGCAGATGTCGACCATCCAGGTCGACTTCAACCTGCCCGAGCGGTTCCACCTCGAGTACACCGCCGCCGACGGCTCCCGCCAGCGGCCGGTCATGCTGCACCGGGCGCTGTTCGGCTCGATCGAGCGCTTCTTCGCCGTCCTCACCGAGCACTACGCCGGTGCGTTCCCCGCGTGGCTGGCCCCGGTGCAGGTGGTCGGCATCCCGGTCACCGACGACCAGGTCGGCTACCTGACCGACGTCGCGCTGAAGCTGCGCGCCCGCGGCATCCGGGTCGAGGTCGACGACTCCGACGACCGCATGCAGAAGAAGATCCGCAACGCCAGCATGCAGAAGGTGCCCTTCGTGCTCATCGCCGGGGCCACCGACGCCGAGGCCGGCGCGGTCTCCTTCCGCTACCGCGACGGCAGCCAGCGCAACGGCGTGCCGGTCGACGAGGCCGTCGACGCCGTCGTCGCCTGGGTGACCGCGCGGCACAACGCCGACCCGACGGCGGACGCGCCGCTGGAGTCGCGGTGACCGTGGGGCCCGACGGCTTCACGGTCCCCGTCTCCGCCGACGACGACGGGCCGGCCGCCGTCTTCGAGCACCTGTGGACGCCCTACCGGATGGCCTACATCCGGGGCTCGGGCAAGCCCACCGGCGAGCACGACTGCCCGTTCTGCCTCATCCCGGCGATGCCGGACGAGCAGGGACTGGTCGTGGCGCGCGGCGCGACCGTCTTCGCGGTGCTGAACCTCTACCCCTACAACGCCGGGCACCTCATGGTGGTCCCGTACCGGCACGTGCCCGACTACACCGACCTGACCGACGACGAGGTCGCCGAGCTGGGCGCGTTCACGCAGACGGCGATGCGGGTGGTGCGGCAGGTGACCGGAGCACACGGTTTCAACATCGGGATGAACCAGGGCCAGGTGGCGGGGGCCGGCATCGCCGACCACCTGCACCAGCACGCGGTGCCGCGCTGGGGCGGCGACACGAACTTCATGCCGGTCATCGGCCTCACCCGGGTGCTGCCGCAGGTGCTGGCCGAGACCCGCGCGCTGCTGGCCGCGGCGTGGCCGGGCGCGGCGCCGTCGGCGCGGACGGGGGACTGACCGTGCTGGGGTCGGGTGCCCGGGCGGCCGTCGGCCGGTTCTGGGCCCCGGTGGTCACCCGGCTGGCGCGGGCCGGGGTGACGCCGGACGCGATCACCGTCACCGGGACCGTCGGCGCGATCGCCGCGGCGGTGACGCTCATCGCCCACGGCGTCCTGTTCTGGGGCGCGTTCACCGTCACGCTGTTCGTGCTGCTCGACATGCTCGACGGGGCGCTCGCGCGCGCCCGCGGCGGCGGGTCGGCGTTCGGCGCGGTGCTGGACTCGGCCTGCGACCGTGCCGTCGACGCCGCCGTCTTCGGGGCGCTGGTGTGGTGGTACACCGGCGCGGGCGACGACCGGCTGCTCGCGCTGCTGGCCATGGTGGGGCTGGTCCTCGGCGTGCTGACCAGCTACATCAAGGCGCGGGCCGAGGGCGTCGGCATCCCGTGCGACGTCGGCCTGGTCGAGCGCACCGAGCGGCTGATCCTGGTGCTCGCCGGCACCGGCCTCACCGGCCTGGGCCTCCCGTACGCCGTCGACGTGGGCCTGTGGCTGCTGGTGGTGGGCGGCGCGGTGACCGTCGCCCAGCGGGTGGCCGCCGTCCACCGTGGCGCCCGGGGGACGTCGCTGACGCCGTCGGCGCCGGCCCCGTGAGCGGCCTCCGGGCCCGGGCGGCCGCCCGGGCCACCGACCTCGGCTACGCGGCGGGCTGGCAGGCGGTGCAGTGGCTGCCCGAGCCGGTGGCCCGCGGCGCCTCCGACGCGGTCGCCCGCTTCGCCGCCGGCCGTGAGGGCCGGGGCACCCGCCAGCTGCGGGCCAACCTGCGGGTGGCCACCGGCGGCAAGCTCGCCGACGACGAGCTCGCCGCGCTCACCGCGCGCGCGCTGCGCTCCTACGCCCGGTACTGGCAGGAGGCCTTCCGGCTGCCGCGCCTGGGCACCGCGCGGGTGCTGCGCGACACCGTCGTCCCCGGGATCGAGCACCTCGCCCGCGCCCGCGCGCAGGGCCGGCCGGTGATCCTGGCGCTGCCGCACAGCGGCAACTGGGACGCCGCCGGGGTGTGGTTCCTCGACTGGCTCGGCGAGCCGTTCATGACCGTCGCCGAGCGGCTGCGGCCGGAGTCGCTGTACGAGCGGTTCCTGGCCTACCGGGAGACGCTCGGCATGCGGGTGGTGCCCCTCACCGGCGGGGAGCGGCCGAGCTCGGCGGTGCTGCGCGAGTGGCTCGAGGCCGGGCGCTCGGTGTGCCTGCTCGTCGACCGCGACCTCGGCTCCGGCGGCGTGCCCGTCGAGTTCTTCGGCCGGCCGGCCACCATGCCCGGCGGTCCGGCGCTGCTGGCCGCGCAGACCGGCGCCTCGCTGCACCCGGTCACGTGCCGGTTCAGCGAGCGCGGGTGGGTGCTGCAGGTCGGCGAGGAGGTCCCGCTGGACGGCGGGACCCGGCTGCGGGACCGGGTGGCGACGGCGATGCAGGGCGTGGCCGACGCGTTCACCGCCGACATCGCGCGGCAGCCGGAGGACTGGCACGTGCTCGGGCGCATCTGGGCCGACGTGCCGCCCGACCCGCCGGCGGGGGAGTGTCGCTGATGCGGATCGGCCTGGTCTGCCCCTACCAGTGGGACGTCCCCGGGGGCGTCCAGTACCACGTGCGCGACCTCGCCGAGACGCTGCGCGGGCTCGGCCACCACGTCGAGGTGCTCACCCCGGCCGAGCACGAGGAGTCGCTCACCGACCCCTGGCTCACCTTCGCCGGGCGCACCGTGCCGATCCCCTACAACGGCTCGATGGCCAGCGTGCAGTTCGGGCCGGTGTCCGCCGCGCGGGTGCGCCGCTGGCTGCGCGAGGGGCACTTCGACGTCGTCCACGTGCACGACCCGGCGCCGCCGTCGATCGGCCTGCTGGTCTGCATGATCGCCACCGGCCCGATCGTGGCCACCTTCCACGCCGCCACCGTGCGGTCGAAGTGGCTGGCCGCCTGGGGCCCGGTCGTGCGCCCGTGGCTGGAGAAGATCACCGGCCGGATCGCCGTCTCCGACTTCGCCCGGCGCGTGCAGGTCGAGCACCTCGGCGGCGACGCGGTGATCATCCCCAACGGCGTGCACGTGGGCTTCTTCGCCGAGGGCCCGACCCTGCCCGGGGCCGCCCGCGGCGTCGACGGGCCGACCATCGGGTTCCTCGGCCGCTACGACGAGCCGCGCAAGGGCCTGCCGGTGCTGCTGGAGGCGATGCGGACCGTCGTCCGCGAGCACCCCGGCGCCCGGCTGCTGGTGGCCGGCCGCGGCGACCCCGACGCCCTGTACGCGGCGGTGGGGGAGGACCTGCGCGCGCACGTGGCCCTGCTCGGCGAGATCCCCGAGGCCGACAAGGCCGCCTTCCTGCGCTCGGTGGACGTCTACTGCGCGCCCAACCTGCTCGGCGAGTCCTTCGGGGTGGTGCTCATCGAGGCCATGGCCGCCGGCGCGCCGATCGTGGCCAGCGACCTCGACGCGTTCGCGCGGGTGCTCGAGGACGGCACGGCCGGGGTGCTGGTGCGCCGCGGGGACAGCGCGGCGCTGGCCCGGGCGCTGTCGGACCTGCTGGCCGACCCCGCCCGGCGGGCGGCGCTGTCCGCGACCGGGCGCGAGGTGGCCGCGGGCTACGACTGGCAGGTGGTCGCCCGCCGGGTGCTCGCCGTCTACGAGACCGTCGTGCTCCCCGGCGCAGGAGAGGTCACCGCGGGCGACGACGAGGCGTGGCCGGAGGTGACGGGCGCCACCGACGGGGTGTCGACCTCCCTGAGGAGGCGCGGCCGCCGCTAGCGTGACTCGGCGTGACACCCGGCGCCTGGTTGCTCGTCGCCGCGGTCGTCGTCGTCCTCCTGCTGGCCTGGACCGCCTGGACGCTCACCCGGCTGCGGCGGCTGGAGGCCCGCGTCGCCCGCTCGCGGACGGTGCTCGAGGACCGGCTGCGGCACCGCGCCGCGCTCGCCGAGGACCTGGCCGCCGGGTACAGCGCCGCGCTCGGTGAGGACCGCGCGTCCCGGCTGAAGACCGCCGCCTACGAGGCACGGCAGACGCCGGCCGGCGACCGGGAGCTGGCCGAGAACGCCCTGGGCCGGGAGCTGCGCGCCCTGCCGGCCGAGGTGCCCGGCGTCCCCGCGTCGCTGCTGGCCGCGCTGGCCGAGACCGACGCCCGCATGGGGCTGGCCCGGCGCTTCTACAACGACGCGGTCCGGGACACCGCGCTGCTGCGCCAGCGGCGGCTGCCCCGGCTGCTGCGGCTGCACGCGGACCGGCCGCTGCCCCGCTTCTTCGACGTCGAGGACGGCCTGGACGCGGTCCCCACGGGCGCCGGCACACCGCGCGGCTGAGCCCGCCTACGCTGGGCCGGGTCGCGCGGTCGTGCGGCCTGCCCTCCGCACCACCCAGGAGCAGCCGTGTCCGACCCCGCCGCCCTCCCCGTCACCGGCACCTCCCGCGTCAAGCGCGGCCTCGCCGAGCAGCTCAAGGGCGGCGTCATCATGGACGTCGTCACCCCCGAGCAGGCGAGGATCGCCGAGGACGCCGGCGCCGTCGCCGTCATGGCGCTCGAGCGGGTGCCCGCCGACATCCGCGCCCAGGGCGGCATCGCGCGGATGAGCGACCCCGACATGATCGACGGGATCGTCTCCGCCGTCTCCATCCCGGTGATGGCCAAGGCCCGCATCGGGCACTTCGTCGAGGCCCAGGTGCTGCAGAGCCTCGGCGTCGACTACGTCGACGAGTCCGAGGTGCTCACCCCGGCCGACGAGGCGCACCACATCGACAAGCACGCGTTCACCGTGCCGTTCGTCTGCGGCGCCACCGACCTGGGCGAGGCGCTGCGGCGGATCGCCGAGGGCGCGGCCATGATCCGGTCGAAGGGCGAGGCGGGCACGGGCAACGTCGTCGAGGCGACGCGGCACGTGCGGGCGATCCGGGCCGGCATCCGGCGGCTGGGCACCCTCGACGAGACCGAGCTGTTCGTCGCGGCCAAGGAACTGCGCGCGCCGCACGACCTGGTCGCCGAGGTGGCCCGCACCGGGAAGCTGCCGGTCGTGCTGTTCACCGCCGGCGGCATCGCCACCCCGGCCGACGCGGCGATGATGATGCAGCTGGGCGCCGAGGGCGTGTTCGTCGGCTCGGGGATCTTCAAGTCCGGCGACCCGGCCCGGCGCGCCGCCGCGATCGTCCAGGCGACGACGTTCCACGACGACCCCGACGTGATCGCCAAGGTCTCCCGCGGGCTGGGCGAGGCCATGGTCGGGATCGACGTGGACACGCTGTCCGACTCGCAGCGGTTCGCCGCGCGCGGCTGGTGAGCGCGCCCCGGATCGGGGTGCTCGCGCTGCAGGGCGACGTCCGCGAGCACCTCGCGGTCCTGACCGGGCTCGGCGCGGACGCGGTGCCGGTGCGGCGCCCCGCCGAGCTGGCCGCCGTCGACGGGCTGGTCCTGCCCGGCGGCGAGTCGACCACGATGGCGAACCTCGCCGTCCGCACCGGGCTGCTCGAGCCGCTGCGTGCCGCCGTCCGCGGCGGGCTGCCGGTGTACGGCACCTGCGCCGGGCTGGTGCTGCTGGCCGACCGGCTCCTCGACGCCCCGCCCGGGCAGCAGACGATCGGTGGCCTCGACGTCACCGTGCGGCGCAACGCCTTCGGCCGGCAGGCCGACTCCTTCGAGTCGCGCGTCGCGGTGGAGGGCGTGCCCGGCGGCCCGCTGTCGGCCGTGTTCATCCGTGCGCCGTGGGTCGAGGAGGCCGGGCCGGGGGTGCAGGTCCTCGGGCGGGTCGAGGGCGGAGCGGCCGACGGTAGGATCGTCGCGGTGCGCCAGGGCGACGTCGTGGCCACCAGCTTCCACCCCGAGCTGACCGGGGACACCCGGGTCCACGCGTGTTTCGTGGAGATCGTGCGGAGCGCGGTCGGCGGGGCGGTCGCAGCCCCCAGCGGCGCCGGTGCCGGCGCCCCCGACCTCGGAGGAGCACAGTGAGCGGCCATTCCAAGTGGGCGACCACGAAGCACAAGAAGGCCGCCATCGACGCCAAGCGCGGCAAGCTGTTCGCCAAGCTGATCAAGAACATCGAGGTCGCGGCGCGCACCGGCGGCGGTGACCCCGCGGGCAACCCGACGCTCTACGACGCCATCCAGAAGGCGAAGAAGTCCTCGGTCCCCAACGACAACATCGACCGCGCGGTCAAGCGCGGCTCGGGCGCCGAGGCCGGTGGCGTCGAGTACCAGTCGATCACCTACGAGGGCTACGCGGCGGGGGGCGTCGCGGTGCTCGTCGAGTGCCTCACCGACAACCGCAACCGGTCGGCCTCCGAGGTGCGCACCGCGATGACCCGCAACGGCGGCTCGATGGCCGACCCGGGCTCGGTGTCCTACCTGTTCACCCGCAAGGGCGTCGTCGTCGTCCCGAAGGCCGACGGCGTCGACGAGGACACCGTCCTCATGGCGGTCCTCGACGCCGGCGCCGAGGAGGTCCGCGACCTCGGCGACACCCTCGAGGTCGTCTCCGAGCCCGGTGACCTGGTCGCCGTCCGCACCGCGCTGCAGGACGCCGGCATCGACTACGACTCGGCCGAGGCCGGGTTCGTGCCCAGCGTCACCGTCGAGCTCGACGAGGAGGGCGCCGGCAAGGTGTTCCGCCTCATCGACGCGCTCGAGGACCTCGACGACGTGCAGAACGTCTACGCCAACTACGACGTCTCCGACGAGGTGCTCGAGAAGGTCGGCTGAGGGAGCTCATCCTCTCCCTCCCCGCCGCGCACGGCCGGGGCCGCGCACCGCTCCCCGGACCGTGCCGCGTGTTGCGCCGCGGGGCCGTCGTCCGGGACGGTTACGGTTGCGGTCGAACACGCGTTCGGTGGGAGGGGGAGCGGGCATGCGGGTGCTCGGCATCGACCCGGGGCTGACCCGGTGCGGGTGGGGTGTGGTCGACGGCCGGCCCGGCACGCGCCCGGCCGCCGTGGGCGTCGGCGTGATCCGCAGCTCCGCGGACCTGGACCTGGAGCTGCGGCTGCTGGAGCTGCACACCCAGGTCACCGCGCTGCTGCGCGAGCACCGGCCCGACGTCGTGGCCATCGAGCGGGTGTTCACCCAGAACAACAAGGGCACCGCCACCGGCACCGCGCAGGCGGCCGGGGTCGCGGCGCTGGCCGCTGCGCAGGCCGACCGGCCGGTCGCCTGGCACACGCCCAGCGAGGTCAAGGCGGCCATCTCCGGCAACGGCCGCGCGGACAAGGAGCAGGTCACCCTCATGGTCACCCGGGTGCTGGGGCTGGCGTCACCCCCCAAGCCGGCCGACGCCGCCGACGCCCTGGCGCTGGCGGTCTGCCACGTGTGGCGCGGCCCGGCCCAGGACCGGCTGCGGGTCGCGGCGATCGCCGGCGGCATCGGCGCGCCGGTGGTGCAGCGGACGCTGCCGCGCTGGCAGGGGGTGTCCCGGTGATCGCCTCGGTGAGCGGCCGGGTCGCCGCGGTCGGCCCGGAGGGCGCGGTCGTCGAGGTCGGCGGCATCGGCCTGGCCGTGCAGTGCACGCCGGGCACCATCGCCCGGCTCGCGGTGGGGGAGGACGCCCGCCTGGCCACCAGCCTGGTCGTGCGCGAGGACTCCCTCACCCTCTACGGCTTCGCCGACGACGACGAGCGGCAGCTGTTCGAGCTGCTGCAGACCGCCAACGGCGTCGGCCCGCGGCTGGCGCAGGCGGTGCTGGCCATCCACCCGCCGCGCGAGGTCCGCCGCGCGGTGTCCACGGCCGACGTCAAGGCGCTCATGCAGGTGCCCGGCATCGGCAAGAAGGGCGCCGAGCGGCTGATCCTCGAGCTGCGCGACCGGCTGGGCGCCACCACCATCGACACCCAGCTCGACGGGCCCGCCCCGGCGGGTCTCGCGCCGGTCACCCCGGTGGCGCCCTGGCGCGACCAGCTGTCCTCGGCGCTGGTCGGGCTCGGCTGGTCCACCAAGGAGGCCGACACCGCGCTCACCGCGCTCGCGCCGGTCGCCGACGAGCAGCTCACCAGCACCGGGCGGGTCGACGTCGCGCTGCTGCTGCGCCAGGCGCTGCAGCTGCTGGGCCGGTCGTGAGCGCCCCGTTCGACCGGTCGCTGACCGGCGAGGTGGAGTCCGGCATCAGCCGCGACTTCGCCGTCTCCCCGCAGGCCGGGGACGAGGAGCGGGTGGTCGAGTCCGCGCTGCGGCCGCACTCGCTGACCGACTTCATCGGCCAGCCCAAGGTCGCCCGCCAGCTCGCGCTGGTCCTCGAGGGCGCCAAGCGCCGGGGCCGGCCGCCGGACCACGTGCTGCTGTCCGGCCCGCCCGGGCTCGGCAAGACCAGCCTCGCGCTGATCATCGGCTCGGAGCTCGGCACCTCGGTGAAGATCACCAGCGGCCCGGCGATCGAGCGCTCCGGCGACCTCGCCGCGATGCTGTCCAACCTCGGCCCCGGCGACGTGCTGTTCATCGACGAGATCCACCGCATCGCGCGGCCCGCCGAGGAACTGCTGTACATGGCGATGGAGGACTTCCGGGTCGACGTCGTCGTCGGCAAGGGGCCCGGCGCCACCGCGATCCCGCTGGAGATCAACCCGTTCACCCTGGTCGGCGCGACCACCCGGGCGGGCCTGCTCACCGGGCCGCTGCGCGACCGGTTCGGCTTCGTCGGGCAGATGGAGTTCTACGAGCCCGCCGAGCTGCAGCAGGTGCTCGCCCGCAGCGCCGACCTGCTCGGCGTCGAGCTCACCGACGACGGCTCGGCCGAGATCGCCGGCCGCTCCCGCGGGACGCCGCGCATCGCCAACCGGCTGCTGCGCCGGGTCCGCGACTACGCCGAGGTCGAGGCCGACGGCCGGGTCACCCGCGCCGTCGCGCAGGCCGCGCTGGCCCTCTACGACGTCGACGACCTCGGGCTGGACCGGCTGGACCGGGCGGTGCTGGAGGCGCTGGTCGTGCGCTTCTCCGGCGGGCCGGTCGGCGTCTCCACGCTGGCGGTCGCGGTGGGCGAGGAGCCGACCACCGTCGAGGAGGTGTGCGAGCCGTTCCTCGTCCGCGCCGGGCTGCTGGCCCGCACCCCGCGCGGGCGGGTGGCCACCGAGGCGGCCTGGCGGCACCTCGGCCACCCGGTGCCGCGCGGCGGCATCCCCCTCGGGGGTGTCACAGCCGTCCCGCGTGACCCGGGCGCGTCGTCGGAACCGCTGTTCGACGCCTAGACTGATCGGCGCTGGCGCGCAACTCGGCCCTCCCCGGGCCGACCGGTCCCGGCCGTGCGATCCCGTGTCGGC
Source organism: Geodermatophilus sp. SYSU D00525 (assembly GCF_054050475.1). Lineage (NCBI taxonomy): Bacteria > Bacillati > Actinomycetota > Actinomycetes > Geodermatophilales > Geodermatophilaceae > Geodermatophilus > Geodermatophilus sp. SYSU D00525. Next base: position 126,303 of record NZ_JBJGZK010000006.1, read on the forward strand.
GCGGACGGTGTCCCGCGCGCCACGACCGACGTACCCGAGCGGTCCCGACCCGGGCCGCACCGACCGCGCGCAGCCGGCGCGGTAGAGAGGCACTCCCGTCGTGGAACTGTTCCCCCTGCTCCTGCTCGTGCTGGCGTTCGTGGCGCTGGTCGTGCTCCCCGCGCGGGCCCGCAAGCGCCAGCAGAACCAGACGCAGTCGGCGCTGGCGATCGGCGTGCCGGTCACCATGGCCGGCGGTGTGTACGGCACGGTGGCCGGTCTCGACGACCCGGCCACCGTCCAGGTCCAGATCGCCCCGGGCGTCGTGGTGACCTACGCCCGGCAGGCGGTCCTCCAGGTCCGCCCGGTGGCCGGCGAGGTGCCCGGCCCGGTGGCGACCGGGGAGACCGTGGTCGAGCCCGCCCCGGACGAGACCACGCCCCGGGACGACCGGCCGGGTGACGGCCCCACCGGCAAGACCCTCTGACGGAGGACCCGTGGCCAACCGCGCCCTGCCGGCGCGCCGCTACTTCGGCGCGCTGGTCCTGATCGTGGCCGTCATGTACGGCCTGATCTTCCTCACCGGCTCCGACCGCACCCCCCAGCTCGGCCTGGACCTGCGCGGCGGGACCACGGTCACGCTGACCGCGCGCACGCCCGACGGGCAGGCGCCGGCGCCCGAGGACCTCGAGCTCGCCCGCCAGATCATCGAGCAGCGGGTCAACGGCCTCGGCGTCGCCGAGGCCGAGGTGGTCACCGAGGGCGACGCGAACATCGTCATCTCGGTGCCCGGCGACGACGGCGAGCAGGCCCGCGAGCTGGGCCAGACCGCCCAGCTGCGGTTCCGCCCGGTGGTCACCGGCCCCGAGGCGGCCGCGCCCGCGGAGAGCACCGACAGCGCCGCGCCGAGCGACTCCGCCACCCCGACCGACGGCGCGACGCCGACGGACCCCGCGGCCCCCACGGACTCCGCGGCGCCGACCGACCCGGCCACCCCCACCGACGCCGCGACGGCGACGGACCCCGCCACCCCGAGCGACGGCGCGGTGAGCGACCCCGCGCTCGACCCGGACCGCCCCGCGGTGACCCAGGAGGAGGCCGCGGCGCAGTACGCGACGCTGACCTGCGACCCCGCGGACACCACCAGCGAGGTCGCCCGCCCCGACGACTACGTCGCCGCGTGCAGCGAGGACGGCTCGCAGAAGTACCTCCTCGGCCCGACGATCATCGAGGGCACCGAGATCGCCGACGCGACCGCCGGCACCCAGCAGACCACCGGTGAGTGGGTCGTCCTGCTGGACTTCAACTCCGAGGGCCGGGCCACCTGGGCGGAGTACACCGCCGCCAACGTCGGCAGCAACGTCGCCTTCACCCTCGACGGCCGGGTCGTGTCCGCGCCCACCATCCAGGGCGCCATCAACGGCCAGACGACCATCACCGGCTCGTTCGACCAGGCGAGCGCCGAGGAGCTGGCCAACCAGCTGCGCTACGGCGCGCTCCCGCTGACCTTCGAGCAGGCCACCGCCGAGTCGATCTCCACCGAGCTCGGCGCCGAGCAGCTGGAGGCCGGCCTGATCGCCGGCGCCATCGGCATCGCGCTGGTGTTCGTCTACGCGCTGGTCTACTACCGGCTGTTGGGCCTGGTCATGATCGCCAGCCTGGTGCTGTCGGCGGTCGTGGTCTACGCCAGCCTCGTCCTGCTCGGCCGCGAGATCGGCTTCACCCTGAGCCTCGCCGGCATCGCCGGGTTCATCGTGGCCATCGGCATCACGGCGGACTCGTTCGTCGTCTACTTCGAGCGCCTCAAGGACGAGGTCCGCGAGGGCCGGACGCTGCGCTCGGCGGTGCCGCGCGCCTGGGTCCGCGCCCGCCGCACCATCCTCTCGGCCGACGCGGTCAGCTTCCTCGCCGCGGCGATCCTCTACTGGCTGGCCATCGGCGACGTGAAGGGCTTCGCGTTCACCCTCGGCCTGTCCACGGTCCTCGACCTGGTCGTCGTCTTCCTCTTCACCCACCCGCTGATGGCCGTGCTCGCCCGGTTCCGGTCGTTCGGCTCGAGCCGGTTCTCCGGCCTCGGCCAGGTCGACCGGTCGCTGCGCTCGGCCGCCCCGGCCGTCCGCGCGGAGCGCGAGCTGGTCGGCGCCGGGTCGGGTGCCCGCGCGTCCCAGGACAGGAGCAAGGCATGAGCCGCGACGAGGAGACCCCGGTGCCGGTGGGCACCGAGGCCGACGAGGCCCGCGCGGCCGACGCGTCGGCGGCCGAGGACGCCGCTGCCGCGGCCGACGACGCCGCGCTCGCCGACGCCGGCCTCCCCGCCGAGGGCAGCACCACCCGCCGCCCCGAGCGGCGGGCGTCCCTGGCGCACCGGCTGTACAACGGCGAGGCCGGCCTCGACGTCGTCGGCCGCAGCCGGCTGATCTACAAGGTCACCGCCGTCATCGTGCTGGTCTGCATCGCCTCGATGGTGTTCCGCGGCTTCAACTTCGGCATCGACTTCGCCGGCGGCAACAGCTTCCGGCTGCCGGGCGACAGCGCCGTGCTTGAGCAGGTGCGCGAGGCCGCCACCGACGCGGGCGCCGACGTCGCCTCCGCGCAGGTCGTCGGCGGCGACGAGATCCTGCTGCGCACCGGCGCGCTGGACAACGACGGCGAGCGGGCGGTCGTCGAGGCGGTGGCCGACGCCGCCGGCGTGGACGCGGGCGCCGTCAGCCCCGAGTCGGTGAGCGCCGAGTGGGGTCAGGACATCACCGACCAGGCGCTCATCGCGCTCGTGGTGTTCCTCGTCGCGGTCATCGCGTTCCTGGCGATCCGGTTCCAGCCGAAGATGGCCATCGGCGCCATCGTGGCGCTGCTGCACGACCTGCTGGTCACCGCCGGCGTCTACTCGCTGGTCGGCTTCGAGGTCACGCCGTCGACGATCATCGGCCTGCTGACCATCCTCGGGTTCTCCCTCTACGACACCGTCGTCGTCTTCGACAAGGTCGACGAGAACACCCGCGGCCTGGCGCAGAGCGCCCGCATGACCTGGGGGGAGGCGGCCAACCTCGCGGTCAACCAGACCCTCATGCGCTCGATCAACACCTCGGTGATCGCACTGCTGCCGGTCGCCGGGCTGCTGTTCGTCGGCGCGGGCCTGCTCGGGGTGGGCACGCTCAAGGACCTGGCGCTGGTGCTGTTCGTCGGCCTCGCCGCGGGCGCCTACTCGTCGATCTTCCTGGCCACGCCGATCGTCGCCGACCTCAAGGAGCGCGAGCCCGAGGTCGTCGCGCTGCGCAAGCGCGTGCTCGCCCGCCGGTCGGCCGCCGCCCGCCAGGGCGCCCGCGCCTCGGCCGGGCCGGTCGCCAGCGCCCGCCGGGCCCGCGGCGGCGCCGCGCGCGGCGGGGTGGCGCTGGCCGAGCGGGACGCCGGGTCGCTGGGCCCGGCGGAGGCCGACGTCGTCGTCGAGTCGCCGGCCACGGTCGGCCCCGACGCCGGCCGGCCGCGCGGCGCCACCGCGGCGCCGCGCCCGGGCGTCCGGCCGCAGCGGCCGGGCGGGTCGAAGAAGCGCCGGTGAGCACCGCCGAGGCGCTGCCGCCCCTCGACGAGCTCATCGCCTCCCTGACCGTCGACGTCCCGGACTTCCCCGAGCCCGGGGTCGTCTTCCGCGACCTCACGCCGGTCTTCGCCGACGGCCCGGCCTTCCGCCGCATGGTGGAGGGCCTGGCCGCGCCGGTGCTGGCGGACCCGCGGGCAGCGGCGGTCGCGCACACCGACGACGGCCGCCCCGGCGACCCGGGATTCGACGTCGTCGTCGGCGTCGAGGCCCGCGGGTTCCTGCTGGCCGCGGCGGTCGCGCTGCACGCCGGCGTCGGCGTCGTGCCGGTGCGCAAGGCCGGCAAACTGCCCCGGGAGCGGATCGCCGCCGAGTACGTGCTCGAGTACGGCACCGCGACCGTCGAGATGCACACCGACTCGCTCCGCCGCGGTCAGCGGGTGCTGCTGGTCGACGACGTGCTCGCCACCGGCGGCACGCTGGCGGCCTCCGTCGCCCTGGTCGAGGAGCTCGGCGGCGTGGTGACGGCGGTGTCGGTGGTCGTCGAGCTCGCCGCCCTGGGCGGTCGCGAGCGGCTCGCCCCGCACGCCGTGCACACCCTCTGGACCACCTGAGGAGGAGCCCCGGCCCGGCGCGGCCGCGCCCCTGGCGGGCGCGGCTAGCATGGTGCTGGTCGTTCCTCCTCTGCTCCCGCAGGAGTCGCCGTGGCACCCGACGCGCCCGCCACCCGCGTGGCTGGCGCGCGGCCCGAGGAGGACCCCGCTCCGCCGCAGGACCAGCGCACCCCGCTGCCGTCCCGGCCGCTGGTCCGCCGTCCCGACGACGTCGGCAGCGAGCCGCCGGAGGAGGGCGCCCCCGCCCGCCCGCGCCGGGTGCGCGACCGGCTGGCCCGCCGGATCGTCGCCGGCCAGCGCAGCGAGGTCCGCCCGGTGCTCGAGCCGCTGGCCGCGCTGCACCGGCAGAGCCACCCCAAGGCCGACCTCACGCTGCTGCAGCGGGCCTACGACGTCGCCGAGGCCGCGCACGCGACCCAGAAGCGCAAGAGCGGCGATCCCTACATCACCCACCCCCTGGCCGTGGCCACCGTGCTCGCGGGCCTGGGGATGGACACCACGACGCTGGTCGCCGCGCTGCTGCACGACACCGTCGAGGACACCGGCAAGACGCTCGAGGCGATCAGCGCCGACTTCGGCCCCGAGGTCGCCCACCTCGTGGACGGCGTCACGAAGATCGACAAGGTGAAGCTGGGCGACGCCGCCCAGGCCGAGACGATCCGCAAGATGATCGTCGCGATGGCCCGCGACCCGCGGGTGCTGGTCATCAAGCTCGCCGACCGGCTGCACAACATGCGCACGCTGCGCTTCCTCCCGCCGGAGAAGCAGGAGAAGAAGGCGCGCGAGACGCTGGAGATCCTCGCCCCGCTGGCCCACCGGCTGGGCATGAACACGATCAAGTGGGAGCTCGAGGACCTCGCGTTCGCCACGCTCTACCCCAAGCGCTACGACGAGATCGTCCGGCTGGTCGCCGAGCGGGCGCCCTCGCGCGACACCTACCTCGCCGAGGTGACCGCGGCGGTCACCGAACAGCTCAAGGCGGCCGGGATCCAGGCCGTCGTCACCGGCCGGCCCAAGCACTACTACTCGATCTACCAGAAGATGATCGTCCGCGGCCGGGACTTCACCGACATCTGGGACCTGGTCGGCATCCGGATCCTGGTCGACACCGTCCGCGACTGCTACGCGGCGCTGGGCATCATGCACGCGCACTGGCAGCCGGTGCCCGGGCGTTTCAAGGACTTCGTCGCGATGCCGAAGTTCAACATGTACCAGTCGCTGCACACGACGGTGATCGGGCCGCAGGGCAAGCCGGTCGAGCTGCAGATCCGCACGCACGACATGCACCGCACCGCCGAGTACGGCATCGCCGCGCACTGGAAGTACAAGGAGAAGGCGCGGCAGGGCGGCAGGCCCGGCCCCGGCGAGTTCGGCGCCTCGAAGGTCGGCACGCCCGACGACATGCTGTGGCTGCGCCAGCTGCTGGACTGGCAGCGCGAGGCCCAGGAGCCCGGCGAGTTCCTCGAGACCCTGCGCTACGACCTCGGTCCGCAGGAGGTCTTCGTCTTCACGCCCAAGGGCGACGTCATGAGCCTGCCCGGCGGGTCGACGCCGGTGGACTTCGCCTACGCGGTGCACACCGAGGTCGGCCACCGCTGCATCGGCGCCCGGGTGAACGGCACGCTGGTCAGCCTGGACAGCAGGCTGTCCAACGGCGACGTCGTCGAGATCTTCACCTCCCGCTCGCCCACGGCCGGCCCGTCGAAGGACTGGCTGTCCTTCGTCGGCTCCTCCCGCGCGCGGACCAAGATCCGCCAGTGGTTCACCAAGGAGCGCCGCGACGACGCCGTCGAGGCCGGCAAGGAGGCCCTCACCCGGGCCATGCGCAAGGCCGGCCTGCCGCTGCAGCGGCTGCTCGGCGGCGAGGCGCTGGTCACGCTGGCCAAGGACCTCCGCTACGCCGACGTCACCGCGCTGTACGCGGCGGTGGGGGAGAACCAGATCTCCGCGGCGTCGGTGGTCGACAAGCTGATCACCGCCCTCGGCGGCGCCGAGGGCGCGGTCGAGGACATCGCCGAGACCGCGATCCCCACCCGGCGCCCGCTGCACCGGCGCCCGGCCAGCGGCGACCCCGGGATCGTCGTCCACGGGATGAGCGACGTCTGGGCCAAGCTCGCCAAGTGCTGCACCCCGGTGCCCGGCGACGAGGTGCTCGGCTTCGTCACCCGCGGCGGCGGGGTCAGCGTGCACCGCACCGACTGCACCAACGCCGCGGACCTGCGGCGCAAGAGCGAGCGGCTGGTCGAGGTGGAATGGGCCAGCCAGCCCGGGTCGGTGTTCCTCGTCTCGATCCAGGTCGAGGCGCTGGACCGGCACCGGCTGCTGTCCGACGTCACCAAGGCGCTGGCCGACGAGCGGGTGAACATCCTCTCGGCGTCGGTGCAGACCAGCCGGGACCGGGTGGCGGTCAGCCGGTTCACCTTCGAGCTGGCCGACCCCGCGCACCTGGGCGCGGTGCTGCAGACGGTGCGCAACGTCGAGGGCGTCTTCGACGTCGAGCGCGTCACCGCCTGAGGGCCACCACCGCGTACAGCGGGTCCCCGGCGCCCGGCGGGGTGCGCAGCGACACCTCCGGCTCGGTGAAGGCGCCGGCGCGGCGCACCAGCTCGGCGACCAGCGCGCCGTGCTGCTCGTCGGTCGTGGCCAGCCAGCCGTGCACGGCCTTGGTGGGGAAGCAGCGGTTCGAGAAGGTGACCACCAGCGGCCCGCCCCGGCGCAGCACCCGCCCGGCCTCGGCGAGCACCTCGACCGGCCGGGTCAGGTAGTCGATCGACACGCAGCACACCACGGCGTCGACGTCGCCGTCGGGCAGCGGGAGCCGCGGGTCGGCGTTGAGGTCCCGCACCACCCGCTCGGTGGCCGCGGGGTTGGCGGCCAGCTCGCGGGCGTTCATGCCGAGCACCACCAGCTCGGCCGGCGGGGTGCGGAAGTGCGAGACCCACGAGGACATGAGGTCCAGCACCCGGCGGGGGACCGGCGCCGAGCCGTCGATGCCGAGCTCGGCGTAGAGGTCGCCGACCGCGGCGATCGCGGCGTCGTCGATGTGGGTGACCAGCCGCGGCGGGCCGTAGAACTCCGCGTCGGGCCGCTCGTCGTCGCGCGCGAAGAACCCGGGCGGGAACCCCGCGTAGGGGTCCTCCGTCATCCCACCGGTGCCATCGAGGTGACCGTCACCGGGACGGTCGGGGCGCCGCCGCCGGGGGAGGGGTCCAGCGAGCCGTCGTTGCCGTTGGCCGCGACCACGTCGAGGACGGCGAGGCCGCCGTCGTCGACCGTGCCGACGACGGTGTAGTCCGGCGGCAGCGCGCTGTCGCCCCAGACGAGGAAGAACTGGCTGCCGTCGAGGCCCTGCCCGCTGTTGGCCATCGCCACGGTGCCGCGGGGGTAGGTCTCGTCGCCGTCGACGTCGGTGGGGAAGGCGTAGGTGGGCCCGCCGGCGCCGGTGCCGGTCGGGTCGCCGCACTGCAGCACCTGCAGGCCCTCGCTGTCGACCTCCCGGTGGCAGGACGAGCCGTCGAAGAAGCCCTGCGCGGCCAGGTGCAGCATGCTCGCCGCCGCGCACGGGGCGCCGGCCCGGTCCAGGGTGAGTGTGAGCTCGCCCAGGCTGGTGGTCATCCGCAGCGCCGCGGTGCCCTCGGCGGGCACCTCGTCGTCGGGCGGGGCGACCTCCACGGCGTAGGGGTTGCCCGACCGGGCGGCCACCCACTCGCAGGCCACCGTCGCGGCGCCCGCAGTACCGCCGCCGGCGTCGCCGGTCCCGCCGGGGACCGGCGACGCCGAGCCGGAGACCGTGCCCGTGCAGGCCGACAGCGCCAGCAGGGCGCCGGTGAGGCCGGCGCCCGCCCGCGCCGGCCTCACGCGACGACGGTCATCGAGGTGATGGTCACCGGGAGGTTCGGCGCGCCGCCGCCGGGGCTCGGCTCGAACGAGCCGTCGTTGCCCGCCGCGGCGACGGTGTCGAGCACCGCGAGGCCCGCCTCGTCCACGGTGCCGACCGCCGTGTAGTCCGGCGGCAGGTCGGTGTCGACGAAGCAGAGGAAGAACTGGCTGCCCGTGGAGCCGGGCGTGCCGCTGTTGGCCATGGCGATCGTGCCGCGCGGGTAGGTCGTCTCCGGCGTGACCTCCTCGGCGAACTTGTAGGTCGGGCCGCCGGAGCCGGTGCCGGTCGGGTCGCCGCACTGCAGCACGCCGAAGGTCGGCTGGTTGACCTCGCGGTGGCAGGTGCTGCCGTCGAAGAACTGCTGCGAGGCGAGGAAGGCGAAACTGGCCGCGGCACACGGGGCCTTGGCGCGGTCGAGGGTCAGGGGGACGTCGCCCTGGTCGGTGCTCATGAGCAGCTGCACCGTGCCGCTGGCCGGGGTGGAGGCCGGGTCCGGCGGGGTGCCGACGTCGGTCAGGTTCGGGTTGCCCGACGTGTCGGGCGCGTAGGTGCAGGTGACGGTGCCGTCGGCGTTGGTGACCGCGGGGGCGGCGGTCGCCTCGGTGCCCCCGGTGGCGGCGGCCGAGCTGCTGCTGGCGGCGGCCCGGGCGCTGTCGTCGTCGTCCCCGCCGAGCCCGGCGACCAGGGCCACCGCCCCGGCGACGAGCACGACGGCCATCACGGTCACCACGACGAGCAGGTTGCGACGGCGCTTGCGGGCGAGCTCGGCGCGCCGCTCGAGCTGGCGCTGCAGGCGGCGCTGGGCGGCAACCCGCCGCTGCTTGTTGGTCGGCACGGGTCGGGACACTCCTCGGACGGACGACTGTTCCGCGGGGTCCGGATCCGGCCTCGGCCGCGCTCCGCGGTCTCCCCGCTGGTCGATCCGCGAGTGTAGGTGCCGCGCCTGTGCACCCTCGGTTGCCGGACCGGAGCGGCCCCGATCCCCCGCGTAACCTGCACGGGTGCTCATCCGCTCGTTCCCGGCCGGCGCCTTCGGCACCAACTGCTACGCCGTCGCCCCCGGGCCCGGCCAGGAGTGCGTCGTCGTCGACCCGGGCATGGACGCGGTCGAGCCGCTGGCCCGGGTGCTCGCCGACGACGGCCTCAAGCCGGTCGCCGTCGTGCTCACCCACGGCCACCTCGACCACACCTTCTCCGTGCTGCCCGTCTGCGAGGGCTACGACATCCCCGCCTACCTGCACCCCGACGACTCGGGCATGCTCGCCGACCCCGCGCGCTGGCACGGCCCGGCGCTGGCGCCGCTGGTCACCGGCGTCCGGCTGCCCGACCCCACCGACGTGAAGCCGCTCGACGACGGCACCGTGCTCACGCTGGCCGGCGTGGAGCTGACCGTCCGTCACGCGCCCGGGCACACGCGGGGCTCGGTGGTCTTCTCCCTCGACCTGGGGGAGGCGCCCGGCCTGCTCGCCGGTGACGTGCTGTTCGCCGGGTCGGTCGGCCGGGTGGACCTGCCCGGCGGCTCCTGGGAGTCCATGCTCGCCTCGCTGCGCGACGTGGTGCTGCCGCTCGACGACGAGACCGTCGTGCTGCCCGGCCACGGCCCGGCGACGACGATCGGCCGCGAGCGGGCGACCAACCCGTACCTGGCCGAGGCGGCGTCGGCTCCGAAGGGGCGGGGCCTGTGAGCGGGCTCAGCGCGCCCAAGGGGACCTTCGACGTCCTGCCGCCGGACTCGGCGCGGTTCCTCGCCGTCCGCGAGACGCTCACCGCGCCGCTGCGGCGGGCCGGCTACGGCTACGTCGAGACGCCGGTGTTCGAGGAGACCGCGGTGTTCTCCCGCGGCGTGGGGGAGTCCACCGACGTCGTGACGAAGGAGATGTACACCTTCGACGACCGCGGCGGTCGCTCGCTCACGCTGCGGCCCGAGCTCACCGCCGGGCTCATGCGGGCGTTCATCGAGCACCGGCTGCACACCGGCCCGCTGCCGGTGAAGCTGTGGACCGTCGGCTCGGCGTTCCGCTACGAGCGCCCGCAGGCCGGCCGCTACCGGCACTTCACGCAGGTCGACATGGAGGCCCTCGGCGTCGACGACCCGGCCCTCGACGCCGAGGTCGTGGCGCTGGGCGTGCAGGGCTTCCGCGACCTCGGGCTCACCGACTTCGAGCTGCTGCTCACCTCGCTCGGCGACGCCACCTGCCGGCCGCAGTACCGCGAGCTGCTCGTCGCCTACCTGGAGAAGCTGGACCTCGACGAGGAGACCCGGCGCCGGGCGGAGATCAACCCGCTGCGGGTGCTCGACGACAAGCGGCCCGAGGTGCAGGCGCAGCTCGACGACGCCCCGCTGATGGTCGACCACCTGTCGGACTCCACGAGGGCGCACTACGACGCCGTCCGCCAGCACCTGACCGACCTCGGCGTCACCTGGACCGAGGCGCCCCGGCTGGTGCGCGGCCTGGACTACTACACGAAGACGACGTTCGAGTTCGTGCACCACGGGCTGGGCGCGCAGTCGGCGATCGGCGGCGGCGGCCGCTACGACGGGCTGTCCGCGGCGCTCGGCGGCCCGGACGTCAGCGGCATCGGCTACGCCGTCGGCGTCGACCGGACGCTGCTGGCGGTGCAGGCCGAGGGGCTCGACGTCGCCGCCGCCCCCGGCGTGCAGGCGTTCGTCGTGCCGCTGGGCGCCGACGCCAAGCGGCTGGCGGTCCGGCTGGTCGGGCAGCTGCGCCAGGCCGGCGTCCCCGCGGACACCGTCTACGGCGACCGCGGGCTCAAGGGCGCGATGAAGGCCGCCGACCGGTCGGGTGCCACGCACGCGGTCGTCGTCGGCGAGCGGGACCTGGCCGAGGGCGTCGGCCAGCTGAAGGACCTGCGCACGGGGGAGCAGCGCGCCGTCCCCGTGGGTGACCTGTTCGAGGCGCTGAGAGCTGCGGTTGCTACGGGAGTGGTGAGCGAGTGATGGAGACCCGACCCCTCGGACGGACCGGCGCGGAGGTCGGCGTCGTCGGCCTGGGCACGTGGCAGCTGGGTGGTGACTGGGGCGACGTCGACGAGGAGAGCGCGGGCGGGGTCCTCGACGCCGCCCTCGACGCCGGCGTGACCCTGCTCGACACCGCCGACGTCTACGGCGACGGCCGCAGCGAGGAGCGCATCCGCAAGGCGCTGGCCACCCGGTCGGAGCGGCCGTTCGTGGCCACCAAGGCCGGCCGCCGCGCCGACCCGTTCGAGGCGGCGCAGTACACGCCGGAGAACCTGCGGGCGTGGGTCGACCGGTCGCGGCGCAACCTCGGCGTCGACACCCTCGACCTGGTGCAGCTGCACTGCCCGCCGACCGCGGTCTACTCCGACCAGCGGGTGTACGACGCGCTCGACGCGATGGTCGCCGACGGCGCGATCGCGGCCTACGGCGTCTCGGTGGAGACCGTCGCCGAGGGGCTGACCGCGCTCGAGCACCCCGGCGTCGCCACCGTCCAGGTGATCCTCAACATCTTCCGCCGCAAGCCGCTGGAGGAGCTGCTGCCCGCGGCGGCCGCGCGCGGCGTCGGCATCCTCGCGCGGGTGCCGCTGGCCAGCGGCCTGCTGTCCGGGAAGTACGACGAGTCGACGACGTTCGGCGCCGACGACCACCGCAACTACAACCGCCGCGGCGAGGCCTTCGACGTGGGCGAGACCTTCTCCGGCGTGCCCTACGAGGTCGGCGTGGCCGCCGCGCGGGAGTTCACCGCGATCTGCGGCGACCGGGTCCCGGCCCAGGTGGCGCTGCGCTGGGTGGTCCAGCAGCCCGGCGTCACCTGCGTCATCCCCGGCGCCCGCTCGGTGGAGCAGGTCCGGTCGAACGTCGCCGCTGCCGATCTCGCGCCGCTGACCGACGCCGAGCTCGCCGACCTCGAGCGGCTCTACGACGAGCGCATCCGGCAGCACGTCCACGACCGCTGGTGATCCCCCACACCCCCTGAGAGAGAGACCCCTGTGCTCCGCACCCACGACGCCGGCACGCTGCGCGCGTCCGACGCCGGTTCCACCGTCACCCTCGCCGGCTGGGTGGCCCGCCGGCGCGACCACGGCGGCGTCGTCTTCGTCGACCTGCGCGACGCCTCGGGTTACGTCCAGGTCGTCGTCCGCGAGGAGGAGGCGCACCACCTCCGCGCCGAGTTCTGCGTGCTGGTGAGCGGCGAGGTCCGGCAGCGGCCGGCGGGCAACGAGAACCCCGAGCTGCCCACCGGCGAGGTCGAGGTGGCCGCCGCCGAGCTGCGGGTGCTGTCGCCGGCGGCGCCGCTGCCGTTCCCGATCGAGACCGACCAGGCCGCCAGCGACGACGTCCGCTACAAGTACCGCTACCTCGACCTGCGCCGGCAGGGCCCGGCCCGGATCCTGCGCCTGCGCAGCGAGGTCAACCGGATCGCCCGCGGCGTCATGGCCGGCCACGGCTTCGTCGAGGTGGAGACGCCGGACCTCACCCGCTCGACCCCCGAGGGCGCGCGGGACTTCCTCGTGCCGGTGCGGCTGCAGCCGGGCAAGTGGTACGCGCTGCCGCAGTCCCCGCAGCTGTTCAAGCAGCTGCTGATGATCGGCGGGCTGGAGCGCTACTACCAGATCGCCCGCTGCTTCCGGGACGAGGACTTCCGCGCCGACCGGCAGCCGGAGTTCACCCAGCTCGACTTCGAGATGAGCTTCGTCGAGCGCGACGACGTCCTGGCCGTCGTCGAGGACGTCGTCCGGGCGCTGTGGCGCGAGCTGGCCTCCTACGACGTGCCCGAGATCCCGCGGATGACCTACCGCGAGGCGATGGACCGGTTCGGGTCGGACAAGCCCGACCTGCGCTTCGGCATCGAGCTCACCGAGCTGACCGAGTTCTTCGCCGAGACGCCGTTCCGGGTGTTCCAGGCGCCCTACGTGGGCGCGGTGGTCATGCCCGGCGGCGGGTCGCAGCCGCGGCGGGCGTTCGACGGCTGGCAGGACTGGGCCCGCTCGCGCGGCTACCGCGGGCTGGCCTACGTGACCGTCGCCGAGGACGGCACCCTCGGCGGGCCGGTGGCCAAGAACATCTCCGACACCGAGCGCGAGGGGCTCGTGGCCGCCGTGGGCGCGGACCCGGGCGACTGCGTGTTCTTCGCCGCGGGCCCGCGCCGGTCCTCCCAGGAGCTCCTCGGCGCCGCGCGCAACGAGATCGCCCGGCGGCTGGAGCTCGTCGAGCCCGGCTCCTGGTCGTTCCTGTTCGTCGTCGACTTCCCCATGTTCGAGGAGACCGAGGACGGCGACTGGACGTTCATGCACCACCCGTTCACCTCGCCCACGCCGGAGTGGCGCGACCGGTTCGCCGAGGACAAGGCGAACGCGCTGTCCGACGCCTACGACCTGGTCGTCAACGGCAACGAGCTGGCCAGCGGCTCGGTCCGGATCGCGGACCCCGAGCTGCAGGAGCGGGTGTTCGAGACCCTCGGCATGTCCCGCGAGGAGGCCCGCGAGCGGTTCGGGTTCTTCCTCGAGGCCTTCGCCTACGGCCCGCCGCCGCACGCCGGCGCCGCGCTGGGCTGGGATCGGCTGACCGCGCTGCTGGCCGGGGTCGAGTCGATCCGCGAGGTCATCGCCTTCCCGAAGACCGGCGCCGGCTACGACCCGCTGACCGGCGCGCCGACGCCGATCACCGACGCGCAGCGCAAGGAGGCGGGCATCGACGCCGTCGCCGAGGAGCCGGCGCTGCCCGGCGAGCCCGGCGCCCCGGGGCCGAGCGACCCGACGAGGTGACCGCCCGGCCGGGCCGGCTGCTCAGCCGGCCCGGTCGGCCACCTCGGGCGGCCAGACGACGCGGAAGCGCTCGAACACGACCTCGAGCGCGTCGTCCCAGACCTGCCCGCGGGCTGCCTGCGTGTGGGTGAAGTAGCGCAGGTGACCCGCGAGCCAGCTCGCGCGGGTGCGGTCGTCCTCGCCCTCGTCCCACGCGAAGGCGTCGTCGACGCTGTCGAGCCGGCCGACGCGCAGCTCGGTGCTGCGCAGGACCGCGCGCGGGCGGCCCTCGCCGTCGCAGGCGATCCAGTGCCCGCCGATGCGGGGCAGCGGCTCGCCCTCGTGCGCGAAGTCGGCGACCAGGCCCGCGGTGGCCCGCTTGGTGCCGGCGAGCACCAGCCCGATCAGCTCGTCGGCCAGCGCGCGGCTGTCGCCGAAGCGCTCGACGGGCGGCTCGTCCTCGGGCGGGCCGCCGCCGGGGCGGCTCGCCGTGTACGCCGCCCACATCGCGGCGGCCTCCTCGCGGCGCGGCGCGCCCGGTGCGTCGTCGGTGCTCACCGGCCCATCCTCGACGCGCCGGGCGCCTGCGCGGGAGACTGCGCGCACGGACGGAGGTGTGCGATGCGGGTGCTGGTCGCCGCGATGCCCTTCGCCGGCCACGCCGCACCCATGGCCGCGCTGGCCGCGGAGCTGACCGCCCGCGGCCACGAGGTGCTCGCCCACACCGGCCGGAGGTACGCGGCGCGGTTCACCGCCGCCGGGGCGACCTGGGTGCCGTGGGAGCGGGCGCCGGACTTCGACGACACCGACCTGCGCGCGACGTTCCCGCAGGTGGGCGACGGCCGTGGCATGCGGGCGGTGGCCACCAACCTGGAGCACGTGTTCCTGCGCACCGGCCCGGGCCAGGCCCACGACATCGAGGCCGCCGGGCCGGTGGACCTGCTGGTCAGCGACCAGCTGGCGCTGGGCTGCAGCCTGGTCGCCGAGCGCACCGGGACCCCGTGGGCGTCGGTGTCGCTGGTCCCGCTGTCGATGCCGTCGCGGGACCTGCCGCCCTTCGGCACCGGCCTGCTGCCGGGGCGCGGCCGGCTCGGGCGGGCCCGGGACGCCGCGCTGCGGGCGCTGGTGGCGCGCACCCTGGTCCGCCGCATGGACGCCGTCCTCACCGAGGTGCGCGCCGAGGCCGGCCTGCCGCCGGCACGGTCCGCGGCGCTGGAGGCCTTCGCCTCACCACAGCTGGTGCTCGCCCACGGCGTCCCCGAACTCGAACACCCGCGCGGCGACCTGCCCCGTCAGGTGCACTTCGTCGGGCAGCTCGCGCCGCCGCCCGCCGGCCGCGAGCCGCCGCCGTGGTGGCCGGAGCTGCTCGCCGACGGCCGCCCGGTCGTGCACGTCACCCAGGGCACCTACGACGTCGACCCGCGCGACCTGCTGCTCCCGGCCCTGCGCGGGCTGGCCTGCGCTCCCGTCGTGGTCGCGGCCGCCACCGGGTCGGGGGCGCTGCCGGCGGACGCCGTGCCGCCGAACGGGCGGCAGGCGGAGTTCCTCCCGTACGACGTGCTGCTGCCGCGGACGGCGGTGGTGGTCACCAACGGCGGGTGGGGCGGCGTGCTGGCGGCGCTGGGGGCCGGGGTGCCGCTGGTGGTGGCCGGCGGCACGCTCGACAAGCCGGAGATCGCCCGCCGGGTGGCCGCCTCCGGCGCCGGCGTCGACCTGCGGACCGGCCGGCCGACGCCGCGGCGGGTGGCGGAGGCGGTCGCGGAGGTGCTCGCCGACCCCGGCTTCCGGTCCCGCGCGGGCGTGGTGGCGGCCTCGCTGGCCCGGCACGGCGGCGCCGCGGCCGCCGCGGACCTGCTGGAACGGCTGGTCACCGAGGGCGGTCCGGTGGAGCGTGCGGACGCCGACCCGTGGGGTGTCTGGGGAGCGGTCGCGGGAGGCCGGTCCTAGGGTGCGGCGCATGCCGCTGCGCGCCCGCACCCTGCTCGGTCCCGGCCCCTCCAACCCCTACCCGGAGGCGACGGTCGCGCTCGGGCAGCCGCTGCTCGGCCACCTCGACCCGGCGTTCCTCGCCGTCCTCGACGAGACCTCCGACCGGCTGCGCACCGTGTTCGGCACGGCCAACCGGCGCACGCTGCCGCTGTCGGCCACGGGGTCGGCGGGGATGGAGGCGGCGTTCGTCAACACCGTGGGGCCGGGCGACGTCGTCGTCGTGGCGGTCAACGGGCTGTTCGGCGAGCGGATGGTCGACGTCGCGTCGCGGTGCGGCGCCGAGGTGGTGCGGGTCGACCACGAGTGGGGCTGTCCCGTGGACGCCGCCCGGGTCCTCGAGGCGCACCCCGCACCGAAGCTGATCGCCGCCGTCCACGCGGAGACCTCGACCGGCGTGCTGTCGGACCTGGAGCCGCTGGCGGCCGGCAAGGGCGACGCGCTGCTGCTCGCCGACTGCGTGACCTCGCTGGGCGGCATCCCGGTGCGGCTGGACGACTGGGGCGTCGACCTCGCCTACTCCGGCTCGCAGAAGTGCCTCGGCGTGGCCCCCGGCCTGGCCCCGTTCACGATCGACGAGCGGGCCTGGGAGCGGCGGGTGGAGAAGCCGCGCAGCTGGTACCTCGACCTCGGCATGCTCGGCGGCTACGCGGGGGAGGCGGCCGGGTCCGGTGGCCGCACCTACCACCACACCGCGCCGACCGGGATGGTCGTGTCGCTGCACGCCGGGCTCGGCCGGATCCTCGAGGAGGGCTTGGACGCGGTGCACGCCCGGCACGCCGAGGCCGGCCGGCTGCTGCACGAGGGCCTGCAGGAGATGGGCCTGGAGCTGTTCGCCGCCGAGGGGCACCGGCTGCCGGAGCTCACCACCGTGCGGGTGCCCGACGGCGTCGACTCCGCGGCCGTGCGCAAGGAGCTGCTCGAGCGCTACGACCTGGAGATCGGCGGCGGGGTCGGCGCGTACGCGGCCACGGTCTGGCGGATCGGGCTCATGGGCCACAACGCCCGCCCCGACACGGTCGCCCTCGTGCTGGCCGCGCTGCGCGAGGTGCTGGGCCGCTGAGCGCTGCGGTCAGCCCGCCGGGAGTCGCCCGGCGGCTCCCGGTCTGGGCGCTCGTGCCGTTCGCCGCGCCGGCCTGGTGCGCGGGCTTCCTGCCCTGGCTGCTGCACGGGATGGGGCGCGGGGCGCCGATCGTGCTGCCGCTGCGGGCCGGGCTGCTCACGTCGCTGGTGCTCGGCGCCGCGGTCGGCGGGCTGCTGGCCGGCGCGCTGGCGCTGCTCGTGCCGGCGGGGCGGCGCCGGGCCGCGCTGGTCGCGACCGGGTGCGGCGCCGTCCTGGGGATCGCGGTCACCCTGGTGCAGTCGGTGGCGGCCCCGGACGCCGGCGCGGGCTTCGACTCCGACCCGCGCGTGCTGACCGGGCTCGCCGTGCTGACCGCCGGCCTCGGCGTGCTGGCGTGGGGCGCCGGGTCCCTCGTCCTCGCCGGTCCCGCCGGGGCGGGCGTGGTGCTCGGGCTGGCGGCCGGCCTGCTGCCGGGGTGGCTCTCGCTGCTGCTGCCGTCGTCGGCGTACGGGTCCGGCCTCCGCACCGCGCTGGTGTGGCTGCAGGCCGTCCTGCTGGCGGCAGCGCTGGTGGTGGTCAGCGTCCGGCCGGTGGCGCGGCTGGTCGTGTGGCCGGTGGTCGTGCTGGGCGCCTGGCTGGTCGGCCCGGCGCTGACCGCGGTGGCGTGGCTGGAACCCCTGCTGCGGCCCGGCGCCGGCCTGCCGCGGACCCTCGGCGATGCGCTGTCGGGGGCGTGGCAGGTCTTCGGCCTGGCGGCGTCCCCCACGGGCCGGGACTGGGGACCGTGGGTGGCCGCGCTCGTGGGCGCGGTGTTCGTGGCGGTGCTGCTGGACGGCCGCCGCCGCGCGCTGGCGGGATCCGCTCCTGCGAGTTGATCACCGGGGCGTTGCCGCTGACACGCGCAGACACGCCGACGCGGGTGGCGACGAGGCGATGATCGACAGCGGGCGCGGCGTGTCCACAGGCGCCACGGCGTCCACAACCGGCCGCTCCGGCCCGGCGGGGGCCCGGACCGGCCGCACTGTCCCGGCATGGACGACGTCGAGCTGCCGCTGGTCCACACGTGGACGGAGGCCCGCGCGGCCGGGGCCCGACGGCGGCAGGTGGCCGCTGACGGGCGGCGGCTGACCCGCGGCCTGCACCTCTCGGCCGCCGCGGAGACGGGTCTGGCCGCCCGCTGCCGCGCGTGGACGCGGCTGCTGCCCCCGGACACGGCCCTCGGGCTGGGCACCGCGGCCGTGCTGCTCGGCGCTCACACTGACCCTTCACCTGAGGTCGAGGTCGTGTTGCGTCCGCGGCCGGTGCTCCCGCAGCGGCGCGGGCTCGCGGTGCACGTCCGGGAGCTGCGCAGCGAGGACGTGACCGAGGTCGCGGGTCTGCAGGTGACCTCCGGGGCGCAGACGTTCCTCGACCTGGCGCCACGGCTCCCGCCGGCCGAACTGGTCGCGGTGGGCGACGCGCTGCTCCGCGCAGGGCGCCTCGACGCGGTGGCGCTCGAGCGGCGCCTCGGCCGGGCCGGCCGGACCCGGGGCGTCGTCCGCGCGCGGGAGTGCGCGCCGCTGCTGTCCCGGCACGCGGTGTCCCGCCCGGAGAGCCTGCTGCGCTACTGGCTGACGACGAGCGACTTGCCGGCCCCGCAGGCGCAGGTGCCGGTCGTCGACCGCCGGGGCCGGGTGGTCGCGCACGCCGACCTCGGGTACGCCGGACACCGGCTGGCGATCGAGTACGAGGGGCGACAGCACGCCGAGGCGGAGCAGTTCGGGCGCTCCGCTTCGCGGCGCGGCACCTGACAGGCCCCGCCGTCGTGGTCGAGCGGACGCGGCGGGCGCTGCTCAGCCGGAGGTGGCGCCCGGGGAGTTGATCATCGGGTCGTTGCCGCCGACACGCGCGGACACGCCGACGTGAGTGGCGACGAGCCGGTGATCAACCCGGCGTCGACCCGTCGAGGTGGGCGAGCTGCTCGGGCGTCAGCTCCAGGTCGGCCGCGGCGGCGGAGTCCTGGATGGACGCCGGCCGCGACGCGCCGGGGATGGGCACGACGACGTCGGCCTGGGCGAGGTGCCAGGCCAGCGTCACCCGGTACACCGACACGCCCAGCTCGGACGCCACCTCCGCGAACGCCGGCGCGGTGGCCGACAGCGACCCGGCCGCGGTGACGCCGCCGAACGGGCTCCACGGCAGGAACGCCAGCCCGTGCGCCGCGCAGTGCTCGACCTCGCCGGCCGAGAAGCGCCACCCCGGCGAGAACTGGTTCTGCACCGCCGCCAGCGCCGGGCCGACGATCGAGCGGGCGACGTCGATCTGCGCGACGTCGGCGTTGGAGATGCCGACCATCTGCACCAGGCCGTCGTCGGCGAGTTGCCGCAGCGCGCCCATCGACTCCTCCCACGGCGTGTCCGGGTCGGGCCGGTGGTACTGGTACAGGCCGATCGCGTCCACACCCAGGCGCCGCAGCGAGGCCTCGCACGCCTTCCGCAGGTACGCCGGCGAGCCGTCGAGTTCCCAGTCGGTGCCCCGCCGGGTGTGCCCGCCCTTGGTGGCCACCAGCACGTCGCCCGCGCCCGGCCCGTAGGACGCCAGCGCCTCGGCCACGAGCGTCTCGTTGTGCCCGAACTCGGCCTCGTCGCGGGCGTAGGCGTCGGCGGTGTCGACCAGGGTCACGCCGGCGTCCAGGGCCGCGTGGACGACGGCGACCGCCTCCTCGCGGGTGGGTCGGTCGGTCTTGGTCGACAGGGGCATGGCCCCCAGGCCGATCGCGCTGACGGTGCGGTCTCCGATGCGTCGCTGGTGCACGGGGCTGTCGTGCCCCGCGGGTAGCGTCGCTACCCGTGACGTCCTTGTTCGACGAGCCGGCGGAGGTCACCGGCGACGCCGTCGACCCGGGTGCGCCGCTGGCGGTGCGCATGCGTCCGCGCTCCCTCGACGAGGTCGTCGGCCAGACCCACCTGCTCGGCCCGCGGGCGCCGCTGCGCCGCCTGGTCGAGGCCGACGAGCCGATGTCGCTGGTCCTCTACGGCCCACCCGGCACCGGCAAGACGACGCTGGCGCACGTCATCTCGCTGGCCACCAAGCGGCAGTTCGTGCAGCTGTCCGCGCTCGACGCCGGCGTCAAGGAGGTCCGCGCGGTCATCACCGCGGCCAGGCGCGAGCTCACCTACGCCGGCCGGCGCACCGTGCTGTTCATCGACGAGGTGCACCGGTTCTCCAAGACCCAGCAGGACTCGCTGCTGTCGGCCGTCGAGGACCGCATCGTCAGCCTGATCGCCGCCACCACCGAGAACCCGTTCTTCTCCGTCGTCAGCCCGCTGCTGTCGCGCAGCCTGGTGCTCGCGCTGCAACCGCTGTCCGACGACGACGTCCGCGCGCTGCTGCACCGGGCGCTGACCAGCGACCGCGGGCTCGGCGGGGCGCTCACGCTGAGCCGGGAGGCCGAGGAGCACCTCGTCCGCGTCGCCGGCGGCGACGGGCGCAAGGCGCTGACCGCGCTGGAGTCCGGGGCGGGCGCCGCGCGGGCCGCGGGCTCAGGCGAGATCGACCTCGCCACCCTGGAGACCGCCGTCGCGCAGGCCGCGGTGCGCTACGACCGCCAGGGCGACATGCACTACGACGTCGCCAGCGCGCTGATCAAGTCGATCCGCGGCAGCGACGTCGACGCCGCGCTGCACTACCTCGCCCGGATGGTGGTGGCGGGGGAGGACCCGCGGTTCATCGCCCGCCGGCTGGTCATCTCCGCCAGCGAGGACATCGGCATGGCCGACCCGACGGCGCTGCAGACCGCGGTCGCCGCCGCGCAGGCGGTGCAGCTCATCGGCATGCCCGAGGGGCACTTCCCGCTGGCGCACGCCGTCGTCCACCTGGCCACGGCGCCGAAGTCGAACGCGGTGACGGTGGCGATCGGCGAGTCGGTGGCCGACGTCCGCGCCGGCCTCGGCGGGCCGGTGCCGGCCGGCCTGCGCGACGCCCACTACGCCGGGGCCAAGAAGCTGGGCCACGGCTCGACCTACGTCTACCCGCACGACGCGCCCGACGGGATCGTGCCGCAGCAGTACCCGCCCGACGGGCTGGTCGGCCGCGACTACTACCGGCCCACCCCCCGCGGCGTGGAGGCCGGCATCGGCGCCCGCCTGGGCAAGCTCCGGGCGATCGTCCGACGGCACCCGCGGGAGAGCCGGGGCGCCGAGCGGACCGGCCGGGGCGCCTGACGGGCCGGTGTCGTCCGGCGCACCGGAGGAGCGCCGGGGGCCGCGACTACTGTGGCCACGCCGGTCGTTGCCGACCACGCCGGCCGCCGACGGAGAAGAGGAGACGCCGCGTGTCCGCAGGAGAGTGGGCCGGACTGATCGCCGCCCTGGCGCTGGTGCTGCTGGTGCTGCTGCTGGCCGTCCCGCTGCTGAAGCTGGGACGCACCCTGGACGAGGCCACGCTGACCATCCGGCAGACCCGGGAGGACAGCCGGCCGATCCTCACCCAGGCGCAGACGACGATCGCCCAGGTCAACAGCAACCTCGAGCGGGTCGACGACATCACCGGCAACGCGGCGAACGTGTCGAGCAACGTCGCGGCGCTGACCAGCGTCGTCGCCGCCACCGTGGGCAGCCCGCTGATCAAGGTGGCCGCGTTCAGCTACGGCGTCCGCAGCGCCACCAGGAAGCGCCGCGAGGGCCAGGCGATCGCCGAGGCCGCCGCCCGCGACAAGGCCGAGCGCCGCGCGCGCCGCGCCGCCCGGCGGGCCGCCTGATGCGTCGGCTGTTCTGGCTGGCGATGGGCATCACCATCGGCGCGCTCGTCGTCCGCAAGCTGTCCCGGGCCGCGGAGAAGCTCACCCCGCAGGGCATCGCGGGCGCGCTGGTCGAGGGCCTGCGCGACCTCGCCGACGCGATCGGCGAGTTCGGCGCGGACGTGCGCGCCGCGGCCGCGGTGCGCGAGGAGGAGCTGCGCTCGGGCACCGGCCTGGACGCACCCCTGCCCGAGCGCGACCAGACCCCGCTCCAGCTCCCCGGACGGCGCGGCGCGCACGCCGCCGACCGCTGAGCACCCACCCCGCGGGGACCGCTCCCGCATCGAGGACCGAGTAGGACATGCAGACCGCCGAGATCCGCCGCCGCTTCCTGCAGCACTTCGAGCAGCGCGGGCACACCGTCGTCCCCAGCGCCTCGCTGGTGTCGCCGGACCCCTCCCTGCTGTTCACCGTCGCCGGCATGGTGCCGTTCATCCCGTACCTGACCGGCCGCGAGCCCGCGCCGTTCCCGCGGGCCACCAGCGTGCAGAAGTGCGTGCGCACCCTCGACATCGAGGAGGTGGGCAAGACCACCCGCCACGGCACGTTCTTCCAGATGAACGGCAACTTCTCCTTCGGGGACTACTTCAAGGAGGGGGCCATCCAGCACGCCTGGGACCTGGTCACCGGGCGGGTGGAGGACGGCGGGCTGGGCTTCGACCCCGACCGCATCTGGGTCACCGTCTACCTCGACGACGACGAGGCCGCCGACGCCTGGCACCGCATCGCCGGCCTGCCGAGGGACCGCATCCAGCGGCTGGGCAAGAAGGACAACTACTGGCACACCGGCGCCGACGGCCCCGGCGGGCCGTGCTCGGAGATCTACTTCGACCGCGGCCCGGAGTTCGGCCCCGACGGCGGCCCGCTGGTCGACACGGCCGGCGACCGGTTCCTGGAGATCTGGAACCTCGTCTTCATGCAGTACGAGCTCACCGACGTCCGGAGCAAGGAGGACTTCCGGATCGTCGGCGAGCTGCCGAAGAAGAACATCGACACCGGCATGGGCCTGGAGCGGGTGGCCTTCCTGCTGCAGGGCGTCGACAACCTGTACGAGATCGACGAGGTGGCGCCGGTGCTGCGCCGCGCCGCCGACCTCGCCGGGGTCACCTACGGCAAGGACCACGACGCCGACGTCCGGCTGCGCGTGGTCGCCGACCACGTCCGCAGCGGTCTGATGCTCATCGGCGACGGCGTCACCCCCGGCAACGAGGGCCGCGGCTACATCCTGCGCCGGCTGCTGCGCCGCGCCGTCCGCTCGATGCGGCTGCTCGGCGTCGACGCCGCCACGCTGCCCGAGCTGCTGCCGGTCTCCCGCGACGCGATGGGCGCGAGCTACCCCGAGCTGGTCACCGACTTCGACCGGATCAGCTCCGTGGCCTACGCCGAGGAGGAGGCGTTCCGGCGCACCCTCACCTCGGGCACCGCGCTGTTCGACACCGCCGTGGCGCAGGCCAAGGCGGCCGGGACGCCGTCGCTGTCGGGCGAGCAGGCGTTCTCCCTGCACGACACCTACGGCTTCCCGATCGACGTCACCCTCGAGATGGCTGCCGAGCAGGGCGTGACCGTCGACGAGGACGGCTTCCGCGCGCTCATGCAGCAGCAGCGCGACCGGGCCCGCGCCGACGCCCGCGCCAAGCGCACCGGCTCGGTCGACGTCCTGGCCTACCGCCGGCTGCTGGCCGACCACGGCCCCACCGACTGGCGCGCCTACTCGACCCTGCGCACCGACTCCCGCGTGCTCGGCCTGGTCGCCGACCTCGCCGCGGAGGAGGGGGCCCCGGCCGCGCCGGCCGGGCCGGGCGAGGTCACCCGCGTGGTCCTGGACCGGACGCCGTTCTACGCCGAGTCCGGCGGCCAGGTCGCCGACGCCGGCACCCTCACCTGGGACGGCGGCCGCGCCGAGGTGCTCGACGTGCAGCGGCCGGTCAAGGGCCTGGTCGTGCACCAGGTCCGGGTGCTCGAGGGCGAGCTGGCCGAGGGCGCGGAGCTCACCGCCGAGGTGGACCGCGAGTGGCGGCTGTCGGCCTGCCAGGCGCACTCGGGCACCCACGTGGTGCACGCCGCGCTGCGCCAGGTGCTCGGCCCGCAGGCACTCCAGTCGGGCTCCTACAACCGCCCCGGCTACCTGCGGCTGGACTTCGCCTGGCAGGGCGCGCTCACCCTGCAGCAGCGGCACGACATCGAGGACGTCGCCAACGCGGCCGTGCGCGCCGACCACCGGGTCACCGCGACCTACATGACGCTGCCCGAGGCCCAGGCCATCGGCGCGCTCGCGCTGTTCGGCGAGACCTACGGCGAGCAGGTGCGCGTCGTCGAGATCGGCGGCCCGTGGTCGCGCGAGCTCTGCGGTGGCACGCACGTCGCCGGCTCCGCGCAGATCGGCACGCTCGCGCTGACCGGCGAGTCGTCGGTCGGCTCGGGCTCGCGGCGCGTGGAGGCCGTCGTCGGCCTCGAGGGCTTCCGCTACCTGGCCCGCGAGCGCGACCTGGTGCGCCAGCTCGGCGAGCTGCTCAAGTCGCCCACCGACGGGCTGGTCGACCGGGTCGGCGGCATCCTGTCCCGGCTGCGCGACGTCGAGCGGGAGGTCGCCGACCTGCGCGCCCAGCAGACCCAGGCCGCGGCCGGTCAGCTGGCCGCGGGCGCCACGGACGTCGGCGGGGTCGCCGTCGTCACCGCGGCGCCGGCCGGCCTCTCCGGCGGTGACCTGCGCACCCTCGCCCTCGACGTCCGCGGGCGGCTCGGCGAGCGCCCCGGGGTCGTCTTGCTGGCCTCGGAGTCGGGGGGCAAGGTGGCTCTGGTCGCAGCACTGAACCCCGCCGCCCAGCAGCGCGGGCTGTCCGCCAGCGACGTGCTGCGTGCCGCGGCCGCCCCCGTCGGGGGCCGCGGTGGCGGCAAGCCCGACGTCGCCCAGGGCGGCGGCACGGACCCGGGCGGCATCCCCGCCGCCCTGCAGGCCGGCGAAGAGGCGGTCGCGACCGCCGCAGGGAGGTGAGCGGAGTGCCCGAGCAGCGCCCCGACGAGACCGGTCCGGTGGGGGAGCGGCGCGTGCAGGGCCGCCCGGCGGTGCCGCCGTCGCGTCCCCGGCAGGCCCCGCCGCAGGAGCCGGTGCACCACCGCACCGAGCAGATCGACCTGCGCGCCGGCTTCCCGCCGGTGCGCAACGAGACCACCGAGATCGACCTGTCGCAGGGGCTGCCCGCCGGGCTGCCGCTGCCGCCGCGCCGCACCCGCCAGGGCCGCCGGCTCGGGCTCGACGTCGGCACGGTGCGGATCGGCGTCGCGCTGTCGGACCCCACCGGCACCCTGGCCAGCCCGCTGGAGACCGTGGAGCGCCGCCGCGACGGCGGGGACCTCGACCGGATCGTCGCCCTCGTCGAGGAACACGAGGTGACAGAGGTGATCGTGGGGGAGCCGAGGCACCTGTCGGGTGCGTCGGGCGCCTCCGCGCGGGAGGCGCGTGCCTACTCTCGGTCACTCGCCGGGCGCATCGGCAGCGTGCCCGTGCACCTCGTCGACGAGAGGCTCTCCACCGTGACCGCAGCCAGTTCCCTGCGGGCGAACGGGCTCGACAGCCGCGCCCAGCGCCCCGTGATCGACCAGGCCGCCGCCGTGGTCATCCTCCAGGCGTACCTCGACGCCCAGCGGGGGCGCTCGTGACCGGTCCGGTCCCGCCGCACGGGCGGGGCCTCTCCGGCGTGCCCGACGTCCCGGCGCCTCCCGCGGGCGCCGGGCCGGCCGGTCCGGCGACGACGCGGCTGCCCCTCGGTCCCAGCCCGGTCTCGCCCGGCACCCCCACCCGCGCGGGCCTGCTGGACCACGGCGTCCGGCCGGTGACCGCCGGCCGGCACGCCGCTCCGGATGACGCCGGCGCGCCCGAGGACGACCGCACCGGCCCGCTGCCCGGCGACAGCCAGCCCGTGCCGCCGCTGCCCGGCGTCCCGCCGCGGCCGTCCGGCCCGTGGTCGAAGCTCGCCCGCCACACCGGGACCGCCGACCCCGACGACGCGCCCACCGTGGCCGCGGCCGCCGTCGGCCCGCACGACGAGCCCGCCGACGACGAGGACCCCACCGGCGGCCTCGAGGTCCTCGGCGCCGGCAGCGCCGACCCCGGACCCGGCCGCCGGCGCCGGCGCCGCTCCCGCGACGACGCCGAGGAGCACGGTTCCGCCGCCGTCTTCGGCGAGGAGCCCGACGACGGGCACCACGACCTGCACGACGCCGCCGACGACCACGGCGCCGCGGCCGCGCCCCGCCGGCGCTCCGGCCGCCGCCGCAGCCCGCTGGCCAACGTCCTCGCGCTGCTGGTCCTCGGCGCGCTCGTCGCCGGCATCGTGTTCGGCGGCAGGGCGCTGATCGGCCTGGTCAACCCCGAGGCCGAGGACTACACCGGCGCGGGCACCGGCAGCGTCGAGGTGCGCGTCGGCGAGGGCGACACCCTCAGCGACATCGCCGGCACCCTCGTCGAGGCCGACGTCATCGCCTCCTCCGAGCCGTTCGTCGAGGCCGCCGAGGCGAACGCGGCGGCGACGGGCATCCAGCCCGGCGTCTACGAGCTGCGGTCGCAGATGAGCGGCCAGGCCGCCCTCGACCTGCTGCTCGACCCGGCCGCCCGCCAGGTCTCGCGGGTCACCGTGCCCGAGGGCTCCACGCTCGCGGGCACGCTGCAGCGGATCTCGGAGACCACCGGCCTGCCGGTGGAGGAGCTGCAGGCCGCCGCGGCCGACCCGGCCGCGCTGGGCCTGCCGGCGTACGCGAACGGGCAGCTCGAGGGCTTCCTGTTCCCCGCGACCTACGACGTCGAGCCCGACGACACCGCCGTCGACGTGCTGCGCGCGATGGTCACCCGGTTCACCGACATGGCCACCGACGTGCAGCTGGAGCAGCGGGCCGCCGCGGCCGGGCGCTCGGTGTACGACGTCGTGGTCGTCGCGTCGATGATCGAGCGGGAGACCAAGGTCGACGACGAGCGGGTGAACGTGGCGCAGGTCGTCTACAACCGCCTGACCGACGGCATCCCGCTCGGGATCGACGCGACGCTGGCCTACGGGCTCGGCAAGAACGGCAACGACCTGACCGTCAGCGACCTGCAGACCGACAGCCCGTACAACACGCGGACCCGGGCCGGCCTCCCGCCGACGCCGATCGCGGCGCCGGGCGAGGCGAGCCTGGAGGCGGCGCTGGCGCCGACGACCGGGGACCTCCTGTACTACGTGCTGGAGTCCGCGGACGGGCGGCACTTCTTCACCGCCAGCTACGACGAGTTCCTGGCGGCCCGCCAGCGGTGCGCCGACGCCGGCCTCGGGTGTGGTGGCTGACCGGCCCGTGCCCGCACCGGCCCCGCCCGGCCGGGCGGCCGTCCTCGGCCGCCCGGTCGGGCACTCCCTCTCCCCGCTGCTGCACCGCGCCGCGTACGCCGCGCTCGGCCTGACCGGCTGGACCTACGACGCCCTCGACGTGGGCGCCGAGGACCTGCCCGACCTGGTCGCCGGCCTCGGCCCGGAGTGGCGCGGGTTCTCGGTGACCATGCCGTGCAAGCAGGCGGCGGTCGCCGTCGCCGACGCCGTGGAGCCGCTGCCCCGGCTGCTGGGTGCGGCGAACACCCTCGTGCACACCGGCGCCGGGTGGAGGGCGGAGAACACCGACGTCCACGGCGTCGGGATGGCGTTGCAGACCGCCGGCGTCGAGCGGGTCGCGCACGCGGCGATCGTCGGCGCGGGCGGGACGGCCGCGGCCGCCGCCGTCGCGTTGGCCGAGCTCGGCGCCGAGTCGGTGGACGTGCTGGTCCGCGACCCCTCCCGCGCCGCCGACGTCACCCGGGTGCTCGGGGTGCTCGGCGTCGAGGCCGTGGTCCGGCGGCTGGAGCCCGGCCCGGTCGAGGCGCCGGTCGTCGTCAGCACCGTGCCGATCGGCGCGCACCGCGACCTCGCCGGCCTCGGCTGGCGCGCCGGGCAGACCGTGCTGGACGTGCTGTACGCCCCCTGGCCCACGCCGGTGGCCGCCGCGGCCGACCGGGCCGGCGCCACGGTGGTGAGCGGCATCGAGGTGCTGTTCTGGCAGGCCACGGTGCAGGTGGAGCTGATGACCGGGGTGCCCGCGCCGCTGGGGCCCATGCGCGCCGCGCTGGACGCCCGCTGACCCCGCCGGTCCCGTCCGGGCCGCTCTCGTCGGACGGACCGCTGGGCCGAGGACCCCGACTGGCAGAATCGGCCGCATGTTGCGCTGGCTGACCGCCGGTGAGTCGCACGGCCAGCAGCTCACCGCCATCCTCGAGGGCCTGCCCGCCGGCGTGCAGGTGCAGACCTCCGACCTCGACGTCGACCTGGCCCGCCGCCGGCTCGGCCACGGCCGCGGCGCCCGGATGTCCTTCGAGCAGGACGCCGTCACCCTGACCGGCGGCGTCCGGCACGGCGTGACCATGGGCGGGCCCATCGCCGTCCAGGTGGGCAACACCGAGTGGCCCAAGTGGACGACGGTCATGGCGTCCGACCCGGTCGACCCCGAGGTGCTCGCCGGGCAGGCCCGCAACGCGCCGCTCACCCGGCCGCGCCCGGGCCACGCCGACCTCGCCGGCATGCAGAAGTACGGCTTCGACGACGCCCGCCCGGTGCTCGAGCGGGCCAGCGCCCGCGAGACCGCCGCCCGCGTCGCGCTCGGCGCCGTCGCCCGGGCGTTCCTGCGCCAGGTGCTCGACGTCGAGGTGGTCAGCCACGTCGTCGCCATCGGGCCGGTCACCGTGCCCGACGGCATCGTCCCCGGCCCGCAGGACAACCCGCGCATCGACGACGACCCGGTCCGCTGCGCCGACCCGGCCACGAGCGCCGTCATGGTCGCCGAGGTCGACGACGCCCGGAAGAACGGCGACACCCTCGGCGGCGTCATCGAGGTCGTCGTGCACGGCCTGCCGCCGGGCCTGGGCAGCCACGTGCACTGGGACCGGCGCCTGGACTCCCGCCTGGCCGGCGCGCTCATGGGCGTGCAGTCGGTGAAGGCGGTCGAGGTCGGCGACGGCCTGGAGACCGCGCGCCGCCGCGGCTCGGTCGCCCACGACGAGATCGTCAGCGAGGACGGCCGGATGCGGCGGGTCACCGACCGCGCCGGCGGCATCGAGGGCGGCATGACCAACGGCGAGGTGCTGCGCGTCCGCGCCGCCATGAAGCCGATCTCCACCGTGCCGCGGGCGCTGGCCACCGTCGACGTCGCCACCGGTGACGCCGCCGTCGCGATCAACCAGCGCAGCGACGCCATCGCCGTCCCCCGCGGGGCGGTCGTCATGGAGGCGATGGTGGCGCTGGTGCTCGCCGACGCCGTCCTGGAGAAGTTCGGCGGCGACTCGGTGACCGAGACCCGCCGCAACGTGCAGGGCTACCTCGACGCGCTCCCGTTCCGGTGACGGGTCCGCTCCTCGTCCTGGTCGGGCCGCCGGCGTCGGGCAAGACCACCGTCGGGACGGAGGTGGCGACCGCGCTGGGCCTGCCGTTCCGGGACACCGACGCCGACGTCGAGGCCACCACCGGCACCAGCGTCGCCGACCTGTTCGTCACGCACGGCGAGCAGCACTTCCGCGACCTCGAGGAGCAGGCGGTCGCCCGGGCGCTGGCCGAGCACGACGGCGTCCTCGCGCTCGGTGGCGGCGCGGTGCTCAGCGCGGCCACCCGGGCGCTGCTGGTCGCGCACGGCCGGGCGGGCGGCACCATCGTCCACCTCGACGTCGACCTGCCCTCGGCGGCCAGGCGGGCCGGGCTGTCCCGGGACCGCCCGCTGCTGGCCGTCAACCCCCGGGCGATGCTGCGGACCCTGCTCGAGCAGCGCGCCCCCCTCTACGCGGAGGTCGCCACCGTGGTCGTGCCCACCGGGGGCCGCACCCCCGAGGACGTGGTCGCCGACGTGCTCGCCGCGCTGCCTGCGGGGGCCGGGCGATGAGGCGCGTGACGGTCGCGGGGGAGAAGCCCTACGACGTCGTCATCGGCGCCGGGGCGCAGGTCGAGCTCGGGCTGCTGCTCGCCGGGACGCCGAAGGCCGCCGTCGTGCACAGCCCGCCGCTGGCCGCGCTCGCCGGCGCCGCCGTCGAGACGCTGCAGACCGCCGGCGTGGCCGCCGAGGCCGTCGTCGTCCCCGACGGCGAGGCCGCCAAGACCGCCGCGGTCGCCGCGGCCGCCTGGGAGGAGTTCGGCCGGCTCGGGCTGACCCGCTCG
Source organism: Geodermatophilus sp. SYSU D00525 (assembly GCF_054050475.1). Taxonomy (NCBI): domain Bacteria; kingdom Bacillati; phylum Actinomycetota; class Actinomycetes; order Geodermatophilales; family Geodermatophilaceae; genus Geodermatophilus; species Geodermatophilus sp. SYSU D00525. The sequence continues at coordinate 156,050 of NZ_JBJGZK010000006.1, forward strand.
GACGCCGTCGTCGGGGTCGGCGGGGGAGCGGTCACCGACCTCGCCGGGTTCCTCGCCGCCACCTGGACCCGCGGCGTCCGCGTCGTGCACCTGCCCACCAGCGTGCTCGGCATGGTCGACGCCGCGGTGGGCGGCAAGACCGGCATCAACACCGGCGCCGGCAAGAACCTGGTCGGGGCGTTCCACCCGCCGGCCGGGGTGCTCGCCGACACCGACGTGCTCGCCGGGCTGCCGGAGGCGGAGTTCCGCGCCGGGATGGCCGAGGTGGTCAAGTGCGGCTTCATCGCCGACGGCGCCATCCTCGACCTGCTCGCCGCCGACCCGACCGGCCGCCGCGACACGGAGGAGCTCGTCGAGCGGGCGGTGCGGGTCAAGGCCGACGCCGTCGGGCAGGACCTGTTCGACACCGGCGTCCGCGAGTTCCTCAACTACGGGCACACCCTCGGCCACGCGATCGAGCGGGTCGAGGACTTCCGCTGGCGGCACGGCGAGGCGGTCGCCGTCGGGCTGGTCTTCGCCGCCGAGCTCGGCGTCCGGGCCGGGACGCTGACCCGCGCCGAGGCCGACCGGCACCGCGAGCTGGTGGCGGCGATGGGCCTGCCGACCGCCTACCGGGGCGACTGGGCGGCGCTGCAGGCGGTGATGCGCGTGGACAAGAAGGCCCGCGGCGCGACGCTGCGGTTCGTCGTCCTCGACGGCATCGGGAACCCGACGATCCTGACCGACCCCGAGCAGGCGTGGCTGGACGCGGCGTGGGCCGCGGTATCGGAGGCACAGTGACGATCCAGGTCCTCAACGGGGCCAACCTCGGCCGGCTCGGCACCCGCGAGCCCCAGGTGTACGGCACGACGACGTACGCCGAGCTCGTGGCGATGGTCGAGGAGGCCGCCGCCGGGCTCGGGCTCGCCGTGCGGGTGCGCCAGACCGACTCCGAGGCCGAGCTGCTCGGCTGGGTCCACGAGGCGACCGACGCCGGCGACCCGGTCGTCATCAACCCCGGCGGCTGGTCGCACACCTCGGTGGTGCTGCACGACGCGCTGGCCGCGGTGACCGCGCCGGTCGTGGAGGTGCACGTCTCGAACATCCACCGGCGCGAGGAGTTCCGGCACCACTCCTACGTCTCCCGCGTCGCCGACGGCGTCATCGCCGGGCTCGGCGTCCAGGGCTACGAGCTGGCGCTGCGGTACCTGGCGGCGAAGGGGGTCTCGTGAGCAGGGCGGCCGAACGGCGGGAGCGGCTGCGGGCGACCGCGGCGGAGCGGGGGCTGGACGCCGTCCTGGTGACCACCCTGCTCAACGTCCGCTACCTGACCGGGTTCACCGGCTCCAACGGCGCGCTGCTGCTGCGCACCGACGGGGCCGACCTGTTCGGCACCGACGGCCGGTACACCACCCAGGCCGGCACCCAGGTGCCCGACGTCGAGCTGCTGGTCGACCGCAGCACGGTCCCCGCGCTGGCGCAGGAGGCGGTCCGCCGGGGTGCGGGCCGGATCGGCTACGAGAGCCACCACGTCACCGTCGACGGGCTGGCCCAGCTCGAGCGGGTGCTCGCCGACGCCGCGGCCGGCGGGACGGTGCCCGGGCTGGTGTCGGTCCGCCGCGCGGTCGAGGAGCTGCGCGCGGTCAAGGACGACGACGAGATCGAGGCGCTGCGCCGCGCCTGCGCGGTCGCCGACCAGGCGCTGGCCGAGCTGGCCGCCGAGGGCGCGCTGCGGCCCGGGCGCACGGAGCTGGAGGTCGGCCGGGAGCTCGACGCCCGCATGCTGGCGCTCGGCGCCGAGGCGCCGTCGTTCGAGACGATCGTGGCCACCGGCGCGAACTCCGCGATCCCGCACCACCGGCCCGACCGCACGGTCCTGGCCGGCGGCGACCTCCTCAAGCTCGACTTCGGCGCGACCGTCGACGGCTACCACTCCGACATGACCCGCACGCTGGTGCTCGGGCACGCCGCCGACTGGCAGCGGGAGGTCTACGCGCTGGTGGCCGAGGCGCAGGCGGCCGGGCGGGCGGCGCTGGCCGTCGGGGCCGACGTCGTCGCCGTCGACGCGGCCTCGCGGGACGTCATCGCCGCGGCCGGGCACGCCGAGCACTTCACCCACGGCCTCGGGCACGGGGTGGGCCTGGAGATCCACGAGGCGCCGGGCATCGGCCCGCTGGGCGCGGGTAGTCTGGCCGCCGGCATGGCCGTCACCGTGGAGCCGGGGGTCTACCTCCCCGGCCACGGCGGTGTCCGGATCGAGGACACGCTCGTCGTCACGGCGGACGCGCCCGAGTTGTTGACCCTCACGAGCAAGGAACTGCTGGTCCTCTAGATGGCTACCACCAACGACCTCAAGAACGGCATGGTCCTCAACCTCGACGGCCAGCTGTGGTCCGTCACCGAGTTCCAGCACGTCAAGCCCGGCAAGGGCGGCGCGTTCGTGCGGACGACGCTGAAGAACGTGCTCTCGGGCAAGGTCGTCGACCGGACCTTCAACGCCGGCACCAAGGTCGAGACGGCCACCGTGGACAAGCGGAACATGACCTACCTGTACCGCGAGGGCAACGACTTCGTCTTCATGGACGGGGACACCTTCGAGCAGATCTACGTCCCGTCCGAGACCGTCGGCGGCGGCGCGGACTACCTGCTCGACAACACCGAGGTCGTCGTCGCGGTGCACGAGGGCACGCCGCTCTACGTCGAGCTGCCGGTGACCATGGAGCTCGTCGTCCAGCACACGGACCCGGGCCTGCAGGGCGACCGCTCCACCGGCGGCACCAAGCCCGCCACCCTCGAGACCGGCGCGCAGATCAACGTGCCGCTGTTCGTCAACACCGGCGACAAGCTCAAGGTCGACACCCGCGACGGCCGGTACCTCGGCCGCGCCAACTGACACACCGGCTCCGAGCCATGGCTGCCCGCACCAAGGCGCGCAAGCGCGCCGTCGACGTCCTCTACGAGGCGGACCTGCGGGGCACCGACCCGGTGGAGCTGCTCCGTGAGCGGATCGCCGACCCGTCGCCGCCCGTCCCCGACCACGCCGTCCGGCTGGTCGAGGGCGTGGCGGCGCACCAGGCGCGCATCGACGAGCTGATCGGGGCCCACGCCCGCGGCTGGTCGCTCGAGCGGCTGCCCGACGTCGACCGCGCGATCCTGCGGATGGCGGTGTTCGAGCTGCTCTGGGCCGACGACGTGCCCGACGCCGTCGTCATCGACGAGGCCGTGGAGCTGGCCCGGACGCTGTCGACCGACGACTCGCCCGCCTACGTCAACGGCGTCCTCGGCGCCATCCTCGACGCCGAGGTCCCCACCGGCTGAGCCGGCCGGCCGGTCGCCCCGGCGGTGGGCCGGGGTCGCCGCCGGCGGTCGGACCTCAGCCGCGGGTGACCGTGAACGCCACCCGGCCGTCCGCGACCTCCGTGCAGGTCAGCTGCAGCCCGCCCACCGGGGTCGTCCGCCCCACCGTGCAGGAGACGTCCCGGTCCTCGACCCGGAGGGTCGCCCGGTCGCCGTCGGTCCCGGTGAGCCCGATCGTCGTCCCGAGCACGTGGGCCCGGGCGCCGCTCCCTCCCAGCGTCACCGAGCAGGAGTCCCCGGAGCACGACACCAGGCTCACGGACCCGGAGCCATCCCCCACGGCGGCGCTGACGCCGATCGAGCTCAGCCACCCGGACAGCGGACCGGCAGGACCAGCGGAGCTGCTCCAGGAGAACGAGCCGCACACCAGGAGCAGCGCCGAGAGCAGGACGGGGAACCGACTCTCCACGGGTACCTCCGGACGGTCGTGGGGTGGTCGTCGGGACGCCGCCGGCGGGCGACGCACCCCTCGTCGCGCCATCCCAGCACGTCGCGGCGGCGCAGGGTGCGGTCCCCGGACCGGTCCCGTGGTCCCTGACCGCACCTCGGTGGTGCCGACCGGCTGCGTCCGTGGTGCCCGCCCGCTGGTGCGGGACGGCCGGGGACGACACGGTGCCCGGGACCGGGGCGAGTCCGCACCGGCGGACCGGACTACTCCACGAACCGCACGCGGAACGAGACGGGCCACAGCTTGCCGGTGAGCAGGTACTCGTCGTCGCCCAGGGCGGCGATGCCGTTGAGGACCGCGTTGGCGTCCGCGCGCTGCTCCTGGTCGAGCAGGCCGGCGGCGTCGACCAGCGCGGTCACCCGCCCGCTCACCGGGTCGATGCGGACGAGGGCGTCGGACTGCCACACGTTCGCCCAGACCTGTCCGTCGACGCACTCCAGCTCGTTGAGCTGGGTCACCGGCTCGTCGTCGAAGGTGACGGCGACCGAGCCGGTCTCGGCGAAGGTGACGGGGTCGTGGAAGCGCAGCTGGTCCGTGCCGTCGCTGCGCACGAGGCGGGTCCCGTCGAAGCACAGCCCCCAGCCCTCGCCCTCCAGCGGCACCTCCTGCCGGAGGGTGAGCGTGGCCCGGTCCCACTCGAGCACCACACCGTCTTGCCAGGTCAGCTGCCAGATGCGGTCGTCCACCACCGTGATGCCCTCGCCGAACAGCCGGCCGGGGAGCGGCGCGGACCGCCGCACCTCGCCGGTCGCGGGGTCGACCTCGCGCAGCTGGGACCGGCCCGCGAGCCCGGTGCCCTCGTAGAGGGCGCCGTCGTGCACCTCGAACCCCTGGGTGAAGGCCGACGGGTCGTGCGGCACCTCGGCCAGCACCTCCGGCCGCAGCACCGGCACCGGCTGGTCCGGATCAGTGTCCGCGGCGTTCCGGGCCCGCGCCGACTCCCCGTAGACGGAGACCTCCGTGCTGTCGCGTGACGCGCAGGCGGACAGGAGCGCGACGGCGAGGACGACGGAGCCGAGTGCTCGACGGCGGGCGCCACGGTTCATCAAACGGTCACAATCCGTTCGGGACGGTCGATCGGGTCACCGGGTCACCGGGTCGCCGGGGCACGCCGATCGACCGGCGCCTCCCACCCGGCGACCCGGGACGAACCGGGGCCGCAGACACTACGACCCGACCGGTGGGTCCGACAGTGATGACACCTGCTGATCCGTGCCGGTTCTCCGCTCTAGGTGTCGCATCGAGCGGGCACCGTGGTGGACGGACCCGGGGCCGGGATCCGGCTGAGCCGAGATAGGTGGTGGCCACCGATGTCGCCCTCCACGGCGGGGCCCGAGACTCTCGCGTGCCGATCCCGGACCGCGGCCGGGCTCGGCAGTCCACGGGGCGATCGGGGAGGTCCGGCGGCGACGCCGCAGTCCTGATCCCGGCAGGCCTCATCCCCAGTACCGCATCCTGAGGAGATCCCATGTTCGAGGACCAGACCGTCGAGCTGCTGCCCGAGCGCACCACCATGCAGTTCTTCGCGGCACAGAACTTCAACACCGCCGTCGCCGCGGCCGTGAACGCCGGCAACGTCAACGTGGGCGGCAACCAGGCGAACATCGCGGCTGCCCTCTCGCTCGCGGGCAGCAACGTCTTCATCGGTGACTGACGCCTGAGCCACCTGCCGATGGAGTGATGCGAGGCCCGGCTGCGTGCCCGGCCGGGGAGGGGCGGTCGTTCGCGGCCGCCCCTCTTCCCGTTGTCGGCGCTCGGTGTACGGAGGCCGGCGTCTCCTCCACGGGAGGACCCACATGGCCCTCGCAGCGATCCGTGCCCTCGCAGCGATCCGTGCGCCTCCGCGCTCGGTGCCGTGGTCGCCACCTACGTGTACCGCCTTCGCGGATCGGTGGTGGCGACGACCGGCGTCAATGGCGGGACCGGAGCAGATAGGTGCCGGACGCTGATGCCGCCGGTCCGGCGGCGGCCCGAGACTTCCACGCGCCGACTCCGGACCGCGGCTGGACTCGGCAGTCCACGGGGCGAGCAGGAGGGTCCGACGGCACCGCTGCGGTCCTGCTCCTGGCGGACTCCAACCAGTATCGATCCTGAAGGAGACACCATGTCCGAGGACCTGAAGCTCTTCGCCGACGAGCAGGTCGAGCTGCTGCCCGAGCGCACCACCATGCAGTTCTTCGCGCAGAACGGCAACACCGCGACCGCGGTGGCCGCCAACGTGCTGAACCTGAACGTCGGTGGCAACCAGCTCAACGCCGCCGTCGCCGCGGCTGCAGCGGGCAGCAACGTCTTCATCGGCTGACGCCTGAGCCTCTTGCCGATGGGGTGATGCGAGGCCCGGCTGTGTGCCGGGCCGGGGAGGGGCGGTCGTTCGCGGCCGCCCCTCCTCGCGTTGTCCCTCGCCGCGTGCAGGACGCCGCACCGGACCTCCCCACGAGGCGTCTACGTGGTGGCTGGACCGACGCCCGGGACAGCGGATCCGTACCGTCGTCCGCCGTACGGGCATGACCCAGCGGGGGCGCGTGGTCCCGGGTGCGGGGGTCAGTGGAGGGACCGGAGCAGATAGGTGCCGGACGCTGATGCCCTCGGTCCGGCGGCGGCCCGAGACTTCCGCGTGCCGATCCCGGACCGCGGCCGGGCTCGGCAGACCACGGGGCGATCAGGAGGGTCCGGCGGCACCGCTGCGGTCCTGTTCCTGGCGGACTCCATCCAGTACCGATCCTGAAGGAGACACCATGTCCACGGACCTCGAGCTCTTCGCCGACGAGCAGGTCGAGCTGCTGCCCGAGCGCACCACGATGCAGGCCGGGTTCTTCCAGAACGGCAACCTCTCCATCGCCGTCGCGGTGAACGCGGGCAACATCAACTTCGGCGGCACCCAGATCAATTCGGCCGTCGCCGCGGCGCTCGCCGGGAGCAACGTCCGCTTCGGCGGCTGACAGCGCCACGGGCCCGGCGGTTGCTGACGCACCCGCCGCGTCCAGGGGAGGGGCGGCCGGTCACCGGCCGCCCCTCCCCGTGTCCGGATCGGCCGACGAGGGACGGAGAGGGAAGCGTGACGCAGACCGAGGTCCTCGACCGCCCGGCAACGGGTGGGATCCCGCTGCCACGGCTGGCCCCGGGCACCGAGCTGCTGGGCGAGTACCAGGACTCCGCCTACGAGGACCCCCGGTTCATCATCCGCCGGGTCGACGGGCAGGTCATGCAGGTCCCTCGCCTGCTCTACCGGCTCGCCGGCTCCCTCGACGGCCGGGACACCGAGCAGGTCGCGGCCGACCTGAGCGCCGAGCTCGGCCGTGAGCTGACCGCCGACCAGGTGACCTTCCTGGTCGAGGAGCGGCTCCGGCCCGCCGGGATCATCGCTGCCGACCACGTCGACGAGCACGTCGCCGGGGCCGGGGACGCGAGCCCGCAGGCGCCGGTCCGCGCCGACCCGCTGCTGGGCCTCCGCTACCGCGCCGGTGTCATCCCGGCCGCCGTCAGCTGGCGCATCGCCGGGTTCTTCCGGCCGCTGTTCACCCGGCCGGCCTGGGTGGCGCTCGTCACCGCGTTCCTCGCCGTCGACGTCTGGATCGTCGCCCAGGGCGACGTGCTCGGCCGGATGGAGTCCGCCGTCGTCGACGTGGCCCGGCAGCCCGGGCTGGTGCTCGCCCTCCTCGGCCTCACCGTGGTCTTCACCGCCTTCCACGAGTCCGGCCACGTGACCGCCTGCCGCTACGGCGGCGCCCGTCCCGGCGAGGTCGGCGTCGGGCTCTACATCGTCTGGCCGGCGTTCTACAGCAAGGTCACCGACAGCTACCGCCTCGACCGGGTCGGGCGGCTGCGGACCGACCTGGGCGGCGTCTACTTCAACTGCATCGCCATGCTGGCGCTGGGCCTGTGCTACCTCGGGACGGGCGAGCCGTGGCTGCTCATCGCGCTGGTCACGATGCACGCGCAGACCGCCTGGCAGTTCCTCCCCAACCTGCGGATGGACGGCTACTACATCCTCGCCGACCTGGTGGGGGTCCCCGAGCTGTTCGGCTTCGTGAAGCCGGCGCTGCTGAGCCTGCTCCCGGGCCGCCCGTCCCACCCGCTCCTGCGCAGGCTCAGGCCACGGGCGCGCCGGGTGGTCGTGCTGTGGGTCGCACTGATCGTCCCCACGCTGCTCGCCTGGCTGGTCGCCGTCCTCGTCGCCCTGCCGCACCTGCTGCCCGTCGCGTGGCAGGCATCGCTGGAGTACGTCCGGCACCTCGACGCCGGAGCCCGGAGCGGGGACGTCCTGGCCACCACGCTGGGCGTCTTCCAGCTCCTGCTCCTGGCCCTGCCGTGGCTCGGCCTGGGGCTCATCCTGTGGTCACTGGCCTCCCTGGTCGCCCGGCGTCCCGTCGCCCTGGTCGCCGGCCGTCCCGCCGTCCGCTGGGCCGGGCGGGTCGGGTCGGCCCACCGGGCAGCCGTCCGCCGGGTCGGTGCGGTGGTCGGGCTGGCAGGCCTCGGCGCCCTCCTGCTCGTGCGGGTGGCCTCCGTCGCCTGGTCGCACCCGGCCACCGCGGCGGAGCTCCGGCTGGTGGACGGCGCGTGGGCCGCCCTGCACGGCGTGGACGGTGCCGCAGTGGGCTCCGGCGACCGGCTGCTGCGCCTGCAGGTGGCCGGCTACGCCTGGCTGACCGGTGCCTTCGAGCGGCACGACACGATCCTGGCGGGAGGCCGGGAACTCGCGGTCGTGGCGTCCGCGGTCCTGGTGGTGGCGCTCCTCGTGCTCGTCCGGACCCGGCGCGTGCGCCCGGTCGCGGTGGCCCTGCCCCTGCTGGCGGTGCTCGTGATGGGGCCGGCGGTCACCGTGCTCGCCACGGTCGCCAGCGGTCTGGTCGGGGCCGCGTGGGCCGCCGTGGGCGCGCTCGTGCTGAGCCGGGCACGGCGCCCCGTCGCAGGAGCGCTCGGGATCGCCGCCGTCGCGGTGGGCGTGGCGACCGAGCCCCTGGTCGCCGTCCCGCTGGCCGTGGGCATCGGGACCCACCTCGGAGCCGGATCGGGCCGGCGCGCGCGGCACGCGGGCGGACCCCGGCACGCCCGCCCGGACACGGTGGAGGGCGACACCCGACCGTGGCTGGCAGCGCTCGTCGTCCTCCCGGTCGCCGCTGTGGTGGCCACCGTGCCGAGCGGTCCGGCCGACCTCCCCCTCGGATCCTCCGAGCGCGCCGTGCTGCTGCTCCTCGCGGCGCTCGCCGTCGGCACCGGGTTCCTCCTCCGCGGCCTCCGCCTGCCGGCGGCAGCTGCCGGTGCGGCCACCGTGCCGGCCGTGGTGCCCTGGCACGGGGCCGGCACGGCGCTCCCGGTGGTGCTGGTCGCCGTGGTGCTTCTCGGCTTCCTGTTCGCCGTTGCGTGGACCGGTGGCCCGGCGGCGGCCCGACCGCACCCGCTGCTCCGGGGCACCTTCCTCGTGGCCGCCCTGGTCGTCGTGATCACCGGAGCGCTCTTCCTGCCGGTGTCCGCGCGGACCCCGCCGCACCAGCAGCTCGCCGCCTGGATCGCCGAGCAGGCCTCCTCGCGCGGCACCGTGGCGGTGCCGGCCGGGCTGTGGGGGGACCTCCTCCGGGACGGGGTCCCGCCCGATCGGCTGGTCCGGGTCGGGTCGCCGGCGGCCGCGGAGGCGGACTGGGAGGTCACGGTCGGCGGCTCCACCGCCGGTACACCGCCGGCTGCCGCCTTCGGCGGGGGGCCCGCTGTCCTCATGGTCAGTCCAGGCACGGGGACCGGGGGAGCGGCCCCCGGTCGGGCGAACTGATTGTGAGGGACGCGTCGCGCAGGGGTACGACCCGGGCCACGGGAGAGCCCGGACGTCGAATTCGGGACGAACCCGTGACTAAAGTCGCCGCGCGGGATCCGTACCAGTAGCTCGGGGGAGCGGCAGTGGCGAGGGAGCTCATGCCGGGAGCGGTGGAACGACGGACGGGCCACGGGATGCCGTGGTCCGTCCCTGATCGCGCTCGTCCCGTCTGATGGGGGCGACGCGCTGGCCCCTCACGGGCCGGGAAGCCGAGCTCCGGACCATGATCGCTGCGCTCACCGCGAGGCCGGAGCGCAGCCTGGTGATCACAGGTCCCCCGGGGGTGGGGCGGTCCCGACTGGCTCGGGAGGCCCTGACCGCCGCCGCGCAGCGGGGCCACCCGACCGCGTGGGCCGTGGCCACCGGTGCCGCGGCGCTCGTGCCGCTCGGCGCGTTGGCCCACCTCCTGCCCGCGGTGGACGACGGCGCAACCGGACTGGCCCTGCTGCAACGGGCGACCGCGGCCATCGCCGGGGACGGGACCGGTCCGACCCCGGTCCTCGGCGTCGACGACGCCCACCTGCTCGACCAGATGTCGGTGACCCTCCTGCACCAGCTCGCCGCGAGCGGTGCGGTCATGCTGGTCCTGACCGTGCGCACCGGTGCGACGGAGCCGGATCCGGCCGCCCCGCTGTGGAAGGACGGGCTGGCCGACCGGATCCACCTGGAGCCGTTGCGCCGCGCCGAGCTCGTCCGGCTGATCGGCCAGGTGCTCGGCGGGGACGTGGACGCCCGGACGGGTGAGCGACTCTGGCACCTGAGTCAAGGCAACCCGTTGTTCCTCCGGGAGCTGCTGGAGGACGGCGTCTGGAGCGGTCGGCTGACGAGGTGCGAGGGGGCGTGGCGGTGGCAGGACGCCATGCTTCCGTCCCAGCGGCTGTGTGAGATCGTGCTGGCCCAGCTGGGGCAGCTGGATGCCGCGGAATGGCGGGTGTTGGAGGTCCTCGCCACGGTCGAACCGCTGTCGGCCCGGGAGGTCGAGGCGCTGAGCAGCCGGGAGGCCGTCGCCCGGCTCGAACGCCTCGGCGTCGTCGTCGACGACGCCGAGGGGACGCCGGGTCTCGTCCGTACGGCACACCCGCTGTACACGGAGGTCGTCCGGAGCCGTACACCCGAGGCGGTGCTCCGGTCCATCCGTCGTGAGCTCCTCGCCGGCTCCGGGGACGACCGGTCCCCGGCACACGTCGCAGCCCGGTGCCTGGCACTGCTCGACGGAGGGGAGCCGGTGCCGGACGCCGGGCAGCTCACCGCGGCCCCCCCGGGTGGGGCCGCGCTGCTCGAACAAACCCAAGCCGGGCGGGAGGCGCGGGCCCCCCTCGAGGGGGGCGGGGCGGGGGCGGCCGGGCGCGCCGCAGCCCCCGCCCCCCGCGCGGCGCCCCCCCCCGATGCTCGACCACCGCCTCGCCGGGCGCCTGGCGCGGGCCGCCGTCGAGGCGGGCGGGCAGGCGCCGGCGTACCTCGCGCTGGTGGAGGCCACCACCTGGCCCGGGTCCCCGGTGGAGACCGAGGACCTCACCCGCCACGCCGCAGAGGTCGCCGTCACGGACGACGACCGCGTCGAGGCCACGGTGATCCGGGTGCTGGACCTGGCCTGCGCTCTCGGTCAGGTCGCCCAGGCGCAGGCCGTGCTCGACGCGGTGGTCCCGGCAGTCCGTTCGGACCACGGCCGCTCCCTCCTCGCGGCGACCGGGGCGGTCCTCGCGTTCTGCAGCGGCGACCCGGTCGGGGCGGTGGACCGGGCAACGGCTGTGCGCTCCACCGCCCGCGAAGGGGAGCCGGCCTGGCAGCTCGCGACCGCCGCGGCTGCACTGGGGCACGCCGTCACCGGAGCTCCGCGGTCGGCGCTGGCCAGCGTCGCCGAGGGGCGGGCCGGTCTCTCGTGGCCGGACGGGAGGAGCGTGCCCGCCTTCGTGTACCTGGCGTTGACGCAGGCCGAGGTCATGGCGCTCCGCCTGAGCGGACGGGTGCGTGAGCTCGAGTCCCTCGCTGCCGACCTCCACCGGCGCAACCTGGCCGGCCCGGAGTGGTACGGGGACGCCGTCGCCTCCCTGCACTGTGGCTGGGCCGCGCTCGCCGCCGGGCGGGTACGAGTGGCGGCCCGCTGGCTGGTCAGCGCCTACGCGGGCCTGCGGAGGGCCGACCCGCTGGGTCTCCTGCCGGTGTGCCGCTCCCAGCTCGCGATGGCGCGGGCGCTCCTCGGCGACGTCGACGCCGCACGCGGGCTCGTCGCCGAACTCGACGAAGCCGCCTCCGCCGCGCTCCCCGTCTACGCCCCCTTCGTCCTCGTCGCGCGCGCCGTGGTGGCCGGTGCCCAGGGACACTCCGCCGAAGCCGCCCGGCTCAGCCGGGAGGCCGCTCGAAGCGCCGCCGAGCAGGGGCAGGTGGCGACCGAGGCGGTCGTCCTGCACACCACCTTCCGCTTCGGGCGCCCGCTCCACGTGGTCGACCGGCTCGGCGTCCTCGCCCGGCGCTGCGAGTCGGCCTACGTGCAGGACCTCGCCGACCACGTGGGGGCGATCGTGGCCGAGAACGGGAACGACCTCGACGTGCTGAGCCGCCGCTTCGAGGAGGCCGGCCTGCTGCTGACCGCTGCGGACGCCGCCGCGGAGGCGGCGGCCGCCCACGAGCGCCGCGGCGCGCGGCGCCCGGCGGCCACGGCCATGGCACGGGCCGTCACGCTGGCACGCGAGTGTGGCCTGGCAGGCAGTCAGTCCCTGCAGGCGCTGCTGCCCCCGTCCCTGACCGCACGGGAGCAGGAGGTGGCTCGGCTGGCCAGCCTCGGGTTGAGCAACGTGCAGATCGCGGACCGGCTGGTCGTGTCGGTGCGCACCGTCGAGGCGCACCTCTCCCACATCTACGGCAAGCTGGGCATCACCGGGCGGACCGAGCTGTCCGACGCGCTCGTGGACCCGCCACCGCGCACAGGCCCCCCGAACGGCGCCCGGGGGGAGCTGATGCTGCGCGGTCGGCGGCTGTCCGCGCGGCTGTGACCGCGGGCCCGGGCGGGCGCGGACACAGGCCCCGGTCACCCGAGCCGGACCGACCCGGCCGGTGGCCGGGGCGTACGCACTCCGCAGCCCGGTCTCGTCGTGCTGTCGCGAGGCCTGCCGCGGGACAGCGGTGTTTCCTCAGCGGGGGGCGCGGCGCCGGTCCCAGGCCTCGTCCTCGTCGTCGACGGGGCCGCCGACGCCGTCCATGCCGGGGTTGAGCACGCCCCACTCGATGAGCCGGGTGGTGAGCTCGTCGGGGCTCATGTCGTAGATGATCGCCAGCGACTTCAGGTCCTCCGCGCGGATGGAGAGGACCTTGCCGTTGTAGTCGTGGCGCTGGGCCTGGATGGTCGAGGCGTAACGGGCGAGCGGGCCGGCCTCGTCGGCGGGCAGCGAGCCCAGCGACTCCAGGTTCAGCACGATCTTCGTCGTCGAGGTGACGGCCGACGAGGGCCGCGGGTCGGGCAGCAACTCGGAGACCGGCACGCCGTAGAACACGGCGAGCTCGGAGAGCCGCTGCACGGTCACCGCGCGGTCCCCGCGTTCGTAGGACCCGACGACGACGGCCTTCCAGCGTCCGTGCGACTTGTCCTCCACGCCCTGGAGGGAGAGACCCTGCTGGTTGCGGATTGCTCGCAGCCGGGCGCCGAGTGCCCGCGAGTAGTCGGTGCTCATGCGTCTCTGCTCACTGTCCGTCGTGGTGTCCGGGGCTGGTCCGTCACGCAGCGTACTCACAAGTGGCGGATGGCAACAGCGCCTCCCTCGTGCGGGCCATCCTGGGACACCGGCGCCCACCTGCGGGGTCACGACGCGCGACGACGGTCACACGGGGGTGTGCAGTACGGTCGAGACCGGTCCACCCCACTCCTTTAACGACCCGTCCCGTGAGGCGGGGAAGGAGGCCTGATGGCCGGCACGACCGGGCCCCTGCCCGGGAACCAGTCCCCAGACCCGTCCGGCGGCCCGGCGCCCACCGTGCTGCTCGCCGCCGCCGACGTGGCCCGCGTCGTCGACCGCATCGCGCACCAGGTGATCGAGAAGGCCGGCGACGCGCTGCCCGACCTCGTCCTGGTCGGCATCCCCACCCGCGGCGCCCCGCTGGCCCGCCGGCTGGCCGCCCGCGTCGCCGCCTTCGCCGGCACCGCGGTCGACGTCGGCACCGTCGACATCACCCTCTACCGCGACGACCTGCGGATGCGCGGCGTCCGGGCGCTGGAGGACACCGTCCTGCCGTCCGCGGGGATCGACGGCCGGCTGGTCGTCCTCGTCGACGACGTCCTGTTCTCCGGCCGCTCGGTGCGCGCGGCACTCGACGCGCTGCGCGACCTCGGCCGGCCCCGCGCGGTGCAGCTGGCCGTCCTGGTCGACCGCGGCCACCGCGAGCTGCCGATCCGCGCCGACTACGTGGGCAAGAACGTGCCCACCTCGCGCGCGCAGAAGGTGCGGGTCCACCTCGCCGAGACCGACGGCGCCGACGAGGTGCTGGTGACCGGCCGGTGAAGCGGCACCTCCTGGACGCGGCCGACCTCGACCGCGCCGACGCCACGCTGGTCCTCGACACCGCCGCGCAGATCGACCAGGCGCTGGCCGGCCGCGAGGTCAAGAAGCTGCCCACGCTGCGCGGCCGGACGGTGGTCAACCTCTTCTACGAGGACTCCACCCGCACCCGCATCTCCTTCGAGCTCGCGGCCAAGCGGCTGTCCGCCGACGTCATCAACTTCTCCGCCAAGGGCAGCAGCGTGTCCAAGGGCGAGAGCCTCAAGGACACCGCGCTCACCCTCGAGGCGATGGGCAGCGACGCGATCGTCGTCCGCCACTCGGCGTCCGGCGCCCCGCACCGGCTGGCCGGCTGGGTGCGCGGCAGCGTCGTCAACGCCGGCGACGGAACGCACGAGCACCCCACCCAGGCGCTGCTGGACGCCTACACGATCCGCCGCCGGCTGGGCCGGCTGGACGGCGTGCGGGTGGCGATCGTCGGCGACGTGCTGCACAGCCGGGTGGCCCGCTCCAACGTCTGGCTGCTGACGACGCTCGGCGCGGAGGTCACCCTCGTCGCGCCGCCGACGCTGCTCCCGGTCGGAGTCGGGTCCTGGCCGGTGCAGGTCTCCTACGACCTCGACGCCGTGCTGCCCAAGGCCGACGTCGTGATGATGCTGCGGGTCCAGCTCGAGCGGATGAACGCCTCGTTCTTCCCCAGCGCCCGTGAGTACAGCCGCCGCTACGGCCTGGACGCCGTGCGGATGGCGGTGCTGGCGGACGACGCGATCGTCATGCACCCCGGCCCGATGAACCGCGGCATGGAGATCGCCGCCGACGTCGCCGACTCGGTCCGCTCGACGATCGTCGAACAGGTCGGCAACGGCGTCAGCGTGCGGATGGCCGTGCTCTACCTGCTGCTCGGAGGAACGCCCTCGTGACCACGCTGATCAAGGGGGCACGCGTCCTCGGCGGCGAGCCCGCCGACCTGCTGCTGAAGGACGGCCGGATCGCCGCCATCGGGGGCCGGCTGTCCGCCACCGGCGCCGACGTCGTCGACGCCGGCGGGCTGGTCGCCCTGCCCGGCCTGGTCGACCTGCACACCCACCTGCGCGAGCCCGGCCGCGAGGACGCCGAGACGGTGGAGACCGGCAGCCGGGCCGCGGCGCTGGGCGGGTTCACCGCGGTGCACGCCATGGCCAACACCGACCCGGTCGCCGACACCGCCGGCGTCGTCGAGCAGGTGTGGCGCCTGGGCCAGGAGGCCGGGCTGGTCGACGTCGTCCCGGTCGGCGCGGTCACCGTCGGGCTGCGTGGCGAGCGGCTGGCCGAGCTCGGCGCGATGGCCGACTCCGCCGCCCGGGTGCGGGTCTTCTCCGACGACGGGCACTGCGTCGCCGACCCGGCGCTCATGCGCCGCGCGCTGGAGTACGTGAAGGCCTTCGACGGCGTCGTCGCCCAGCACGCCGAGGAGCCGCGGCTGACCGCCGGGGCGCAGATGAACGAGGGCGACCGCTCGGCCCGGCTCGGGCTGACCGGCTGGCCGGCCGCCGCCGAGGAGGCGGTCATCGCCCGCGACGTGCTGCTCGCCCAGCACGTCGGCGCCCGGCTGCACGTCTGCCATGTCTCCACCGCCGGCTCGGTGGAGATCCTGCGGTGGGCCAAGTCCCGCGGCGTGCAGGTGACCGCCGAGGTCACCCCGCACCACCTGCTGCTCACCGAGGCCTGCGCGGAGTCCTACGACCCGGTGTTCAAGGTCAACCCGCCGCTGCGCACCGACGAGGACGTGCAGGCCCTCCGGCAGGGCCTGGCCGACGGCACGATCGACGCCGTCGCCACCGACCACGCGCCGCACGCGGTGGAGGACAAGGAGAGCGAGTGGGCGCAGGCCCGGCCCGGGATGCTCGGGCTGGAGCAGGCGCTGTCGGTCGTCCTGGAGACGCTGGTGGAACCCGGCCTGCTCGACTGGGCCGGCGTCGCCGACCGCATGTCGGCCCGCCCCGCGGCCATCGGCCGCCTGGCCGGTCACGGGCGCCCGCTGGCGCCGGGTGAGCCGGCCAACCTGCTGCTGCTCGACCCCGCCGCCCGGGCCACCGTCGACCCGGCCGCGCTGGCCAGCCGCAGCCGCAACAGCCCCTACGCCGGCCGGGAGCTGCCCGGCCGCGTGGTCGCCACGTTCCTGCGGGGCGAGGCGACCGTCCTGGACGGAAAGGCAGTGAAGTGAGCGAGGCGATCCTCGTCCTCGAGGACGGGCGGACGTTCCGCGGCGAGTCCTACGGCAAGGTCGGCACGACGGTCGGCGAGGCGGTGTTCGCCACCGGCATGACCGGCTACCAGGAGACGCTGACCGACCCCAGCTACGCCGGCCAGATCGTCACGATGACCGCGCCGCACGTCGGCAACACCGGCGTCAACGGCGAGGACGACGAGAGCCGCCGCATGTGGGTGGCCGGCTTCGTCGTCCGCGACCCCGCCCGCCGCCCGGCCAACTGGCGGGCCACCGGCAGCCTCGACGACGAGCTGGCCGCGCAGGGCGTCGTCGGGATCAGCGGCATCGACACCCGCGCCCTCACCCGGCACCTGCGCGAGCGCGGCGCGATGCGCGCCGGGATCAGCAGCGAGTCCACCGACCCCGACGCGCTGCTCGCCCGGGTGCGCGCCGCCGAGGGCATGGTCGGCGCCGACCTCGCGCCGCACGTGAGCACCCGCGAGCCCTACGTCGTCCCGGCGGTGGGGGAGCGGCGGTTCACCATCGCCGCGCTCGACCTCGGCATCAAGACCGCCACCCCGCGGCACCTGGCCGAGCTCGGCGTCGAGACGCACGTGCTGCCCTCGACCGCCACCGCGCAGGACCTGCTCGCCGCCGGCCCCGACGGCGTGTTCCTCTCCAACGGCCCCGGCGACCCGGCCGCGGCCGACTACGCCGTCGCCGCGGTGCGGGGCGTGCTCGCCGCCGGCCGGCCGCTGTTCGGCATCTGCTTCGGCAACCAGATCCTCGGCCGCGCGCTGGGCCTGGGCACCTACAAGCTGCGCTTCGGCCACCGCGGCCTGAACCAGCCGGTGCTCGACCGGGTCAGCGGCACCGTCCGGGTGACCAGCCACAACCACGGGTTCGCCGTCGACGCGCCGCTGGACCGGCCCACCGACACCCCCTACGGGCGGGTCGAGGTCAGCCACGTCGGCCTCAACGACGACGTCGTCGAGGGGCTGCGGCTGCTCGACGCCCCGGCGTTCAGCGTCCAGTTCCACCCCGAGTCCGCCGCCGGCCCGCACGACGCCGCGCCGCTGTTCCAGCGGTTCGTGGACCTCCTGCAGGCCAGGCGGGACGGCGGGGACGCGGTCAGCCCCGCGCCGCGGGTCCAGCACAGCAGCGGGGGGAACGCCTGATGCCCAAGCGCACCGACATCTCGCACGTCCTGGTCATCGGCTCCGGGCCGATCCTCATCGGCCAGGCCGCGGAGTTCGACTACTCCGGCACCCAGGCCTGCCGCGTGCTGCGCGCCGAGGGCCTGCGGGTCAGCCTGGTCAACAGCAACCCGGCGACGATCATGACCGATCCCGACGTCGCCGACGCCACCTACGTCGAGCCGCTGACGCCGGAGTTCGTCGAGCGGGTCATCGCCAAGGAGCGCCCGGACGCGCTGCTGGCCACCCTCGGCGGGCAGACCGCGCTCAACATCGCCATCGGCCTGTACGAGAACGGCACGCTGGAGCGCTACGGCGTGCGACTGATCGGCGCGGACGTCGACGCGATCAACCGCGGCGAGGACCGGCAGATGTTCAAGGACATCGTCCGGTCGATCGGCGCCGACGCGCCGCGCTCGCGCGTCTGCTCCACCGTCGAGGAGGCGCTGGAGACCGCCGCCGAGGTCGGCTACCCCGTCGTCATCCGGCCGAGCTTCACCATGGGCGGCCTCGGCTCGGGCTTCGCCACCGACGAGGCGATGCTGCGCCGGATGGCCTCCCACGGCCTGGCCGACTCCCCGGTGCACACCGTGCTGATCGAGGAGTCGGTGCTCGGCTGGAAGGAGTACGAGCTCGAGCTCATGCGCGACCGCAGCGACAACGTGGTCGTCATCTGCTCGATCGAGAACGTCGACGCGATGGGCGTGCACACCGGCGACTCGGTCACCGTCGCGCCCGCGATGACGCTCACCGACCGCGAGTACCAGCGGATGCGCGACGTCGGCATCGCGGTGCTGCGCGAGGTCGGCGTGGACACCGGCGGCTGCAACATCCAGTTCGCCGTCAACCCGGCCGACGGGCGCCTGGTCGTCATCGAGATGAACCCGCGCGTCTCCCGGTCGAGCGCGCTGGCGTCGAAGGCCACCGGCTTCCCGATCGCCAAGATCGCCGCGAAGCTCGCCATCGGCTACACCCTCGACGAGATCACCAACGACATCACCGGCGTCACCCCGGCCAGCTTCGAGCCGGCGCTGGACTACGTGGTCGTGAAGATCCCGCGGTTCGCGTTCGAGAAGTTCCCCGGCGCCGACCCGCGGCTGACCACGACGATGAAGAGCGTCGGGGAGGTCATGGCGCTGGGCCGCAACTTCCCCGAGGCGCTGGGCAAGGCGATGCGGTCCACCGAGACCAAGGTCGCCGGCTTCTGGACCGGGGGCGAGGACCCGCGGTCGGCCGAGGAGCTGCTCGAGGCGCTGCGCACCCCGGTCGACGGCCGGCTCTACGTCGCCGAGGCCGCGCTGCGGGCCGGCGCCACCGTCGAGCAGGTCGCCGAGGCCAGCGGCTTCGACCCGTGGTTCGTCGACCAGCTCGCGCTGGTCGGCGAGGTCGGCGCCGAGGTCCGCGAGGCGCCCGCGCTCACCGCGGAGCTGCTGCGCAAGGCCAAGCGGCACGGGCTGTCCGACCGGCAGGTCGCCGCGCTGCGCCCCGAACTCGCCGGCGAGGACGGCGTCCGGACGCTGCGCCGCCGGCTCGGCGTGCGGCCGGTGTTCAAGACCGTGGACACCTGCGCCGCCGAGTTCGCCGCCCGCACGCCGTACCACTACTCGTCCTACGACGAGGAGACCGAGGTCGAGCCGCGCGAGAAGCCGGCCGTGCTGATCCTCGGCTCGGGGCCCAACCGGATCGGGCAGGGCATCGAGTTCGACTACTCGTGCGTGCACGCGGTCATGGCGCTGCAGGACGCCGGCTACGAGGCCGTGATGGTCAACTGCAACCCCGAGACCGTCTCCACCGACTACGACACCGCCGACCGGCTGTACTTCGAGCCGCTGACCTTCGAGGACGTCCTCGAGGTGGTCGAGGCCGAGCGCGCCGCCGGGCCGGTGGCCGGGGTGATCTGCACCCTGGGCGGGCAGACGCCGCTGGGTCTCGCGCAGCGGCTCAAGGACGCCGGCGTGCCGGTCCTGGGGACCTCGCCGGAGGCCATCGACGACGCCGAGGACCGCGCCGCGTTCTCCCGGGTGCTCGCCGACGCCCGGCTCCGCGCGCCCGAGCACGGCACCGCGACGACGTTCGCCGAGGCCCGGGAGATCGCCGCCGGCATCGGCTACCCGGTGCTGGTGCGGCCCTCCTACGTGCTCGGCGGGCGCGGCATGGAGATCGTCTACGACGACGCCACGCTCGAGGCCTACATCGCCAAGGCCACCGACGTCAGCCCGGAGCACCCGGTGCTGGTCGACCGGTTCCTGGAGGACGCCGTCGAGATCGACGTCGACGCGCTCTACGACGGCACCGAGCTCTACCTCGGCGGCGTCATGGAGCACATCGAGGAGGCCGGCATCCACTCCGGCGACTCCGCGTGCGCGCTGCCGCCGATCACCCTGGGCTCCTCCGACCTCGCGCAGATCCGCAGCGCCACCGAGGCGCTGGCCGCCCGGATCGGCGTCCGCGGGCTGCTCAACGTGCAGTACGCGCTCAAGGACGACGTCCTGTACGTGCTGGAGGCCAACCCGCGGGCCAGCCGCACGGTGCCGTTCGTGTCCAAGGCGACGGCGGTGCAGCTGGCCAAGGCCGCGGCGCGGATCGCGGTGGGGGAGACGATCGCCGACCTGCGCACCGCCGGGGTGCTGCCCGCCACCGGCGACGGCGCCGACCTGCCCGAGGACGCGCCGATCGCGGTCAAGGAGGCGGTGCTGCCCTTCCACCGGTTCCGCACCGTCGAGGGCCACGGCGTCGACACCGTCCTGTCGCCGGAGATGAAGTCCACCGGCGAGGTCATGGGCCTCGACGACGGCTTCGGGACCGCGTTCGCCAAGTCCCAGGCCGCCGCCTACGGCTCGCTGCCCACCGAGGGCACGGTGTTCGTCTCGCTGGCCAACCGGGACAAGCGGGCCGCGGTGTTCCCGGTCAAGCGGCTGGCCGACCTCGGCTTCCGGGTGCTCGCGACCGCCGGCACCGCGCAGGTGCTGCGCCGCAACGGCGTCGAGTGCGAGGTGGTCGGCAAGTACAGCGAGGGGCCGGGCAACTGCGTCGAGCGGATCCTCGCCGGCGACGTCGACGTCGTGGTCAACACGCCGTTCGGGTCGCCGGGCAACAGCGGGCCGCGGCTGGACGGCTACGAGATCCGCACCGCGGCGGTGGCCGCCGGCATCCCCTGCGTCACCACGGTGCAGGGGCTGGCGGCGGCGGTGCAGGGCGTCGAGGCGCTGCGCCGCGGCGGCCTCGGGGTGCGCAGCCTGCAGGAGGTCCACGCCGCGCTGGCCCCGCGTCCGTGAGCGACGTCGCCGCCGTGCGGGACGACCTGGTCGCCCGCGGGCTGGTCGACGGGCTGGCGGCGGCGTTCCTCGCCGGGGTCACCCGGTTCGCGACGCCGCCGGCCGCCGAGCTCGCCGCCCTGCGGGCCGACGCCGAGAGCCTGGCCGCGCGGCTGGCGGCGGGGGAGGCCGGCGACGCCGACCTGCCGCTGCTCACCCGGGTGGCGTTCTTCGCCGGGCACGGCGGGCTGCTCGCCGCACACGGCGTGCGGACGCCGTCCTACGACCTGCTCGGCTCCTACCGCGACAACCTGCTGACCCCGGTCGGCCCGCGGCTGCCCGAGCGTCCGCGGGCCGGCGACCGGCGGTGGCGGGTGCTCGGCCGCGACGTCGGGTTCCCGCTCGGGGTGCCGGCGTGCGTGCTCAACGGGGGCGAGGAGTGGGTGCGCTTCCACGCCCGCAACGGGTTCAGCGTGCTCA
Source organism: Geodermatophilus sp. SYSU D00525 (assembly GCF_054050475.1). NCBI lineage: Bacteria > Bacillati > Actinomycetota > Actinomycetes > Geodermatophilales > Geodermatophilaceae > Geodermatophilus > Geodermatophilus sp. SYSU D00525. The sequence goes on from NZ_JBJGZK010000006.1 coordinate 177,245, forward strand.
CCTACAAGACGGTGCGCAGCCGGGCGCACGAGCCGAACGTGCAGCCGAACTGGACGTTCGCGCCGCGCCCGCCCGGCGACGCCGTCGTCTCGGACCCGTGGGACTGGGTGGAGCCCGGCTCCCCGGGGGTCAGCACGGTGAACTCCTTCGGCGTCCCGTCGCCGGCGCCGGAGGAGTGGATGGCCGACCTCGAGCGGTCACTGGCCGCCGTCGACGCCGACCAGCTGCTGCTGGCCAGCGTCATGGGGTCCGGCGACGGCCCCGCGCTGGTCGACGACTTCGCGCGGGTCGCGGCGATGGCGCAGGAGGCCGGCGCGACGGTCGTCGAGCTGAACCTGTCCTGCCCGAACACGCTGTCGGCCTCGCCGGACGGTGTGAGGCCGCCGCTGTGCCTGGACGCGGACGCCACCGTCGCCGTCGTCGAGGGCGTGCGCCGGGCGCTGGACGACCGCACCGGGCTGGTCGCCAAGCTGTCCTGGCTCGACGGGGACCGGCTGGCCGCGCTGGTGCCCCGGCTGGCGCCGCTGGTCGACGGCGTCGCGGGCATCAACACGGTGGCGAGCCGGGTGGTGCGCGGCGACGGCGAGCCGACCTTCCCCGGCCGCGCGGTGGCCGGGCTGTCGGGGGCGGCCGTCCGCGGGCAGGCGCTCGACCTCACCCGCCGGCTGGTGGCGCTGCGCGAGGCGTCCGGCCGGCGCTTCGACGTGCTGGCGATGGGCGGGGTGACCGACCCGGCGTCGTTCGCGGCGCTGTTCGACGCCGGCGCCGACGCCGTGCAGTCCGCCTCTGGCGCGTTCGCCGACCCCTTCCTCGCCCGCGACTGCATCGCCGCGCACGGCGGCACCCTGCCGCGGTCGGTGCCCCGGTGAGCGCGCCGTTCGGGCAGCGCCTGGCCGACGCCGTCGCCGCCCGCGGGCCGCTGTGCGTGGGCATCGACCCGCACGCGCCGCTGCTGGAGCGCTGGGGCCTGGCCGACGACGTCGACGGGCTGCGCCGGTTCACCGACACGGTGGTCGACGCCCTCGCCGGCGAGGTCGCCGTGCTCAAGCCGCAGTCGGCGTTCTTCGAGCGGCACGGCTCCCGCGGGCTGGCCGTGCTGGAGGACGCCGTCACCCGCGCCCGCGCGGCCGGGGCGCTGGTGCTGCTCGACACCAAGCGCGGCGACATCGGCTCGACCATGGACGCCTACGCCGACGTGCTGCGCCCGGAGCACCCGTGCGCCGTCGACGCGCTCACCGTCAGCCCCTACCTCGGGCCGGGCTCGCTCCAGCCGGCCGTGGACACCGCCCGGCTCACCGGCGGCGGGCTGTTCGTGCTGGCCCGCACGTCCAACCCCGACGCCGGCACGCTGCAGCACGCGGCGGTGGGGGAGCGGTCGGTGGCGCAGGTCGTCGTCGACACCGTCCGCGGGTGGAACACCCCCGGCTGGGTGGTCGGCGACCCGCTGCCCGACCTCGGCGCGGTGCGGGACCTCGGCAGCCGCTGGGGCGCCACGACCGGGTCGTTCGGCGTCGTCGTCGGCGCCACGCTGCGCGAGCTCGACGTCGACCTCGACGGGCTCGGCGGCCCGGTGCTGGCGCCGGGGCTGGGCGCCCAGGGCGGCTCGGCCGCGGACCTGCGGCGGCTGTTCGGCACCGGCCGCGCCGTCGTCCCGACCGTCTCCCGCGACGTCCTCGCCGCCGGCCCGGACCCGGCCGCGCTGCGCGCCGCGGCCGCCCGCTGGGCGGAGGAGCTCTCCCGGTGAGGCGCGTGCTGCCGTGGGCGGTCGCGGCGCTGGGCCTGGCGCTCGCCGTCGCGGGGGTCGCCGTCTTCTGGTGGACGAACACCCGCCCGCCGTCGAGTGCCGGCTGGACCGCGTACGCCCCGCTGGAGGAGGTCGAAGCCGCCTTCGAGAGCACGCTGACCCTGACGTCCGGCCCCGGGACGGTGGTCTGGGGGACCGGGCACCTGGTCGGGGCGGGCCTCGCGGTCGCCGGGGCCCTGGTCCTGGCCGCCGTCGGCGGGTGGGCCCTGGGCCGGCGGTCGGCCCGCTGACGGGCTGCCCGGGCGCGCCACCCGGCGTGTCACGCCCGGGCGCGTCGGGGTCGCCGGGCCGATACGAATGCGTTTCGTATACTTCGTGACCTGCGGTGTTCACGGAGGGTCACAGCAGGCCTCCACAGGACGTCACGAGCGGACGACCGGAGATCGAAAAGGTCGTGCAAACAGCGCGTGACCTGCGGATTCGTGGTTACTAGGTTGATCGTCGGTGCCCAGACCGCGGGCCCGCACCCGACACCGCACGTACCCGCCGGGTCGCAGATCCCCGGCAACGACACGATGGGACGCACCATGCCCCTCCCCGACCTGTCCCCCGAACAGCGTGCCGCCGCACTGGAGAAGGCCGCCGCCGCCCGCAAGGCGCGCGCCGAGCTCCGCGAGCGGCTCAAGAGCAAGGGCGCCACGGTCGGCGACGTCCTCAAGCAGGGCGAGACCGACGAGGTCATCGGCAAGATGCGCGTCTCCGCCGTCCTGGAGTCCCTGCCCGGCGTGGGCAAGGCCCGGGCTGCGAAGATCATGGAGCGGCTCGAGATCTCCCCGACCCGCCGGGTGCGCGGCCTGGGCGCCAACCAGCGCAAGGCGCTGGAGGCGGAGTTCGGCGGCGACCCGGTGGCCGCCGACCAGGTGCCCGCCGACTCGACGGCCTGAGGTCGCGGTACCGCTCCACCCGTCCGACGCCAGCACCACGAGGGACCACCCGTTGCCGACTGCCCAGCCGATCCCCGCCCCGGCGCGCCTGACGGTGCTCTCCGGACCCTCGGGGGTCGGCAAGGGCACCGTCGTCGCCGAGGTCCGCCGCCGGTACCCCGACGTGTGGGTCTCGGTGTCGGTGACCACCCGCAAGCAGCGCCCGGGCGAGGTCGACGGGGTGCACTACCACTTCCTCGGCGACGACGAGTTCGACCGGCTGGTCGCCGAGGACGGCCTCCTCGAGTGGGCCGAGTACGCGGGCAACCGCTACGGCACGCCGGCCGCCCCGGTCCGCGAGCGCCTCGCGACCGGGGCCCCGGCGCTGCTCGAGATCGAGCTGCAGGGCGCCCGCCAGGTGCGGGCGCGCGCCCCGGAGGCGCAGCTGGTCTTCCTCGCCCCGCCGTCGTGGGCGGAGCTCCAGAGCCGGCTGGCCGGCCGCGGGTCGGAACCGCCCGCCGTGCAGGAGCGCCGGCTCGCGATCGCGCAGGCCGAGCTGGACGCCTCCGGGGAGTTCGACGTCGTGGTGGTCAACGACGACGTCGCGAGGGCCGCGGACGAGTTGGTAGGATTGCTGGTCGCGCCGTCGTCCGGGAAGGCCGCCGGCGCCTCCGAGTGACCGGCCACCCGAGGCCCCTCACTCCCACCGAGCCAACCGAGGAGCACGCCCGCCCGTGTCCGGAGTCGCACCCGCCCCCGAGGGCATCACCAACCCGCCGATCGACGAGCTGCTCGAGCGCACCAGCAGCAAGTACGGCCTGGTGATCTTCGCCGCCAAGCGCGCGCGCCAGATCAACGCCTACTACAGCCAGCTCTCCGAGGGCCTGCTCGAGTACGTCGGCCCGCTGGTCGACACCGCGCCCCAGGAGAAGCCCCTCTCGATCGCGCTGCGCGAGATCAACGAGGGCCTGCTCACCCACACCGCCGGCGACAACTGAGGAAGGACCCCGTCGCCCCCCACGCCTCGCCCGCTCGGCGCGGGGCCCTGCGACGGGGCCGTTCCGGCCCGTGCGAGTGACGACGCCCCCGGCCCAGGCCGGGGGCGTCGTCGCGTCTGCGGGAGGATGGGGCGCATGAGCCGGATCGTGCTGGGCGTCGCGGGGGGCGTGGCCGCCTACAAGGGCGCCCTGCTGCTGCGCGCGCTGACCGAGGCCGGGCACGACGTCCGCGTCGTCCCCACCCCCGGGGCGCTGCACTTCGTCGGTGCGGCGACCTTCGAGGCGCTGTCCGGCCACCCGGTCACCACCGACGTCTGGTCGGAGGTGCCCGAGGTCGCGCACGTGCGGATCGGGCAGACCGCCGACCTCGTCGTCGTCGCGCCGGCCACCGCCGACCTGCTCGCCCGCGCCGCCACGGGCCGCGCCGACGACCTGCTCACCGCCACGCTGCTCACCGCGCACTGCCCGGTGGTGTTCGTGCCGGCCATGCACACCGAGATGTGGCTGCACCCGGCCACCCAGGACAACGTCGCCACCCTCCGCCGCCGCGGCTCGATCGTGCTGCCGCCCGCCGTCGGCCGGCTGACCGGGCCGGACTCCGGCCCCGGCCGGCTGCCCGAGCCCGCCGACGTCGCCGCGCTGGCGCAAGTGGTCCTCGCGGCGGGCGCCGACGTCGTGCGCGCCGACCTCACCGGCCGCCGCGTCCTGATCAGCGCCGGCGGCACCCGCGAGCCGCTGGACCCGGTGCGCTACCTGGGCAACCGCTCGTCGGGCAAGCAGGGCTGGGCGCTGGCCCGCGTGGCCGCCGCCCGCGGCGCCGACGTCACCGTCGTCGCGGCCAACGTCGACCTGCCCGCGCCGTTCGGCGTCCGCGTCGTCCCGGTCGGGACGGCGGAGGAGCTGCGCGCCGCGATGCTCGCCGAGGCTGGGTCGGGCGGGGAGGCGGCAGCCGACGTCGTCGTCATGGCCGCGGCCGTCGCCGACTTCCGGCCGGCCACCGTCGCGGCGACCAAGCTCAAGAAGGACAGCGCGAGCGAGCCCGACGCCGTCCCGCTGGTGCGCAACCCCGACGTGCTCGCCGAGCTGGTCACCAAGCGCGCCCCCGGGCAGCTCGTGGTCGGCTTCGCCGCCGAGACCGGGGACGCCGACGCCGACGTGCTGGCCCACGCCCGGGCCAAGCTCGCCCGCAAGGGCTGCGACCTGCTGGTCGTCAACGACGTCTCCGGCGGCGGGGTGTTCGGCCGCCCGGACAACGCCGCCGTCGTCCTCGCCGCCGACGGCACCGCCACCGAGGTGCCCCACGGCAGCAAGGACGCCGTCGCCGCGGCGGTCTGGCAGGTCGTCCTGCCCCGTCTCGCCTGACCGGCGGCTGCCACGGGCGGGACACGCCGGTAAGTTGCTCCCACGGCGCGGGCAGGCCGCGCCGTGATCTCGTCACCGACCCAGGGAGAACCGAGTGCCACGCCGCCTCTTCACGTCCGAGTCGGTGACCGAGGGCCACCCGGACAAGATCGCCGACCAGATCAGCGACGCGATCCTCGACGAGATGCTGGCGCAGGACCCGCGCAGCCGCGTCGCCGTCGAGACGCTCATCACCACCGGCCAGGTCCACATCGCCGGTGAGGTCACCACCGCCGGCTACGTCGACATCGCCGACGTCGTCCGCCGCACCGTGCTGCGGATCGGCTACGACTCCTCCCGCAAGGGCTTCGACGGCGCCTCGTGCGGCGTGAGCGTCTCGCTGGGCTCCCAGTCGCCGGACATCGCGCAGGGGGTGGACACCGCCTACGAGGCGCGCACCACCGGCACCACCGACGACGAGATCGAGCGCCAGGGCGCCGGCGACCAGGGCCTGATGTTCGGCTACGCCACCGACGAGACCCCCGAGCTCATGCCGCTGCCGATCGCGCTGGCGCACCGGCTCTCCCGCCGGCTGGCCGCGGTCCGCAAGGACGGCTCGGTGCCCTACCTGCGCCCCGACGGCAAGACCCAGGTCACCGTGGTCTACGAGGACGACCGGCCGGTCGGCGTCGACACCGTCGTCGTCTCCTCGCAGCACGCCGAGGACATCTCCATCGAGCAGCTGCTCACCCCCGACGTGCAGGAGCTCGTCGTCGAGCCGGAGCTGCAGGCCCTCGGCCTGCCCACCGACGGCTACCGGCTGCTGGTCAACCCGACCGGCAAGTTCGTCATCGGCGGGCCGATGGGCGACGCCGGGCTGACCGGCCGGAAGATCATCGTCGACACCTACGGCGGCATGGCCCGCCACGGCGGCGGCGCGTTCTCCGGCAAGGACCCCTCGAAGGTCGACCGGTCGGGCGCGTACGCGATGCGCTGGGTGGCCAAGAACGTCGTCGCCGCGGGCCTGGCCCGCCGCTGCGAGGTGCAGGTGGCCTACGCCATCGGCGCCGCGCACCCGGTCGGCCTGTTCGTCGACACCCACGGCACCGGCACCGTCCCGGACGACGTCCTGGAGAAGGCGGTCACCACGGTGTTCGACCTGCGCCCGGGTGCGATCGTGCGCGACCTGGACATGCTGCGGCCGATCTACGGCCCGACCGCCGCCTACGGCCACTTCGGCCGCACCGACGTCGAGCTGCCCTGGGAGCGCACCGACCGCGTGGAGGCCCTCCGCTCCGCGGTGAGCTGAGGAAGGACCCCACTGCCCCCCGCCGCTCGCTCGCTCGCGGCGGGCCCCTGCAGCGGGGCCAGGATGTCGGACCCGGCGGGGACACTGCTGCGACACGACCCCGCCGAACGGAGAACACCGCTGTCGAAGGACCCCGCGCCCCTCACCCCTCGCGAGCTCGGGGCGAGCCTCCGCGCGGGGCCGAAGCGCGTGGCCCGGGTCGTCGTCGACGTGCCGCTGGCCCACCTCGACCGGGCCTTCGACTACGCGGTCCCCGACGACATGGCCGGCGAGGTCCGGGCCGGCTGCCGGGTGCGGGTGCGCTTCGCCGGGCAGCTGGTCGACGGGTTCGTGCTGGAGCTCACCGACTCCAGCGAGTCCGGCCGCAAGCTCGCCCCGCTGGCCAAGCTGGTCTCCTCGGAGCCGGTGCTCACCCCCGAGGTGGCCGCGCTGGCCCGCTCGGTCGCGCAGCGCTGGGGCGGCACGCTGACCGACGTCCTGCGGCTGGCCGTCCCGCCGCGCCGGGCCGCCGCGGAGAAGCGCCCGCCGGCCGGACCCCCGGCCCCGCCGGCGCCGCCGGACCCGGCCGGCTTCGCCCGCTACCCGACCGGGCCAGCGCTGCTGGCCGCCGTCGCCGAGGGCCGGCCCGCGCGCGCGGTGTGGACGGCGTTGCCGGGCGAGGACTGGCCCGCCCGGCTCGCCGAGCTGTGCCAGGCGGCGCTGTCCGGTGGGCGCGGGGCGCTGGTGGTCGTCCCCGACGGCCGCGACCTGGACCGGCTGGAGGCCGCGGCGGCCGCGCGCCTGCCGGCGGGCTCGTTCGTCGTGCTCCGCGCCGACGCCGCCCCCGACGCCCGCTACCGCCGCTTCCTCGACGCCGCCCGCGGCAGCGCGAAGGTCGTCCTCGGCACCCGCGCGGCGGCGTTCGCGCCGGTCGCCGACCTGGGCCTGGTCGCGATCTGGGACGACGGCGACGACCTGCACGCCGAGCCGCGCGCCCCCTACGCGCACGCCCGCGACGTGCTGGTGCACCGCGCCCACCTGTCCTCGTGCGCCGCCGTCGTCGCGGCCACCGCGCGCACCGCCGAGGCCGCGCTGCTGGTGGAGAGCGGCTGGGCCCACGAGCTCGCCGCCGACCGCGCCACGCTGCGCGGCGTCGCCCCGCGGGTGCAGGCCCTCGGCGAGGACCACGAGCTGGCCCGCGACCCGGCCGCCCGCACCGCCCGGCTGCCGAGCCTCGCGCACCGGGTGGCCCGCGCGGCGCTGGCGGAGGGCACGCCGGTGCTCGTGCAGGTGCCGCGCGCCGGCTACGCGCCCGGGCTGTCGTGCGACCGCTGCCGCGCGCCGGCCCGCTGCGCGGTCTGCTCCGGGCCGCTCGGCATCGCGCCCACGCCCGGGCCGGGCGGCTCGCGGGTGCCCGCCTGCCGCTGGTGCGCCCGCCCCGCGGCCACCTTCGACTGCCCGCACTGCCACGGGACGAAGCTGCGCGCCTCCGTCGTCGGCGCCAACCGCACCGCCGAGGAGCTGGGCCGTGCGTTCCCCGGCGCGCCGGTGCGGGTGTCCGGGCGTGGGTCCGGCGTGCTGCCGTCGGTGCCGGCCGGGCCGCAGCTGGTCGTGGCCACGCCGGGCGCCGAGCCGGTCGCCGAGGGCGGCTACGGCGCCGCCCTGCTGCTCGACTCGTGGGCGCTGCTCGGGCGGGCGGACCTGCGCGCGGGGGAGGAGACCCTGCGCCGCTGGATGAACGCCGCCACGCTCGTGCGGGCGCACGGCTCGGTCGTCGTCGCCGCCGACGCCGCGCACCCCGTCGTCCAGGCGCTGGTCCGCTGGGACCCCGGCTGGCTGGCCGAGCGCGAGCTCGCCGACCGCCGGGAGCTCGGCTTCCCACCGGCCACCCGGATGGCCGCGCTGTCCGGGTCGCCGGCGGCGCTGGCGGAGTTCCTGGCCGCGGCGCGGCTGCCCGACGACGCCGACCTGCTCGGCCCGGTGCCCGAGCCCCCGCGGGCCGGGCAGGAGGGCGAGCGCGAGCGGTACCTGGTGCGGGTGCCGCGCACCGAGGGCCTGGCGCTGGCGACCGCGCTGGCCGAGGTGCAGGGCGTGCGCAGCGCCCGCAAGGTGCCCGAGCACGTGCGCGTCCAGCTCGACCCGCTCGAGCTGGTCTGAGCCGTCGCCCGGGCGGCAGGAACGGCCGTCTCCGCCGCTCACCTACGATCGACCGGTGAGCGTCACCCCCATCCGGCTGCTGGGCGACCCGGTCCTGCACCGGCCCGCAGCACCCGTCGTCGACTTCGACGCGGAGCTGCGGACGCTGGTCGCGGACCTGACCGACACCATGCACGCCGCCGGTGGCGCCGGCCTCGCCGCGCCGCAGATCGGCGTCGGGCTGCGGGTCTTCACCTGGTACGTCGACGGCGAGGTGGGCCACCTGGTCAACCCCTCGGTCGACCTGGTCGGCGACGAGACCGAGGAGGCGCCCGAGGGCTGCCTGTCCATCCCCGGCTTCCGCTTCGACTGCCGGCGGCACCTGCACGTCGTCGCGACCGGGTGGAACCAGCACGGTGACCCCGTGCGGGTGGAGGGCTCGCACCTGCTGGCCCGCGCGGTGCAGCACGAGGTGGACCACCTCGACGGCGTCGTGTTCGTCGACCGGCTCGACCCCGAGGCCGCCGCCGCGGCGCGGGCCGCGCTCGCCGAGGCCGAGTGGCAGGGCATGCAGGCCTGGGTCCCGCGCGTGGAGGTGAGCCCCCACTGAGGCTCCTGTTCGCGGGGACCCCCGAGGCCGCCGTCCCCTCACTGGAGGCGCTGCTGGCCTCCGACCACGAGGTGGCCGCCGTCCTCACCCGCCCCGACGCCCGCTCCGGCCGCGGCCGGAAGGTCGGCCGCTCGCCGGTGGCCGAGCGCGCCGACGCCGCCGGCCTGCCGGTGCTGCAGCCCCGCTCGCCGCGCGAGCCGGAGTTCCTCGCGCAGCTCGCCGACCTCGACGTCGACTGCGCGCCGGTGGTCGCCTACGGCGCGCTGGTCCCGCCTGCGGCGCTCGACCTCCCCGCGCACGGCTGGGTCAACCTGCACTTCTCGCTGCTGCCGGCCTGGCGCGGCGCCGCGCCCGTGCAGCACGCGGTCATGGCCGGCGACGAGGTCACCGGCGCCTGCACCTTCCGGCTCGAGCAGGGCCTGGACACCGGGCCGGTCTTCGGCCTGGTCACCGAGCCGATCGGCCCGCGCGACACCGCCGGCGACCTGCTCGGCCGGCTCGCGGTCAGCGGCGCCCGGCTGCTGGTCGCCACCCTCGACGGCATCGCGTCCGGCGAGCTCGTCCCGCAGCCCCAGCCGGCCGAGGGGGTCAGCCTCGCGCCGCGGATCGAGACCGCCGACGCCCGGATCGACTGGGAGCTGCCCGCGCACGTCGTCGACCGGCGGGTGCGCGGGGTGACCCCGGCGCCGGGCGCGTGGACCACCTGGCGCGGCGACCGGCTGCGCCTGGGCCCGGTCGAGCCGCTGCCGAGCGCGCTGGCCCTGGCGCCGGGCGAGGTCTCGGCCGGGCCGGGCGGCGTCGTCGTCGGCACCGGCCGCGGCTCGGTGCGCCTGGGCGAGGTGCAGCCGGCGGGCAAGCGGGTGCTGCCGGCCGCCGACTGGGCCCGCGGCGCCCGCCCGGCGCCCGGCGAGCGGCTGGGCCCGTGACGCGGCCACCCCGCCGCCCGGCCGGCCGCCGCCCGGAGCGGCGGCCGCGGCGGGCACCCCTCGACGGCGCCCGGCTGACCGCCTACGACGTCCTCGACGGCGTCTCCGCGCGGGAGGCCTACGCCAACCTGCTGCTGCCGCAGCTGCTCCGCGAGCGCGACCTCGACCCGCGCGACGCCGCCTTCGCCACCCAGCTGGCCTACGGGGCGCTGCGCGCGCAGGGCACCCTCGACGCGGTGCTGGCCCGGCTGGTCGACCGGCCGCTGGCCGACCTCGACCGGCGCGTCCTGGACCTGCTCCGCCTGGGCGCCTACCAGCTGCTGGACCTGCGGGTGCCCGCGCACGCCGCCGTCGCCACCACCGTCGACCTCACCCGCGCGATCGTCGGCGCCGGTGCCTCCGGGCTGGTCAACGCCGTCCTGCGCAAGGTGGCCACCGGCGGGGACCGCGCCGCGTGGCTCGACCGGCTCGGCGCCGAGGGCGACCGGCGGCTGGCGCTGGCCACCGACCACCCCGGGTGGATCGTGTCGGCCTGGCGCGCGGCGCTGGGCGGCGATGCAGCTGGGGATGCCGAGCTCGAGGACGCGCTGCTCGCCGACGACGCCGCGCCCGAGGTGCACCTGGTCGCCCGGCACCTGCCCCGAGAGGAGCTGGCCGCGGAGTCCGGCGGCACGCCGGGGCCGTGGTCGCCGTACGCGGTCCGGCTGGGCGGGGGAGACCCGGGCCGGCTGCCGTCGGTGCGCGCGGGCCGGGCCGCGGTGCAGGACGAGGGCAGCCAGCTCGCCGCGCTGCTGCTCGCCCGGGCGCCGCTGGAGGGCCCGGACGCGCGCTGGCTGGACGTCTGCGCGGGGCCCGGAGGCAAGGCGGGGCTGCTGGCCGCCGTCCGCCCGGCCGGGGTGCACCTCACCGCCGCCGACCGCGCGCCGCACCGCGCCGAGCTGGTCCGCGGGGCGCTGGCGGGGGAGGACGACGTCGAGGTGCTCGTCGCCGACGGCCGCGAGCCGCCGTGGGCGCCGGGCTCGTTCGACCGGGTGCTGCTCGACGCGCCGTGCACCGGGCTCGGCGCGCTGCGCCGGCGGCCGGAGGTGCGCTGGCGGCGGACGCCGGACGACGTCGGCCCGCTGGTGGACCTGCAGACCGCGCTGCTCGACCGTGCGCTGGCCTCGGTGCGCCCCGGCGGCGTCGTCGCCTACGTGACCTGCTCGCCGCACGCGGCCGAGACCGTCGCCGTCGCCGACGCCGCGGCCGCGCGGGACGACGTCGAGGTGCTGCCGGTGGCGCCGCTGTTCCCCGAGGTCCCCGGCGTCGAGCGCGGGGCGTACGGGCAGCTGTGGCCGCACCGGCACGGCACCGACGCGATGTTCCTGGCCCTGCTGCGCCGCACCCGCTGAGCCCGGTCCCGCCCGCGACCCGGACGGGCGGCACCGGCCGCGCCCCGGACCGCCCCGCGCGCGGCGGTCCTCGCCTAGCCTGCCCCGCCGTGCCCTGGCTCCCCGACGACTTCGCCCACCCGCTGCGCGCCGACCTGCCCACCGGTCAGCACCTGCGGCCCATCCGCGCGGCCGACACCGCCATCGACTTCCCCGCCGTCATGGGCTCCCGCGAGCGGCTGTGGGGGATCTACGGCGAGGCGTGGGGCTGGCCGCCCGCGACGATGACCGAGGAGCAGGACCGCGCGGACCTCGCCCGCCACGAGCGCGAGATCGAGGCGCACGAGAGCTTCAACTACGCGCTGCTGGACGAGGACGAGACCGAGCTGCTCGGCTGCGTCTACGTCGACCCGCCGGAGAAGGCCGGCGACGCCGACGCCGAGGTGTCCTGGTGGGTGGTCGACCGCCTGGCCGGCACCGAGGTCGAGGCGGCGCTGGACGCGTTCGTCCCGCGCTGGCTGGCCGCGGAGTGGCCGCTGCGGGCCCCGCGCTACGTCGGCCGGGACCTCTCCTGGGCCGACTGGGTCGCGCTGCCCGACCGCGGCTGAGGCTGCGCCCGGGGGGTTCAGCTCCGCCCGTGTCGCCGGTCCTCCTGCCACAGGTCCTGCGCCAGGCCCAGCACCTCGACGACGTCACGGGTGGTCTTGCCCACGTCGAAGACGTCCCTGGCCCGTTCGTACCCGCGCTCACCCATGAGCCGCGCCCGGTCAGGGTGTTCGAGCAGGTCGAGGAGGGCATCGCCGAGCGCTCGGCCGTCCCGTGGCTCCACCAGCAACCCGGTCTCCCCGTGCACGACCAGTTCCGGGATGGCGGCGTGCTGGGTCGAGACGACGGGGAGGCCCGCCGACATGGCCTCCAGGATCGCGTTGGGCGACATGTCGGTGTCCGTGGGGAGAGCGAAGACGGCGGCACGCTGGAGGATGCGATCCAGCTGTCCGTCTCCGGGACGGATGTCCCGGTGTACGACGATCCCGTCCTCGTCGGGCACGGGTTCCTGTGTGACGAGCACCAGCCTGGCCTTGCCACGCAGACGTGTGCGGAAGACGTCGCGCAGGAGGTTCCCGCCCTTGCGCTCCAGCGTCTTGCCCACGAAGACGATCTCCGGCAGGTCGGTGGACGTCCGAGTCGGGATCTCGCCGGGGACCGGGACGCCGTAGCGCACGAGCCGCAGCCGCTGCTCGGTGACGCCGAGCTCTCGAAGGGATCGGGCAGCCCACTCCGACTGCGCGACGACGACCGTCGCGGCGGTGAGGACGCGTCGTTCCAGTGCCTCGATCGGGCGGCTGGAGACCCCCGTGCCGACCGAGGTCCTGCGGTAGGGCCTCAGCTCCAGGTTCTGTTCGTTGGTGGCGTCCGTGGCCAGGACCGAGGGCATCGAGCGCAGGAGCCCCGGGAAGAGCCACGAGATGGTGTGGGAGTAGACGTGGAGGACGTCGTGCCCGGACAGCGCCCGGCGCACGAGGGGCCGTGCAGCTGCGGAGGCCGCCAGCTGGAACCGCAGCGACTGGAAGTCGAGGTCGGCACGCGCCAGGCCCGGCACGCGGACACCCATCACCCTCCGCAGGAACGTGGGCGGAGGGACGTCGACGAAGTCGGCATGGACCTCCGGGAACGCCACCAGGGACCGCTTCAGGTTGGCGTGCACGGTGGCGTGCCCGCCGAGGTTCTCGTTCACGAAGAGAGCCCGCATGCTCCGGGTCCCCGCCGACGTACGTCCCGTCATGGCGGACAGCATGGCCAAGGCGCGTCGGTGTCGCACGACCGCTGCAGATCGAGTGCACCCACCAGGCCTGCGACGGGATGGGGATCCGGCCTCGATCGGGGCAGGTCCGTCGTGGGGAGCGGGACCCGGCGAGGCCGCGGACCTGCATCCTCCAGCCGGTGGCTGCACGAGGAGGTCATCAGGCCACGCACGGTGCCCGGGCTGGCGGAGGGGCCCCGGCGTGCGCATCCCTAGACTCGGACGACGTGGCCCGGACCCCGATGATCGCCCCCAGCCTGCTCTCGGCGGACTTCGCCCGGCTGGCCGACGAGGTGGCCCGGGTCGCCGACGCCGACTGGCTGCACGTCGACGTCATGGACGCCCACTTCGTCCCCAACCTCACCCTGGGGCGGCCGGTGGTGGAGGCGATCCAGGCGGTGAGCCCGGTCCCGCTGGACTGCCACCTGATGATCGAGGCGCCCGAGCGGTGGGCGCCCGGGTACGCCGAGCTCGGCGCCCGCAACGTCACCGTGCACGCCGAGGCCTGCACCGGCGATCCCCGTGACGTCGCCCGCGACATCCGCGCCGCCGGCGCCCTGGCGGGCCTCGCCGTCAAGCCCGGCACCCCGCTGGAGGACTACGAGGACGTCCTCCGCGACTTCGACACCCTCCTGGTCATGACCGTCGAGCCCGGCTTCGGCGGCCAGGCGTTCATCGCCGACGTGCTGCCCAAGGTCCGCCGCGCCCGCGAGCTGGTCGACACCGGCCACCTGCGACTGCTGGTCGAGGTCGACGGCGGCATCAACGCCGACACCATCGAGCGGGCCGCCGAGGCCGGTGCCGACGTCTTCGTCGCGGGCTCGGCCGTCTACGGCGCCGACGACCCCGCCCGCGCGATCGCGGCGCTGCGCGCGCAGGCCACGGCGGCGGCCGCCGGGTGAGTCCCCAGATCGAGGCCGCCACGACCCGGGCGCGCGAGTCCAGCGCCATGGCGAGGGCGCGCGCGCTCGGCGAGAGCGTGCTCGGCACCACCAGCCCCAACCCGCCGGTCGGCGCGGTCGTCCTCGACGCCGGCGGCGCGGTCGTGGGGGAGGGCGCCACCTCCCCGCCCGGCGGGCCGCACGCCGAGGTGCACGCGCTGCGGCAGGCCGGCGAGCGGGCCCGCGGCGGCACCGCCGTCGTCACCCTGGAGCCGTGCGCGCACACCGGCCGCACCGGCCCGTGCGCCGACGCGCTGCTGGCGGCGGGCGTCGCCCGCGTCGTCGTCGCCGTCCCCGAACCCACCGGGCTGGCCGGCGGCGGCGCCGGCCGGCTGCGTGCCGCCGGCGTCGACGTCGAGGTGGGGGTCGAGCGGCAGGCGGCCGAGGACGGCGCGCTGGGCGCCTGGCTGACCGGCGCCCGCGAGGGGCGGCCGTTCGTCGTCTGGAAGGTCGGCGCCAGCCTCGACGGGCGGGTCGCCGCCGCCGACGGCACCAGCCGCTGGATCACCGGCCCGACGGCCCGCGCCGCCGTGCACGCGCTGCGCGCCACCTGCGACGCCGTCCTCGTCGGGTCGGGCACCGCCCTGGCCGACGACCCGCAGCTCACCGTCCGCGACGCCGACGGCCGCGACGCCGCCCGCCAGCCGCTGCGCGTGGTGCACGACCGCCGCGGCCGGCTGCCGGCCACCGCGCGGGTGCTCGACGGCGCCGCGCCCACGCACGTCAGCCGTGCCGCCGGCCCCGCGGAGCTGCTCGCCGAGCTGTTCGACCGCGACGTCCGCCGGGTGCTGCTCGAGGGCGGCCCGACGCTGGCCGCCGCCTTCCTCCGCGCCGGGCTGGTCGACGAGGCCGTCGTCCACCTCGCGCCGAAGCTGCTGGGTGCCGGTCCCCCGCTCGTGGGGGACCTGGGAATCAGCACGATCGGCGCGGCGCTGACCCTGGAGGTCCGGGACGTCACCCCGCTGGGCGGGGACGTGCAGATCCGCCTGCGGCCGACCCGGCACACTGGAGAGCGACCGGACGCGGACGGAAGGGGCTGACGTGTTCACGGGCATCGTCGAGGAGGTCGGCTCCCTCGCCGCACGCGAGGACCTGGGGGGACCGGCGGGCGACGCCGCGGTGCTGCGCATCCGCGCGCGCCGCGTGCTCGAGGACGTGCGCCTCGGCGACTCGATCGCGGTCAACGGCGTCTGCCTCACCGTCACCGGCGTCGAGCCCGGCCCGGACGGCGACCAGGTGTGGTCCACCGACGTCATGGCCGAGACGCTGCGCCGCAGCAGCCTCGGCGCCCTCGGCGACGGCGACCCGGTCAACCTCGAGCGCGCCGTCGCCGCCGGTGGGCGGCTGGGCGGGCACGTCGTGCAGGGCCACGTCGACGGCGTCGGCACGGTGGTCTCGCGCACGCCGGGCGAGCACTGGGACGTCGTCCGCGTCGCGCTGCCGCCGCAGCTGGCGCGCTACGTCGTCGAGAAGGGCTCGATCACCGTCGACGGCGTCTCGCTCACGGTCAGCGCGCTCAGCGCGGCCGACGACCCCGAACCCTGGTTCGAGGTGAGCCTCATCCCCGCCACCCTCCGGGAGACCACGCTGGGCGGACGCGCCCCCGGGGACCCGGTCAACCTGGAGGTCGACGTGATCGCCAAGTACGTGGAACGCCTGCTGGGAGCACCCCGATGAGCGGCACCGTCCGCCTGGACACCGTCGAGAGCGCCATCGCGGCGGTCAAGGACGGCCGCCCCGTCGTCGTCGTCGACGACGAGGACCGCGAGAACGAGGGCGACCTCATCTTCGCCTCGGAGCTGGCCACCCCCGAGCTCGTGGCGTTCATGGTCCGCTACACCTCGGGCTACATCTGCGTGTCGGTCACCGAGGCCGACGCCGACCGGCTGGACCTGCCGCCGATGTTCCGGGTCAACCAGGACCGCCGCGGCACCGCCTACACCGTGACCGTCGACGCCCGCGAGGGCGTGACCACCGGCATCTCCGCCGCCGACCGCGCGCACACCATCCGGCTGCTCGCCGCCGCGGAGACCTCCTCGGCCGACCTCGCGCGCCCCGGCCACATCGTGCCGCTGCGCGCGAAGGACGGCGGCGTGCTGCGCCGGCCCGGGCACACCGAGGCCGCCGTCGACCTCGCCGTCCTCGCCGGCCTGCGCCCCTCGGGCACGCTGTGCGAGCTGGTCAGCGAGAAGGACCCGACCGGCATGGCCCGCGCCGAGGAGCTGCGGGTCTTCGCCGACGAGCACGACCTCTGCCTGATCTCCATCGCCGACCTCATCGCCTACCGCAAGCGGTTCGACAAGCTGGTCGAGCGGGTCGCCGAGGCCACCGTGCCGCTGGCGCCGGGCACCTTCACCGCGGTGGGCTACCGCAGCTCCTACGACGAGCGCGAGCACGTCGCCTTCGTCTACGGCGACATCGGCGACGGCGAGGACGTGCTGGTGCGCGTGCACTCCGAGTGCCTCACCGGCGACGTCTTCGGCTCGCTGCGCTGCGACTGCGGTCCCCAGCTGCAGGCCGCGCTGGCCGCGGTCGCGCACGAGGGCCGCGGGATCGTGCTCTACATCCGCGGGCACGAGGGCCGGGGGATCGGCCTGCTGCACAAGCTGCAGGCCTACCAGCTGCAGGACGCCGGCGTGGACACCGTCGACGCCAACCTCGACCTCGGCCTGCCCGCCGACGCCCGCGACTACGGCACCGGCGCGCAGATCCTCGTCGACCTCGGCGTGCACACCATGCGGCTGCTGACCAACAACCCGGCCAAGCGCGCGGGCCTGGAGGGCTACGGCCTCAAGGTGACCGGCCGGGTGCCGCTGCCCAGCCACGTCACCGCCGAGAACCTGTCCTACCTGCGCACCAAGCGCGACCGGATGGGCCACCTGCTCGACATCATCGAGCCCGAGACCGAGTCCGGCCCGGCCGACGTCCCCGCCGGCGTCCCGGTGACCGCCGACGGGGGGACCACCGTGCCCGGCACCGACGTCCCCCTCGGCCGGCAGGAGCAGCAGCTGTGAGCGGGCAGGGACGCCCCGAGGCGCAGGCGGTCGACGCCGCGGGCCTGACGCTGGGCATCGTCGCGACCACCTGGCACGCCGAGATCACCGACGCGCTGCTCGCCCGCGCCGTCGAGGCCGCCCGCGCCAGCGGCATCGGCGAGCCGACCGTCGTCCGGGCGCCGGGCGCGGTGGAGCTGCCGGTGGTCGCCCAGGCGCTGGCCGAGCGGCACGACGCCGTCGTCGCGCTCGGCGTGGTCATCCGCGGCGGCACCCCGCACTTCGAGTACGTCTGCGACGCGGTCACCGCGGGCCTCACCCGGGTGGCGCTGGACGCCGGCAAGCCCGTCGGCAACGGCGTGCTCACCTGCGACACCGAGGAGCAGGCCCGCGACCGCGCCGGCCTGCCCGGCTCCGTCGAGGACAAGGGCTGGGAGGCCGCCGTCGCCGCGCTGGCCACCGCGCTCACCCTCCGCGACCTGCGCGGGCCGCGGCACTCCACCGGCTTCCAGGTCACCCCGGCCGTCGGGCAGGGGCTGGCGTGAAGCGCTTCGACGAGCTGTTCGCCGAGCTGTCGGCCAAGGTCGCCGCGGGCGACCCCGCCTCGGGCACGGTGACCGCCGTCCGCGACGGTGTGCACGCCGCCGGCAAGAAGGTGGTCGAGGAGGCGGCGGAGTCCTGGATGGCCGCCGAGCACGAGGGGCCCGAGCGGACGGCGGAGGAGATCAGCCAGCTCCTCTACCGGGTGCAGGTCCTCATGCTCGCCCGCGGGCTGACCCTCGACGACGTCTACACCCACCTCTGAACTCCCGCCGCCGACCCACCACAGGAGACACACCGTGCTGCGCATCGCCGTGCCCAACAAGGGCGTCCTGAGCGAGCCCGCGGCCGCGATGCTCGCCGAGAGCGGCTACCGCCAGCGGCGCAGCACCAAGGACCTCGCGGTCTACGACCCCGACAGCGACACCGAGTTCTTCTACCTGCGCCCGCGGGACATCGCCGTCTACGTGGCCGCCGGCACGCTCGACGTCGGCATCACCGGCCGCGACATGCTGCTGGAGACCGCGCCGGCCGACGGCGAGGGCCCGACCGCGGTGGAGGTCATGCCGCTGGGCTTCGGCCGCTCGTCGTTCCGCTTCGCGAGCCCGGTCGAGTCGGGCATCGACTCGGTCGAGAAGCTGGCCGGACGGCGGATCGCCACCGCCTACCCGGTGCTGCTGCAGCGGTACCTGGACGAGTCGGGCATCAAGGCCGGCGTGGTCAAGCTCGACGGCGCGGTGGAGACCGCCTGCCGCCTCGGGGTGGCCGACGCCGTGTGCGACGTCGTCGAGACCGGGACGACGCTGCGCGCCGCGGGCCTGCGGATCATCGGCGAGCCGGTGCTCACCAGCGAGGCGGTGCTCGTGCGCCGGGAGGGCGCCGAGGAGATCCCGGCCGTCGCCCAGCTGCGCCGGCGGCTGCGCGGGGTCCTCGTGGCCCGGCAGTACGTGCTGCTCGACTACGACTGCCCGAACGAGCTGCTGGCCCGGGCCACCGAGCTCACCCCCGGCCTGGAGGGCCCGACGGTCAGCCCGCTGCAGACCGAGGGCTGGTCGGCGGTGCGCGCGATGGTGCGCCAGTCCGACACCAACCGGGTCATGGACGAGCTGTGGGAGCTCGGCGCCCGCGCGATCCTCGTCACGAGCATCCACGCCTGCCGCCTGTAGGAGGACCCCTGCAGCACGTCACCCGGCGGGATTGGTGGCCCTGCCGTCGAGCCAGAGGGTGTCGGACGCGTCGCGGTGCGAGCCGGTGCTGCCGACGTGCTTCGCGCTGATCGTCGGCCCGTTCCTCAGCACGTGCACGAGGGCCATCCCGTACCCCCGGCCGAGGCCGTGGTCCGCCGCCAGCCAGGCCAGCACCTCGCCGGCCTCCGTGCCCGGGGCGTCGAGGCCCCGCTCGTGCGCCTGCGCGATCAGCCGGCGTGGGGTGAGGCCGGTCCGGTCCTCGATCGCGTCGAGGTAGGCCTGGAAGGACATCGCGTGCTCCCCGTGGTCGGTGGGTGTCGGGAGGGGAGACGGTGTGGGCGGCGCGAACTCATCGCCCACACGGCAGCGGCCCCCTCCCCGGCCGGGGAGGGGGCCGCTG
>NZ_JBJGZK010000007.1:0-191463 GCF_054050475.1 Geodermatophilus sp. SYSU D00525
CCCAGCCCCAACACCCCCCCCGCCCCCGCCCCCCCCCCCCCCCCGCCCCCCCCCCCCCCCCCCCCCCCCCCCCCCCCCCCCCCCCCCCCCCCCCCCCCCCCCCCCCCCCCCCCCCCGCGCTCAGAGCACGTGGGTGGCGATCATCTGACCGAGCTGTCGGATGTCGGAGTTGCCCTTGAACTCCAGCCGCACCTTGCCCAGCCCGCTGAACCACAGGTCCAGCTCGGCGTCGAGGTCGAAGGTGCCCGCGGTCTCCACCGAGAAGGCCTGGATCCTGCTGTAGGGCAGCGAGGTGAAGTCCTTCTTGCGGCCGGTCATGCCCTGGACGTTCACCGCGATCAGCCGCTTGTCGGTGAAGACGACGAAGTCGCGCACCGTCTTGAACGCGAAGTACAGCTGCTCGCCGGGGATGAGCAGCGGGGCGACGTCGTCGGCGACGTCCTGGGGGTTGCACTGGCTCAGCTTGAACACCGAGCCGTTGGAGAAGTCGATCACCGGGACACGCTAGGTCAGCGGAACGTCACCGACCGTGTCCCACGCCGGGTCAGCGGAGCCGCCGGGTGGCGTCGGGCAGCCGCTGGGTGACCCCGCGCGCGTCGAGCCACTCCATGAGCGGCACGGCCACCCGCCGCGTCGTCCCCCACGCCGAGCGCGCCTGGCTGAGCGTGAACGGCTGCGGCACCGCGGCCAGCCGGGCGCGGGCTGCCTCCTCCACGCCGGGCGCCAGGTAGACGCCGTCCGCGATGCGCACCAGCTGCCCGTCGCGCACCGCGGCCGCCAGCTCGCGCGGGCCGAGCCGGGCGGCGCGCAACTCATCGGCGTCCGGGGCGGCGAACGGGTCGGCGGCCAGCCGCGCCCGGATCGCATCGACCGCCCGCTGCACGGCCGGCGGCAGCCCGGCGGCGGCCACCACCACCCGGCCCTCGCGCAGGGCCAGCGGCGGCCGGACGACCAGGGCCACCAGGTCGTCGTCGGGGAGGTCCAGCTCCCGGCGGACGACGGCGACCGGCGGCCCCGGCTCCAGCGGGTGCGCCCGCCGGTGCGCGGCCACCAGCCCGGGCACCCGGCGGGCCAGCTCGCCGACCAGCCCGGGCGCCACCAGCCACGGCCCGGCGCGGACGGCGTCGCCCGGCACCGGCCACCCCATCGCCGCGAAGTCGTCGGCGCGCACCACCCGGCGGCGGGCGAGGTCGGCGGCGGCCCCGGCCGGCCCGGCCTGCTGCCGCCCCAGCTCGCCGGCCCGCTGCCGGGCCGCGCCGCGGCGGCGCAGCTCGGGCGGGGCGACGTCGCGGACGTCGGCGCCGAGCACCCGCCGGGCGCCCGGGTCGCGCAGCAGCACGCGGTCGCCGACCCGCAGCGGCAGCGGGCCCGCCAGCCGCAGCCGCACCGCCCGCCCGTCGAGCGGGCGCAGCCGCACCGGCACCGCCGCCGACCCGACGTGCAGCACCGCCCCGGCCGGCAGCCGACCCTCGGGCGCGCGGGCCAGGACGACGTCGGCCTCCGCGGTGGACCGGAACGCGCCGGGGGTGACCAGCGCGTCGCCGCGGGAGAGGTCCTCGACGGCGACCCCGCGCAGGTTCAGCGCCACCCGCGCGGTCGCCGTCGCCCGCTCCACCGGCCGGCCCAGCGACTGCACGCCGCGCACGCCCACCTCGCGGTCGCCGAGCCGCAGCCGGTCGCCGGGCGCCACCGACCCCGCGGACAGGGTGCCGGTGACGACGGTGCCCGCGCCGCGGATGGGGAATGCGCGGTCGACCCACAGCCGCACCGGCGCGGCGGCGTCCGGCGCGGGCAGCCCGGCCAGCAGCGCCTCCAGGGCAGCGGTGAGCTCGGGGACGCCGCGGCCGGTCGGCGCGCTCACCGCCACGCCCGGGACCGTGCCCATCGACGTCGCGGCCAGCCGCTCGGTGGCGTCGGCGAGCACGGGCGCGGGGTCGGCGAGGTCGGCCTTGGTGACGGCCAGCAGCGCGTGCCGCACGCCGAGCGCGTCCAGGACGGCGACGTGCTCGGCGGTCTGCGGCGACCAGCCGTCGTCGGCGGCGACCACGACCAGCGCGGCCGGCACCGGCCCGACGCCGGCGAGCATGTTGCCGACGAACCGCTCGTGCCCGGGCACGTCGACGACGGCCAGCACCCGGCCCGAGGGCAGCGTCGTCCAGGCGAAGCCCAGGTCGATGGTCAGGCCGCGGCGGCGCTCCTCCTCCCACCGGTCGGGCTCCATGCCGGTGAGCGCGCGGACCAGCGTCGACTTGCCGTGGTCGACGTGGCCGGCGGTGGCGATCACGTCCACGCCCGCGCCACCTCCAGCACCGCGGCGGCGAGGTCGTCGTCGGCCGACGGCGGCACGCTGCGCAGGTCGAGCAGGGTGCGCCCGTCGGCGACGTACCCGACCACCGGCCGGGCGCCCCGCCGCAGCGGCTCGGCGAACGGCTCGGGCAGCGAGACCGCGGCGCTGGGCAGCGGGTGCTCGGGCGCCCCTCCCCCGCCGACCCGCGCGGCGGAGTCCACGGCGTGCGCGTCGACCCCGGCGTCGGCCAGCCGGCCGGCCAGCGCCCGCGCCCGGGCCCGCAGCCCGGCGACGTCGGCGGCGAGCATCTGCTGCACCGGCGGCTGCGGGCCGCGCAGGGTGGCCTCCAGCGCGGCGAGCGTCGTCTTGTCGACCCGCAGCGCCCGGTACAGCGGGTGCCGGCGCAGCCGCTGCACCAGGTCGGCGCGGCCGAGCACCAGCCCGGCCTGCGGGCCGCCGAGCAGCTTGTCGCCGCTGGCGAGCACCAGGTCGGCGCCGTCGGCCAGCGTCGTCTGCAGGTCCGGCTCGTCGGGCAGCGCCGGGTGCGGCCGCAGCAGCCCGGAGCCGACGTCGGCCACCAGCGGCACGCCGCTGGTGTGCAGCGCCTCCGCCAGCTCGTGGACCGGCACCGCCCGCGTGAAGCCGCGGACGACGAAGTTCGACGGGTGCACCTTGAGCACCGCGCCGGTGTCGTCGTGCAGGGCGTCGCGGTAGTCGTCGAGGGTCACCCGGTTCGTCGTCCCCACCTCGCGCAGCCGGGCGCCGGTCGACTCCAGCAGGGCGGGGATGCGGAACCCGTCGCCGATCTCGACCAGCTCGCCGCGGGCGATGACCAGCTCGCCGCCCAGCGCCGTGGCCACCAGCGCCAGCGCCGCCGCGCAGTTGTTCACCACGAGCGCGGCCCCGGCCGCCGGCACCGCCGCCAGCAGGGCCGACAGGGCGGCCTCGCCGCGCGGCCCGCGGCGGCCGGTGGCGAGGTCCAGCTCGACGTCGGTGGTGCCGCTGGCCGCGACCACCGCCTCGACGGCCGCGGCCGACAGCGGCGCCCGCCCGAGGTTGGTGTGCACGAGGACGCCGGTGGCGTTGAGCACCGGGCGCAGGGCGGACGCGGTCACGGGCAGGCCGGCGAGGACGGCGGCGACCGCGTCCTCGGGCGCGAGCTCGCCCGCGCGGACGCGCTGCTGCACGGCGCGGACGGCGTCCTTGACCAGGTCCCGGCCCAGGCGCGACACGGCGTCGGCCAGCGCCGGGTCGGCCAGCAGCGTGTCGGTGCGGGGCACTGCCCGCCGCGGGTCGGCGCTCATCGCTGCGGAGCGTATGCGCGCCGGCCCGCGGGGAGGCTGGCGGAGGCGGACGGGAATCGAACCCGCCTGACCGAGCTGCTCGGCCACGCCGGCTTTAGAGGCCGCGGGGGCCACCAGGCACCCTGACGCCTCCGCCGGCCAGCCTACGGTGGGGCCGTGACCAGCGCGCCCGCACGGATCCGCCTCACCCGGTACGCACACGGCGGCGGCTGCGCCTGCAAGATCCCGCCCGGGGAGCTCGAGGCCGTCGTCGCCGGGCTGACCGGCACCGGCCCGGCCGACCCGGCCGCCGAGCTGGTCGTCGGCCTCGACGACGGCGACGACGCGGCCGTCGTCCGGACCGCCGGCGGGCAGGGGCTGGTGCTCACCACCGACTTCTTCACCCCCGTCGTCGACGACGCGTACACCTTCGGCCGGATCGCCGCGGCCAACGCGCTGTCCGACGTCTACGCGATGGGCGGCACCCCGGTGGTCGCGGTCAACCTGCTCGGCTGGCCGCGCGACGTGCTGCCCGCCGAGCTCGCCGCCGAGGTGCTGCGCGGCGGGCTGGAGGCGGCGCAAGAGGCCGGCTGCCACGTCGGCGGCGGGCACTCGATCGACGACCCCGAGCCGAAGTACGGCATGGCGGTCACCGGCGTCCTCGACCTCGACCGGGTCATCCGCAACGACGCCGCCGTCGCCGGGACGCCGCTGTCGCTGACCAAACCGCTGGGGGTCGGCGTGCTCAACAACCGGATGAAGGCCACCGGCGAGGTCAGCGAGGAGGCGGTGGCCTCGATGACCGCGCTCAACCGGGACGCCGCCCGCGCCGCGCTGGCCGCCGGCATCCGCGCGGGCACCGACGTCACCGGCTTCGGCCTGCTCGGCCACCTCTACAAGATGGCGCGCGCCAGCGGGGTGACCGCGGTCGTCGACGCCGCCGCGGTCCCCTACCTGGCCGGGGCGCGCGAGGCGCTGGCCGCCGGGTTCGTCTCCGGCGGCACCCGGCGCAACCTCGACTGGGTGCGCCCGCACACCGACCTGTCCGCCGTCGGCGAGGACGAGGCGCTGCTGCTGGCCGACGCGCAGACCTCCGGCGGGCTGCTGCTGGCGGGCGAGGTGCCCGGCGCCCCGGTGATCGGCGCGTTCGTGCCGCGCCAGGACGCGGTGGTCGTCGTCCGCTAGGCCCTTCCCCCGCCCGGCGGCGGCTGCCATCCTCCGCGCCCGGCGACGGCGGAGGAGGACGGCGTGCGGTGGATCGCGGGCGGGGCGGCCCTGCTGCTGGCCGGGTGCGGGAGCGGGCCGGCGGCGCCCCCGCCGGCCGCCCCCGCGACCACCGAGGCAGCGGACGACGGCGGCACGGGGTACGCCAGCGCGTTCCTCGGCGCCGGCGGCGAGAGCGGCAGCGACGACGTCTTCGTGCACGTCACCGTGTTCGACCCGCCGGACGCGGACGCCTTCGGCAACGGCGAGTTCTTCGTCCTCGGCTGGGACTGCCTGACCGAGGAGCGGGTGCCCGCGACCGTCGCCGGGCTGGACTCCGCCACCGCCCGCGGGGAGCTGGCGCTGACCTGCGGGTCCCACACCGCGGCCGGCGAGGTCACCGGCACCGCCGTGGTCGACCTGACGTGGACCGCGGAGGGCCCCGGCCACGAGTACGCCCTCGACAGCCCCGACGGCGCCTGCCGCGAGCTGCTCACCGACCGGCACGCCGTGGTGACCGGGCAGGTGCGCGTCGTCGTGCCGGGGCTCGGCTACGACGGCGTCGCGGTCAGCCTGGCCGACGACGACGACTCGGTCTCCCGCGGCGTCCCGGCCTGCCCCTGACCGGCCGCGGCGCGTCGGGGACGACACGCCGCACCCGCGGCCGGCCGCGCACGGATCCGTCCCGGTCGCCGGCCGCCGCTGCCACCCTCCCGCCCGCACCGGCCCGGGAGGTCCGGGACCGGTACCCGAGGAGGACGGCATGAGGACGAGGACGGCCCGGGCGCTGACCGTGCTGCTGGCCACGGCGGCACTGGGCGGCACGGCGGGCACGGCCGCCGCGGCACCGCCCGAGGGCCGCGGCGCGACGACGGAGTGGAAGGCCACCACGGGCCTCGGTGAGGAGGGCGGCGACCTGCGGGTGAGCGCCACGGTCACCGGGAACCGGGACGGCGCGCTGACCGTCGACCTCGAGGCACACACGGCCGGGTACGCCTGCCGACCGGTGGAGTCGCCCGCCGCCTCCCTGGTCCCGCTGGAGTCGGCCACCCTCTCCGGCGAGGACGTGGCGCTGAGCTGCACGCCCGACGGCGGGGGTCAGGGCCTGGTCGAGCTCACCGGGACGATGGACGTCGAGCTCGTGTGGACGGGTACCGGCGACACCACCCGCTTCCCGCAGGAACTGGACCACTGCGTCGGCCGGGTCCTCGTCCGGGAGGCGACCGTCACCGGGTCGGTGACCGTCTCGATCGACGGCGGCCCGACCGCGACCGTGGAGGTGTCCGGGTACACCGGGGACACGCGGCTGCAGTACCAGCACGTGGCCTGCCCGCCGCCGAAGGCCTGAGCCGCCGCCGAAGGCCTGAGCCGCCGCCGAAGGCCTGAGCCCCCGCCGAAGGCCTGAGCCGCCGCCGAAGGCCTGAGCCGCCGCCGTCCGGCGGGCGCGGTGTCGCCCGCCGGACGGGGGTGTCCTAACGTCCGGCGCATGCGCGCCGTCTTCGTCTCCACGCCCTCGCCCGACGACCCGCTCTCCGTCCTGGAGGTCGGCGACCGGCCCGAGCCGGAGGCGCCCGACGGCTGGACGACGGTGCAGGTGAAGGCCGTCTCGCTCAACCACCACGACCTGTTCAGCCTGCGCGGCGTGGGCCTGCCGCGGGAGCGGATGCCGATGATCCTGGGCACCGACGCGGCCGGGCTCGACGAGGACGGCAACGAGGTCGTCGTCCACGGCGTCGTCGCCAGCCCCGGCTGGACCGGCGACGAGACGCTGGACCCGAAGCGCTCGCTGTTCTCCGAGCTGCACCAGGGCACGATGGCCGAGCGGGTCGCCGTCCCCCGGCGCAACGTGCTGCCCAAGCCCGCCGAGCTGTCCTTCGCCGAGGCCGCCTGCCTGCCCACCGCCTGGCTCACCGCCTACCGCATGCTCTTCGTCCGCTCCGGCCTGCGGCCCGGCCAGACGGTGCTCGTGCAGGGCGCCAGCGGCGGCGTGGCCACCGCGCTGGTCGTGCTGGGCCGGGCCGCCGGCTACCGGATGTGGGTCACCGGGCGCAGCGAGGAGAAGCGCGCGGCCGCGCTCGAGCTCGGCGCCGAGCAGGCGTTCGAGACCGGCGCCCGGCTGCCCGAGCGGGTCGACGGCGTCATGGAGACCGTCGGCAAGGCGACCTGGAGCCACAGCGTGAAGTCGCTGAAGCCCGGCGGCGTCATCGTGACCTCCGGCGCCACCACCGGCTACGACCCGAGCGCCGAGCTCAACCGGGTGTACTTCACCCAGCTGTCGGTGGTCGGCTCCACCATGGGCACCCGCGACGAGCTGGAGTCGCTGGTCCGGATGTGCGCGGTGACCGGCGTCCGCCCGGTCATCGACGTCGAGCTGCCGCTGGAGCAGGCCCGCGAGGGCTTCAGCCGGATGCTCGAGGGCCGCACCGCCGGGAAGATCGTCTTCACGCTCTGACGAGGAGGCCGGCCGTGGCCAGGACAGCGCGGGTGTGGCGGGGCTGGGTCCGCACCGGGGACGCCGACGCCTACGCCGCCTACGTCGAGGAGACCGGCGTGGGCGAGTACCGGCGGACGCCGGGCAACGAGGGCGCCTGGGTGCTCACCCGGGACCTCGGCGACGGCCGCACCGAGGTCGTGGCGCTGAGCCTGTGGGAGTCGCTGGAGGCGGTCCGCGGGTTCGCCGGCGACAACCTCGAGGCCGCCGTCTACTACCCCGAGGACGACCGGTACCTCGTGCAGCGCGAGGACACCGTCACGCACTACGAGGTGCGCGGGCCCGGCTGACCTCGCGCAGCAGCACCAGCGCCGCGACCGCCGCCAGCGCGGCGGCGACCGCGGCGCCGGCGAAGACGGTGTGCAGCTGGGTGAGGACGGCCTGGTCGACGGCCGCCTCGTAGGCGGGGCAGTCGGCCGGGGTGTCCGGGCAGACGGTCAGCGGCGAGCCGATCGCCTCGACCTCGGCGGTGAACCGGCGCAGCGCCACCGCGGTGAGCAGCGACAGCCCGACCAGCATCCCCACGGTCCGGGCGACGACGGCGAGCGCGCTCGCGCTGCCGTGCACGGCCGGCCCGGTGACCGCCAGGAGCACCGCGTTGACCGGCGCGATCGCCAGGCCGAACCCGAGCCCCGCGGCCAGCAGCACGACCGTGGACCACCACCGGTCCAGCGACGTCTCGCCCCAGCCGGTCATCGCCCACAGCGCCAGCGCGGCGAGCACCGTGCCGCCGGCCGCGACCAGCCGCGGGGGCAGCACCCGGCACAGCCAGCCGCCGGCGACCGCGCCCACCGGGACGGCGACCAGCAGCCGCACCAGCACGAGCGCGGCGCCGAGCTGGTCGCCGGGCGTCGTCGTCGCGCGGGCGAACAGCGGGACGTCGACCAGCGCGGCCACCAGCGCCACCCCGACCAGCAGGTTGACCAGCAGCGCACCCCACGCGCCGGCCGGCCGCAGCGCGCCCAGGGGCAGCACCGGGTCGGGCGCGCGCCGCTCGTGCAGCCAGAAGCCGGTGGCGGCCAGCGCGGCGACCGGCAGCAGCACCGGGCCGTGCGCGACGACCTCGGTGGCCGGGTCGGCCGCGGCGAAGGCCCACACCAGCGCCCCGAGCGCGACGACGGCGAGCAGCGAGCCGAGCACGTCGACCTCGCGGAGCAGCCGCGGGACCCCGCGCAGCGGCAGCACCGCGCCGGCGGGGTGCGCGAGGCTGCGCGCGACCAGGGCCAGCCCGGCGACGGCGGCGGCCAGCACCAGCGGCGTCGACGCGGTCACGCCGTCGGCCAGCGGCACCCAGGCCAGGCCGAGCGTGACGTCCTCGGCGAGCGCGGCCGGCGCGGCCAGCTGCAGCCCGGCGGCGGCGCCGGTGAGCAGCAGCAGGACCAGGCCGACGGGGTCGGGCCGCCGGCCGCCGCCTGTGAGCACCACGCCCGCGGCGAGGACCAGCCCGAGCAGCAGGTTGAGCCAGAACACCGCCCGCCAGTCGCTGACCGCGAGCACCGCGGCGCCGGCCAGCGGGCCGAGCACCGCGCCGGCCTCCTGCACCGCGCCGACCACGCCCAGCGGCACCGCCCGGCGCTCGGGCGGCCACCGGTCGGCGACCAGCGCCAGCGTGGCCGGGACCAGCCCGCCGGCGCCCACGCCCTGCAGCCCGCGGCCGGCGACGGCCGGGCCCAGGTCGGTCGCCGTCGCGGTCAACAGGGAACCCAGCGCGAACAGCAGCAGGCAGCCGGCGAGCACCGGCACCCGGCCGCGCAGGTCGGCCAGCCGGCCCAGCAGCGGCAGCGTGGCGGTGTAGCCGAGCAGGAAGCCGCCGACGATCGGCGTCGCCCGCTGCAGCTCGTCGATGCCGACGCCGACCCCGGTGAGGATGTCCGGCAGCGCGAGGACGACGACGTAGGTGTCGGCCGCGGTGACCAGCACCGCCAGCGTGGCGAGGACGACCAGCGGCAGTCCCGGGACCGCGGGTGCCTGCGGCTCAGCCGGCAGGCGGTGCGGTGATCTCGACATCGTCGCCGGGGTCGGAGAGCTCGAGGGTGAAGGTGGCGTCCTGGTCGGCGGCGAAGAAGGGGCCGGTGAGCTCGGCGCGGCGCAGCTCACCCGACTCGGGAGCCACGGCGAAGCGGGCCTCCACCGGCTGGCTCGGGTCCTCGCTGGTGAGCACCTGCTCGACCAGGTCGCCGGGGATCTCGGCGGTCACCTCGCGCACCACCTCGCCGTCGACCCGGCGCTCCTCCCCCAGCTCGGCGGCGTCGGCCTGGGCGAGCAGCTGCGAGATGCCGGTGTCGGGGTCCAGCAGCGCGCCGGGGTCGCCGAAGCCGAACTGCGCGGGGTCGACGACGCTGTAGCCGCTGGTGAACGGCAGCTGTGCGTAGACGGTGCCGTCGACCGAGACGACGGCGAGGTCGAGCGCCGAGCCGACGGCCAGCACCTGCAGGGTGCCCTCGAACGACGCCGGGCGGAGGACGTCGCCCTCGCCGCCGACCAGCGCGGTGCCGGTGGTCGGCGCGCCCTCGCTGGTCAGCACGAAGTGCAGCGACTCGGTCTCGTCGAGCGTGGTCTTCGCGCGGGCGAGCAGGTCGTCGGCGGACTCCTCCGGCTCGCCCCCGCCGCAGCCGGCCAGCGCGGACACCGCGACCACCAGCCCGGCCACCGTCGCGGCAGCGCGGCGCAGCACCATCGTCGTCCTCCCCGTCCGTGCCGGTCGGCCCCCGGCGCGGGCACGGTAGCGCGTCGCGGCGGCCCGCAGACGCAGGCGGCGGGGGGTCCCGCGGTCGGGGCGGCGGGTCCACGCTGGGGGCCGTGGACGTCCTGTTCATCGCCGGCGTCAGCGTGATCACCGCGGACCCCGCGACCAGCCGCCGTCTGTACGTCGACGCGCTGGGCCTGCCCCTGGAGCGGATGGACGGCGAGTACGTCGCCAGCGAGCGGATCGAGGGCAGCCGGCACTTCGGCGTCTGGCCGCTGACCCAGGCCGCGCAGGCCTGCTTCGGCGCCCCCGACTGGCCGGCGGACCGCCCGGTGCCGCAGGCGAGCATCGAGTTCGAGCTCGCCGGCGCCGACGCGGTGGCGGCCGGCGCGGCCGAGCTCGAGGACCGGGGGCACACGCTGCTGCACGGGGCGCGCACCGAGCCGTGGGGGCAGACGGTCGCCCGGCTGCAGTCGCGGGAGGGGCTGGTGGTCGGGTTGTCCTTCGCGCCCTGGCTGCACTGAGCGCGCTCAGGCCGGGGCGGCGGTCCTCGCGGCGATCCGCGCCGCCAGCTTCGGCCGGTCCTTGACCGGGAACGACGCCAGCGCCGGCTCGAGCTGGGCGATCCGGTACCGCTGGGTGGTCAGCGCGCGGAACGCCAGGCCGGTGGTGACGCCGTGGCCGGGCCGCTCGACGACGGTGATCTCGTCGCCGGCGCCGACCGCGCCGGTCTCCAGCACCCGCAGGTAGGCGCCGGTCGCGCCGCGCGCGGTGAACCGCTTGACCAGGTCGGGGACGTCCCAGAAGCGGGCGAAGTTGGCGCACGGGATGCGCGGCGCGGTCACCTCGAGCAGCGCCGTCCCGACCCGCCAGCGCTCGCCGATCTCGGCGGCGGTCAGATCCAGACCCGCCGTCCGCAGGTTCTCCCCGAACCGGCCCGGAGGCAGGTCGCGGCCGAGCTCGGCGGCCCAGACGTCGGCGTCCTCCTGGGCGTAGGCGTAGACCGCCTGCCCCTCCCCGCCGTGGTACTTCCGGTTGACCTGGACGTCGCCGTCCAGGCCGAGCTCGCCGACGGCGACGCGGCCGGGCCGCGGGCGCTTGTCGATGCCGCTGCGGTCGGGCCGGCGCCCGGGGAGCGGCAGCAGGTCGGAGCCGGAGACGCAGACGGCGAGGAGCCGCCCGCTCACTTCTTGCCGGCTGCGGGCTCGTTGGTGGAGAGCGCGGCGACGAACGCCTCCTGGGGGACCTCGACGCGGCCGACCATCTTCATCCGCTTCTTGCCCTCCTTCTGCTTCTCCAGCAGCTTCCGCTTGCGGGTGATGTCACCGCCGTAGCACTTGGCGAGGACGTCCTTGCGGATGGCGCGGACGGTCTCGCGGGCGATCACCCGGGAGCCGACGGCGGCCTGGATCGGCACCTCGAACTGCTGCCGCGGGATGAGCTCCCGCAGCTTGCCGGCCATCATCACGCCGTAGCCGTAGGCCTTGTCCTTGTGCACGATCGCGCTGAACGCGTCGACCGCCTCGCCCTGCAGCAGGATGTCGACCTTCACCAGCGAGGACTCCTGCTCGCCGGCCTCGGAGTAGTCGAGGCTGGCGTAGCCGCGGGTGCGCGACTTCAGCGCGTCGAAGAAGTCGAAGATGATCTCGCCGAGCGGCAGCGTGTAGCGCAGCTCGACGCGGGACTCGCTCAGGTAGTCCATGCCGCCGAGCTGGCCGCGCCGGCTCTGGCACAGCTCCATGATCGCGCCGGTGTAGTCGCTGGGCGCGATGATCGTGGCGTTGACGACCGGCTCGAAGACCTTGTCGATCTTGCCCTCGGGCCAGTCGCTGGGGTTGGTGACGGTGTGCTCGGTGCCGTCCTCCATCACCACCCGGTAGACGACGTTGGGCGCGGTGGAGATCAGGCTGATGCCGGCCTCGCGCTCGAGCCGCTCGCGGACGATCTCCAGGTGCAGCAGGCCGAGGAAGCCGACGCGGAAGCCGAAGCCGAGCGCCGCGGAGGTCTCCGGCTCGTAGGTCAGGGCCGCGTCGTTGAGCAGCAGCTTGTCCAGCGCCTCGCGCAGCAGCGGGTACTCGCTGCCGTCGATCGGGTAGAGGCCGGAGTAGACCATCGGCTTGGGGTCGCTGTAGCCGCCGATCGGCTCGGCGGCCGGGCGGTGCTGCAGCGTGACGGTGTCGCCGACGCGGGACTGGCGGACGTCCTTCACCCCGGTGATGAAGTAGCCGACCTCACCGACGCCGAGGCCGTCGACCGGCTTGGGCTCGGGCGAGATGACGCCGATCTCGAGCAGCTCGTGGGTGGCGCCGGTCGACATCATCCGGATGCGCTCGCGGCTGGAGATCCGCCCGTCGACGACGCGGACGTAGGTGATGACGCCGCGGTAGATGTCGTAGACCGAGTCGAAGATCATCGCGCGGGCCGGGGCCTCGGCGTCGCCCTCCGGTGGGGGGATCTGCGCGACGATCGCGTCCAGCAGTTCCGGCACACCCTCGCCGGTCTTGCCGCTGACCTTGAGGACGTCCTCGGGGTCGCAGCCGATGATGTGCGCGATCTCGGCGGCGTACCTCTCGGGCTGGGCGGCCGGCAGGTCGATCTTGTTGAGGACCGGGATGATCGTGAGGTCGTTCTCCAGGGCCAGGTAGAGGTTGGCCAGGGTCTGCGCCTCGATGCCCTGCGCGGCGTCGACCAGCAGGACCGCACCCTCGCAGGCCGCCAGCGACCGGGACACCTCGTAGGTGAAGTCGACGTGGCCCGGGGTGTCGATCATGTCGAGGACGTACTCGGTGTCCCCGACCTTCCAGGGCAGGCGCACGTTCTGGGCCTTGATGGTGATGCCGCGCTCGCGCTCGATGTCCATCCGGTCGAGGTACTGCGCGCGCATCTGCCGCGCCTCGATGATCCCGGTCACCTCGAGCATCCGGTCGGCCAGCGTCGACTTGCCGTGGTCGATGTGGGCGATGATGCAGAAGTTCCGGATCCGGGTGGGATCGGTGGCAGCGGGAGTCGTCACAGTGCCGCCATCGTCCCACGCCGGGGCACCGCGGTGGAGCACCGTGCCGGAGGGGCCTGCCGGCAGCCGGGGTGGGACGGCGCGCCGCACGCTGGTAACCTGGCAGGCCGGTCCGCTGACGCATGCCGTCCGGACGCACCGACAGACCCTTTCCCTCCTGCGAGACACCGAGGCTCACGCGTGGCGAACATCAAGTCCCAGATCAAGCGGAACAAGACGAACGAGAAGGCGCGCCAGCGCAACGTCGCCGTCAAGTCCGCCCTGAAGACGGCCGTCCGCCGCTTCCGCGAGGCCGCCGCCACCGGCGACACCGAGGCCGCGACCGCGGCGCTGCAGAAGGCCGGCAAGGCCCTCGACAAGGCCGCCAGCAAGGGCATCATCCACAAGAACCAGGCCGCCAACCGCAAGTCGGGCATGGCCAAGCAGCTGACCAGCCTCTGAGCTGCGCCCCAGCGCTCCCGGGCCCCCGTCCTCCCTCCCGGAGGACGGGGGCCCGTCGCTTTCCGGGGGCGCGGGCCCGGCCGCTCAGTAGCCGGCGCGGGCCCGGCCGCGGCCGGTGGTGGCGCGGATGTCGACGATCCGGCGGATGGCCCGCTCGAGCGCGTAGTCGGCGCTCGCGGCCACGCCCTTGACGTCGGCGTTGAGCTCGGCGGCCACCCCGATCGCCTGCTGCAGGCCCTCGATGCTCCAGCCGCGGGCCTGGGTCTGGGCCTTCTTCACCTTCCACGGCGGCAGCTTGAGCGCCCGCGCGAGGTCGCCGGTGTTGGAGGTGTTCAGCGAGGTGACCCGGGCCGCGGTGCGGATGCCGTCGGCGATCGCGTCGGCGATGAGCACGTGCGCGACGCCGCGGTCCAGCGCCCACCGCAACGTCTCCAGCGAGCCCTGGCGGTCCCCCACCAGCACCTTCTCGGCGACGGTGAAGCCGGTGACCTCGGCCTGCCCGCGGTGGAACCGGGCGACGGCGTCGGCGTCGATGGCCCCGCCGAAGTCGGCGACCAGCTGGGTGGCCGCCGACGACAGCGCCCGCAGGTCCCCGCCGACCGCGTCGACCAGGGCGGCCACCGCGTCGGGGGTGATCCGGCCGCCGGCCGTGCGCACCTCGTTGCGGACGAACGCCGCCCGGTCGCCGGGCGAGGAGATCTTGGCGCACTCGTCGAGCGCCGCCCCGGCCGCGGTGAACGCCTTGACCAGCGCCTCGTTGCGCTTGCCGCCGTGGTGGACGACGACCAGCGTGAGGTCGGGATCGGGGTCCTTGCAGTAGCCGGTCAGCGCGTCGACCAGGGCGCCCGCGGCCTCGTGCACCCCACTGACGACGACCAGCCGGTGCTCGCCGAACAGCGACGGCGCCAGCACGTCGGCGAGCTGGCCGACCGGCAGGCCGGCGGCGACCAGCTCGTGCACCTCCGCGGCGGGGTGGCGCTCGAGGACGGCGGCGCGCACGGCGGCCACGGCGCGGGAGCGCAGCAGCTCCTCCTCCCCGACGACGGCCCGCAGGCGGGAGGTCGGTGCCGGGGGTGCCGCTGCCACGCCCCGATGGTGTCACGGCCCGCCGACGGTCCGGCCGCACCGCGGGTCCGCCCGGCACGCCGCCGTCGGCGGGGTGCACCGCCCCGGCCTGCACCTCTCCTCCACCGCGGGCGGCGACGCCCCACTCCCCTGCCGAGCCGACGACGGCCAGGTCGCCCTCCCGGTCGGTGCGGTGGACCTGCATGCCCTCCCGGGCCAGCAGCGACAGCAGCCGTGGCGCCGGGTGCCCGTAGGTGTTCTCCGCGCCGACGCTGACCAGCGCCACCCGGGCGCCGGTCGCGGCGAGGAAGGCCGGGGCGGCGTCGGCGCTGCCGTGGTGCGGGACCTTGAGCACGTCGGCGCGCAGGTCCACGCCCCGGTCGAGGACCCGCTCCTCGGCGGCCGCACCCAGGTCGCCGGTGAGCAGCACCCGCACGCCGCGCACGGTGACCCGCACGACCAGCGAGAGGTCGTTGGGCTCGGCCGCGGCGGTCGCGATCTCCGGCGGCGGCGCCAGCACCTCGAGCCGGGTGCCGCCCACGTCGCGGCGGTCGCCGGGGACGAGGACCTCGCGGCGCGCCCCGGCCCGGGCGGCGGCGCGCGCCAGGTCGCCGGCCCGCTCGTCGGCCGGGGACAGCGTGCCGGTGGCGACGGCGCCGACCTCCCGCCCGTCCAGCGCGCCGGCCAGCCCGCCGACGTGGTCGGCGTCGAGGTGCGACAGCAGCACCAGCGGCAGCCGGTCGACGCCCAGCCGGTCCAGGCAGCGGTCGACCGGGCCCACCTCCGGGCCGGCGTCGACGAGCACGCCCTCGCCCGGGCCGGTCGGGAGCACCAGCGCGTCGCCCTGGCCGACGTCGCAGGCGACCAGCACGGTCCCCGGCGGGGGCCAGCCGTCGGCGACCTGGCGCAGCGGCCAGCCGAGCAGCACCAGCCCGAGCACTGCGGCCAGCCCCAGCGGGCGCAGCCGCCGGTACCGCCACAGCAGCAGCCCGCCGGCGAGCAGCAGGACCGTGAGCAGCAGCGCGCCACCGGTGCCGGCCGGCCAGCCGGTCGCGCCGTCGGGCAGCGCCGCCGCGGTGCGCGCCACGGCGACCAGCCACCGCACCGGCCAGCCGGCCAGCCACACGAGGCCGCCCCCGGCGACCGGCACGACCGGCCCCACGACGGCGGCCAGCAGGCCGAGCACGGTCGCCGGCGCCACCGCGGGCGCGGCGAGCAGGTTGGCCGGCAGCGACACCGGGCTGACCAGCCCGGACAGGCCCGCCACCAGCGGCGCGGTGGCCAGCCCGGCGGCCGCGGCCACCGCCACCGCGTCGGCAGGCGTGCGCGGCCAGCCCCGGCGCTGCAGCCGGCGCGACCAGCGGGGCGCCAGCAGCACGATCGCCGCCGTCGCCGCGACCGACAGGGCGAACCCGGCGTCCCGGGCCAGCCGCGGGTCGAGCAGCAGGAGCACCGCCACCGACGCGGCCAGCGCGGGGACCGCGGCCCGTGTGCGGCCGGAGGCCAGGGCGAGCAGGGTGACCGCGCCCATGGCCGCCGCCCGGACGACGCTGGCGTCGGGCCGGACCAGCACCACGAAGCCGGCGAGGACCGCGAGGGCCACTGCTGCCTGCACCCGGCGGTCGACCGCCCGCCGGCGCAGCGGTGCCAGCACGCCGGTGAGGACGATCGCCACGTTGGCGCCGGAGACAGCGGTGAGGTGGGACAGGCCCGCGCGGCGGAAGTCCTCCTCCAGCACCGGGTCCAGGCTCCGCGTGTCGCCGACGACCAGGCCGGGCAGCAGCCCGTCCGCGGGTGCGGGCAGCACGCGCCGGGCGGAGGCGGCCAGCCCGTCGCGGACGGCACCGGCGGCGCGCTGCAGCCGGGACGGCCCCTCGACCGGCTCCGGTGGGCCGCGGGCCGACAGCCGCGCCACGACGCCGTCGGTAGCGGGCGCGGTCGCCACCGCCACCCTCGTGCGCACCACCTGCCCGGGCAGCACGCCGGTCCAGTCCTCCGCGGGCGCGAACAGCACGGCGGCGGCGGTCAGCGACACCGTGGCCGCCCGGTCGGTCACCGCGGTGACCGTGACGTCGAGGGCCAGCCGGGGCGGGCCGACGCCGGCGACGCGCCGCGGGTCGCCGTCGGCCTCCAGGACCACCTCGACCGTGCGGCCGGCCGCCACGTCGGCCAGCGGGGAGGCGGCGCGGGCGGCGCCGCGGACCGCGGCGACCGTCGCGGTGGTGGCCACCGCGGCGAGCACGGCGAGGAGCACGAGGACGCCGGCCCGTCCCCGGTGCCGGACGAGCAGCACCGCCCCCAGCGTGGCCGCGCCGGCCAGGACGAGCAGGACGGGCGCCGACAGCAGGCCGGCCGCGAGGGTGACCGCCCAGACCGCGGCGGCGGCCGGGACGAGGCGCAGGTCCAGCCACGACCAGCGCCGGTCCGGGAGGGCGCTCACACCCGGACCAGGTCGGCCAGGTCGCCGTAGACGGCGGGGCCGATGCCCGGGACGTCGTCGAGCTGCTCGACGCTGGTGAACCGGCCGTGCTGCTCGCGGTGGTCGACGATGCGCTGGGCGAGCACCGGGCCGATGCCGGGCAGGGCGTCGAGGTCGGCGACCGTGGCCGCGTTGAGGTCCAGCGGGCCGGCCGGGGCCGCTCCCCCGGCGGCCGGCGCGGGAGCCGCTCCCGGGACGCCGACGGCGATCTGCTGCCCGTCGCTGACGACCGCGGCCAGGTTGACCGAGGCGGGATCGGCCTCGGGCAGGAGGCCGCCGGCCGCGGCCACCGCGTCGGCGACCCGGGCACCCTCGGGCAGCGTCACCAGGCCGGGCGTGACGACGAGGCCGACGACCGAGACCACGACCGTCGTGCGCGCCCCGGCCGCCGCCGCGGGCGCGGACTCCGTGGTGGCGGCCGGTGCGGGCTCGACCCCGGCCGCGACGGGCTCGCCCCCGGCCGGGACGGGCTCGGGTGCCGGCTCCACCTCCGGCCGCTGCAGCCAGGTCCACCCGGCGAGCAGCAGCGCCACCAGCAGACCGGTGAGCCACAGCGCCGCGCCGCCGCGCCGGCCGGGGTCCAGGCGCACCGCCCGCCCGGGCGCCCGGTGCCGGCCGAGCCCGCCCGGCAGCCGACCGTCCGCCTGGTCGTCCGGGTCGTCCCGTTCGTCGTCGAGGTGGGCGCCGAGGTCGTCCTCGCCTCGGCCCCCGGGCGGCTCCGGGCGGCGGAGGAGGGCCACGCCGGTGCCCGGCGGGGACTCGAGCGGGTCGTCGTCGGGCAGCCAGCCCGAGCGCCGGCCCTCGTCGAGCAGCACCCGCAGGCGGGCACGGATGACGTCGGCGGCTGGGTCGCGGCGGGAGGTCAGGCGCACGCGGCGGACGCTAGGCAGGCCGCCGCCCGGGAGGACTGCTCCGTGAGGAGCTGTGGACGGCGGTGCGGGCTGTGGACGGGCGCGGGCCGTCCGACGGGAGCCGGTGCACGCTGCGCGCCGTGTCCGCCCCTCGCTCAGTCCCCGTCCGCCGGGGTCACCACGACGCCGACCGCGCCCGGCCCGACGTGCGCGCCGACCGCCGCGCCCAGCTCACTGACGTGCAGCTCCCGGACGTCGGGCACGGCGCGCTGCAGCTCGGCCGCCAGGCGCTGGGCGCGCTCGGGCGCGGCCAGGTGGTGGACGGCGAGGGAGGCGCCCGGACCACCGGCGGCCTCCTCCGCGCGCTTCACCAACCGGGCGAGGGCACGCGCGGAGGTGCGCACCCGCTCCAGGGGGACGACCCTCCCCTCCGCGACGTGCAGCACCGGCTTGACCGCCAGGGCGGTGCCCAGCAGCGAGGCGGCCGAGCCGATGCGGCCCCCGCGGCGCAGGTGCTCGAGGGTGTCGACGACGAACAGCGTGCGGGTGCGCGCGGCGGTCCGTGCGGCCACGGCGGCGACCTCGGCGGCGGTGGCGCCGTCGGCCGCCGCGCGGGCGGCGGCGAGCACGGGGAAGCCGGTGCCCATGGCCGTCGACCGCGAGTCGACGACGGTGACGAGGTGCTCCCCGACCTGGGCGGCGGCCATCCGGGCGGCGTCCCAGGTGCTCGACAGCTCGGCGGACAGGTGGACCGACACCACCCGGTCGGCGCCCTCGGCCAGCCGGCGGCGGTAGGCGGCGACGAAGTCGCCGGGGGTCGGCCGCGAGGTCGAGACGTGCTGGCCGCGGGAGGTCAGCGCCCGGGCGACGTCCTCCGGGGTGATCTCGGTGCCCTCCCGGCCGGAGTGCCCGGCGAGGACGACGTAGAGCGGGACCACCTCGATGCCGTACCGCGCGACGAGGTCGGCCGGCAGGTAGGCCGTGGAGTCGGTGACCACGGCGACGGACACCAGGGGAGGCTAGCCCGACGCCGGCCGAGGGCCGACGCGCAGGCGGACGGCCGGTGTCCGACGGGTGTCCTCAGAGGACCGCGTCGGCGTCCTGGGTGGGCGGGGGTGCGGCGCCCTCGGGGGTGGCCGCGGCGTCGGCCGGGACCGGCGCCGGGGCGGCGACGACGGCCGGTCCCTCGACCCGGCCCGGCAGGGCGGCGACGACGGCGTTGTGCCGCATCAGCCGCCACCGGTCCCCCTGGCGGGCCAGCTCGCTCCAGCCGCAGTTGGCCAGCGGCCCGAACACCCGCCGGTGCTGCGGGCCGAGCCCGAGCAGGGCCTCGACGAGCCGGCCGGCGGTCCCGCCGTGGGTGACGACGACGGCCACCTCGGCCGGCGGCAGGTCGTGGAGCGCGGCCAGCGCGCGGCGGGCGACGTCGGTGGCCTCCTCGCCGCCGCGGCCCTGCACCGGCCGCCCCGCGAGCCAGTCGGCGTACTGCTCGGGGTGGCGCTCGGCGACCTCGGCGCGGGTGAGCCCCTCCCAGCAGCCCAGCCCGTGCTCGCGCAGTCGCTCGTCCAGCCGCAGCGGCACGCCGAGCAGGCCGGTCAGCGCGGCGGCGGTGTCGGCGGCGCGGACCAGGTCGCTGGCCACGACGACGGTCGTCCCGGGCGTGAGCCCGGCGGCCACCAGGTGCGGTGCGGTGCGGGCGGCCTGCGCCCGGCCCTCGGCGTCCAGCGGCGGGTCCATCTGGCCCTGGAAGCGCCCGGTGGCGTTCCACTCGGTCCGCCCGTGCCGCCAGACGACCAGCCGGGGCACCGGCAGGTCGAGGGCGGCGGGAGCCGTCACCGGCCGGTCGTCCCCGGGTCCCCGTCGGCACCGCCGCCGAGGGGCTCGTCCTGGAGCGGGTCGTCCTCGAGAACGTCCTCGTCGGTGAGGTCGTCCTCGGTGAGGTCCTCGGTCGGGTCGGGCGCCAGCGGGACCGGGTCGGAGCTGCCCGGGTCGACGTCGTCGGTGGACAGCGTGCCGGTCCCGGGGGGTGCGCCGTCGGCGGCGGGCGGGGCCGCGCGGTCGACGAACGGGATGGTCGGGCAGTCCTTCCACAGCCGCTCGAGGGCGTAGTACGCGCGCTCCTCGGCGTGCTGGACGTGCACCACGACGTCGACGAAGTCCAGCAGCACCCAGCGGGCCTCGGCGACGCCCTCGCGGCGGACGGGCTTCACGCCGTGCCGGCGCAGCCGCTCCTCGACCTCGTCGACGATCGCCTGCACCTGGCGCTCGTTGGGCGCCGCGGCGAGCACGAACGCGTCGGTGATGGCCAGGCGGTCGCTGACGTCGACGATCGAGACGTCGGTGGCGAGCTTGTCCGCGGCGGCCTGGGCGGCGAGCAGCGCGGTCTCCCGGGCCTCGGCGGAGGCGGTCATCGGGGCACCTCCCGGAGGTGGGCAGACGGTGGGGCGGTGGGGTGGGGACCGGCCGGGTCCGCGGGCGCGGGGGCGGCCGGTGGGCGGTCGTAGGTGGGCCGGTCACCGCGCGGGCCCGGCGAGCGCCGGCCGCCGGCGCGGTACAGGCCCCGCTTCTCGATGTACTGCACCACGCCGTCGGGCACGAGGTACCAGACCGGCATGCCGCGGGCCACGCGGTCGCGGCAGTCGGTGGAGCTGATCGCCAGGGCCGGGACCTCGACCAGGCTGACCGCGCCCTCGGGCAGGTGCCCGTCGGCGAGGGTGAACCCGGGCCGGGTGACCCCGATGAAGTGGGCCAGCCGGAGGAACCGGTCGCTGTCGCGCCAGCTGAGGATCTGCGCCAGCGCGTCGGCACCGGTGATGAAGAACAGTTCGGCGTCGGGACGCTGGGCGTGCAGGTCGGTGAGCGTGTCGATCGTGTAGGTCGGGCCCTCGCGGTCGACGTCGACGCGGCTGACGGAGAACCGCGGGTTGGAGGCGGTGGCGATGACGGTCATGAGGTAGCGGTCCTCGGCGGGGCTGACCTCGCGCTCGGTCTTCTGCCAGGGCTGGCCGGTGGGGACGAAGACCACCTCGTCCAGACCGAACAGCCCGGCCACCTCGCTGGCGGCGACCAGGTGACCGTGGTGGATGGGGTCGAACGTCCCACCCATCACGCCGACCCGGGTACCAGCCACCGATCGAGCCTAGCCGGGCGGCGCCCGCGTGGCCCGGGTGCACCCGGCGGGTGCGGTCCCCGGACGGCCGGGCGCGGGGCGCCGCCGCACCCGGCCGTCGGGACGGGACCGTCCGCTCGCGACCGGCACCCCCGTGCCGTCGGTCGCGCCGCCTGCGCTCCCGGCCTCGACGACGGGAGCACGGGCCGGGCACCGTGTCGCGCCTCGGTGCCCGCGCTGACCAACGGCCCAGCCGTCCACCGGTTACGAGCGGTCTCGGAGAGGGGTCCCCCGGGCGTGTCGCCGGCACCGGGTGGGGTCAGAGCGTGGTGACGAACTCCGCCAGCTGGGTGGCGTTGCGGCACTCGACCATGTCGACGACCTCGCCGTAGCGGTCGGCGGCGGAGTCACCGCTCCCCCACAGCCGCCGCGGCTCGGGGTTGAGCCAGTGCGCCGAGCGGGCGCGGCGGACCAGGTCGGCGAGCACCGGCAGGCCGGGCTGGCGGTAGTTGGTCCGCCCGTCGCCGAGCACCAGCAGCGAGGTCTTCGGCCCGACGGCGGTGGGCCAGCGGTCGGCGAACACCTCGAGGGCGTTGCCGTAGTCGCTGTGCCCGTCGAAGGCGACGACGTCGGCCTCGCGGCCGATCCGCGCGACGGCGCCGGCGACGTCGGCGCCGGGCCGGAAGAACCGGGTCACCTCGTCGGTGGAGTCGACGAAGGCGAACGCGCGGACGCCGGAGAAGTGCTCGCGCAGCGCCTGGGTGAGCATCAGCGTGAAGTGGCTGAACCCGGCCACCGAGCCGCTGACGTCGCAGAGCACGACCAGCTCCGGCTTGTGCACCTTCCGCGGCCGGTGGTGGGTGACCACGGGCACCCCGCCGGTGCCGAGGGAGGCGCGCACGGTCTTGCGGAAGTCCAGCCGGCCCTGGCGGCCCATCCGCCGCCGCGCCGACAGCCGCACCGCGAGCCGGCGGGCCAGCGGCGCCACCGCCCGCCGCAGCTCGGCGAGGTCGGACTGCTGGGCGCGCAGGAAGTCGACCTGCTCGGCCAGTGGCCGCACCGCGCTCTTCGCCACCCGGTCCCGCCCGCGGTCGGCCGCGGCCCGGCGGCGCACCTCGGCGTCGACGGCGGAGCGGAAGGCGGCCAGCCGCTCCCGGACGGTCTGCCGGGCCACCTGCTCGGCCAGCCCCCCCCGGCCGCCGTCGCCGAGCAGCCCGGCCAGCAGCTGCGTGACCAGGGTGTCCGGCGACAGCGCGCGCATCACCCGGTAGCCGAAGTACGACTGCCCCGACGGCGACGCCGGCGCCCGCCCGAGCTGCTCGACCGCCTGGCGGGCGAAGCGGCGCAGCGCCTCGTCGTCGCCCTCGAGCAGCAACCGGGCCAGCTGCTCGCGCATCCGCTGGGCGAGGTCGCGCTCGTCGCCGTCGCCGTGCCCGTCGGGCAGGTCCAGCGTGGAGCCGTCGTCGGCCCCCGGCTCGCCGTCGGAGGGCTCCGCGCCGTCGTCGGCGGAGCCCGGAGCGGGCCGGTCCGACAGCGGCCACCACAGGTCGAACAGCACGTCGTAGGCCGGGCGCTGCGAGGCGCGCTGCAGCAGTACCGCCGCCAGCCCGTGCCGCAGCTGCTCGCGGTCGAGCAGGTCGACGACGGTGAGGATCTCCGCGGCGTCGACGGCCTGGCTGATCCCGACCGGGATGCCGGCCTCCCGCACCGCCCGCACGAAGCCGTCGAGGTGACCGGCCAGCCCCCCGGGGGACACCGACGGCGCGGACATCAGTTGAGCCGCAGCTCGGCGGCGGCGCGGTCCTGGTCGCTGGCGTGCTTGAGCACCACGCCGAGCGTCGAGCGCACCGCCGTCTCGTCGAGGGTGTCCAGGCCGAGCTCGAGCAGGGTCTGCGCCCAGTCGAGGGTCTCGGAGATCGACGGCGACTTCTTCAGCTCCATCGCCCGCAGCGCCCGGATGGTGCGGACCAGCTGCTCGGCCAGCCCCGGCGCGAGGTCGGGCACCCGGGAGAGCACGATCTCCCGCTCCCGCTCGGCCGAGGGGTAGTCCAGCGACAGGTACAGGCAGCGCCGCTTGAGCGCCTCGGACAGCTCGCGGGTGGCGTTGGAGGTGAGGACGACGGTCGGCCGGCGGGTCGCGGTCACCGTGCCGAGCTCGGGGATCGTCACCTGGAAGTCGCTGAGCACCTCCAGCAGCAGGCCCTCGACCTCGACGTCGGCCTTGTCGGTCTCGTCGATGAGCAGCACGGTCGGCTCGGTGCGCCGGATCGCGGTCAGCAGCGGCCGGGAGAGCAGGAACTCCTCGCCGAAGATGTCGTCGTGGACGGTGCCCCAGTCGGCGCCGTCCCCGCCCTGGGCCGCCTGGATGCGCAGCAGCTGCTTCTTGTAGTTCCACTCGTACAGCGCCCGGGCCTCGTCCAGGCCCTCGTAGCACTGCAGCCGGATCAGCTCCGAGCCCGTCGCCGCGGCCAGCGCCTTGGCCAGCTCGGTCTTGCCGGTGCCCGCCGGGCCCTCGACCAGCAGCGGCTTGCCCAGCCGGTCGGCGAGGAAGACCGTCGTCGCGATCTGCGCGTCCGGCAGGTACCCGGCGGTCGACAGCCGCTTGCTCACGTCCGCCACCGAGGAGAACTGCGGCGACTGGGTCGGCGGGCGGGGCATGCGGCTCCTCAGGTCAAGCGGCCGGGGATCAGCGGGTGTGGCCGTTCCCGGTGACGACGTAGGTGGTGCTGGTCAGCTCGGGCAGGCCCAGCGGCCCGCGCGCGTGCAGCTTCTGGGTGGAGATGCCGATCTCGGCGCCGAAGCCGAACTCGCCGCCGTCGGTGAACCGGGTGGAGGCGTTGACCAGGACGGCGGCGGCGTCGACGCCGGCGGTGAACGCGGCGATGGCCGACGCGGAGTCGGCGACGATCGCCTCGCTGTGCCCGCTCCCCCACCGCGCGACGTGCTCGAGCGCGGCCGGCAGGTCGTCGACGACGCGCACCGCCATGTCCATCGACAGGTACTCGGTGGCCCAGTCCTCGTCGGTGGCCGGGACGACGGCCTGGAGACCGGACTGCGCGGCGGCGTCGATCGTCGCCTGGTCGCCGTGCAGGGTCACCCCGGCGTCGGCGAGCGCGGTGAGCAGCCGCGGGAGGAACGGCACGTCGCGGTGCACGAGCAGCGTCTCGGCGGAGTTGCAGACGCTCACCCGGTGGGTCTTGGAGTTGAGCACGATCGCCTCGGCCATCGCCGGGTCGGCGGAGGCGTCGACGTAGACGTGGCAGTTGCCGACGCCGGTCTCGATCACCGGCACCTGCGCCTCGCGCACGACCCGCTGGATGAGCGAGGCGCCGCCGCGCGGGATGACCAGGTCGACGTGCCCGCGCGCGGACAGCAGCTCGCCCACCGAGGCGCGGTCGGCCGGCAGCAGCTCGACCGAGCCCTCGGGCAGCCCGGCCTTCTGGCCGGCCTCCATGAGCACGGTGACCAGCGCGGCGTTGGTCCGGTACGCCGAGGCCGAGCCGCGCAGCAGCGCCGCGTTGCCGCTCTTGAGGCAGAGGCCGGCGGCGTCGACGGTCACGTTCGGGCGGGCCTCGTAGACGATGCCGACCACGCCGAAGGGCACCCGGACCTGCCGCAGCTCCAGCCCGTTGGGCAGCCGCGAGCCGCGGACGACGTCGCCGACCGGGTCGGGCAGGGCGACCAGCTCGCGCAGCGCGGCGGCCACGCCGGCCACCCGCCCGGCGTCGAGCCGGAGCCGGTCGAGCACCGACGCCGGCGTGCCGTCGGCCTCGGCGGCGGCGACGTCCTGGGCGTTGGCGGCCAGCACCTCGTCGGACCGCTCGACCAGCGCCTCGGCCATCGCGGTGAGCGCGGCGTCCTTGACGTCGGTCGGGAGGGTGCGCAGCACGCGGGAGGCGGCGCGGGCACGCAGCGCGGCGGCCCCGATCAGCGGCAGGTCGGCGGCGTCGGACACGCCCCGCAGGGTACGCGCCGTCCCCTCCGGCCAGGGACCTCCGCCGCTGTGTGAGAATGGTTCTCATGACCACGACGACGCGTGTCCTCGCCGCGACGACCGCCGCCGCCACCGGCCTGCTGCTGGCCGCGTGCGGCTCCGCCGGGGAGGACGAGGCCGCAGCCGCGGACGGCGTCTCGGTCGAGGCCGCCTTCTACCCCCTGCGGTGGGCGGCCGAGCGGGTCGGCGGCGACCGCGTCGACGTCGAGTCGCTCACCCCGCCGGGCGCCGAGCCCCACGACCTGGAGCTGACCCCGCAGGACGTCGCGTCACTGACGGAGGCCGACCTCGTCGTCTACCTCGCCGGGTTCCAGCCCGGCCTCGACGAGGCCGTCGACGAGGCCGGGGACGCCGCCTGGGACGCCGGCGAGGCCGCCGACCTGTCGCCGGCCGCCGAGGAGCACGGCCACGAGGGCGAGAGCGAGGAGGAGCACGCCGAGCACGCCGGCGAGGACGGCGAGGCCGTCGACCCGCACTTCTGGCTCGACCCCACCCGGCTGGCCGACGTCGGCGACGCCCTGGCCGACCGGCTGGCCGAGGTCGACCCCGACGGCGCGGACACCTACCGCGGGAACGCCGCGGCGCTGCGCACCGACCTGGAGACCCTCGACGCCGAGATGGAGCAGGGCCTGGCGGACTGCGCGGTGACCACGCTGGTCACCGCGCACGACGCGTTCGGCTACCTCGGCGAGCGGTACGGACTCGACGTGGTCGGCGTCAGCGGGCTGAGCCCGTCGACCGAGCCCAGCCCGGCGCAGCTGGCCGAGATCTCTACGCTGGTCCGGGAGCGCGGGGTGACGACCG
Organism: Geodermatophilus sp. SYSU D00525; assembly: GCF_054050475.1. Lineage (NCBI taxonomy): Bacteria > Bacillati > Actinomycetota > Actinomycetes > Geodermatophilales > Geodermatophilaceae > Geodermatophilus > Geodermatophilus sp. SYSU D00525. Next base: position 25,707 of record NZ_JBJGZK010000007.1, read on the forward strand.
TCTACACCGAGACCCTCGTCGACCCCGCCGTGGCCGAGACCGTCGCCGAGGAGGCCGGTGTGCGAACCGCCGTCCTCGACCCGCTCGAGGGCCTCACCGACGAGTCGGCCGGGGACGACTACCTCGCGGTCATGCGCGCGGACCTCGCCACGCTGCAGGAGGGGCAGGGCTGCGCGTGAACGACGCCGCGCTCCGGCTGGCCGGCGCCACGATCGGCTACGGCGACGTGGCCATCGTCCGCGACGCCGGCCTGACCGTCCGGCGCGGCGAGGCCGTCGCGGTCCTCGGCTCCAACGGCTCGGGCAAGACCACCCTCATGCGGGGCGTGCTGGGCCTGGCCACCGTCCTCGGCGGCACCGTCGAGGTGCTCGGCGCCCCGGTCGGCCGGCAGCGCGAGCGCGGGCGCGTGGGCTACGTCCCGCAGCGGCACACCGTCAGCGGCGCGATGCCGGCCACCGTGCGCGAGGTGGTCGGCGTCGGCCGGCTGCCGCGGCTGGGCCTGTTCCGCCGGCCCGGCCCGCGCGACCGGGCCGCCGTCGCCGAGGCGGTCGACGCCGTGGGCCTCGCCGACCGGCTCGAGGACCCGGTCGCCTCCCTGTCCGGCGGGCAGCAGCGCCGGGTGCTGGTGGCCCGGGCGCTGGCCGCCGAGCCGGAGCTGCTGGTCATGGACGAGCCGACCGCCGGCGTCGACGCCGCCAGCCAGGCCGCGCTGGCCGCGGTGCTGGCCCGCGTCGCGGCCGCCGGGACGACACTCGTCGTCGTGACCCACGAGACCGGCCCGCTCGCGGGCGTGCTCTCGCGCGCGGTCGTCGTCGACTCCGGCCGGCTCACCTACGACGGGCCGCTGGCCGGCGCCGGGCCCGCCGGCCCGGACTGCCACCACCCCGAGGAGGCCGCCGAGCCGGCGGCCCGCGGCTACCGCCTGGACCAGCCCCGGCCGGCGCCGGACGCCGTCCGCGTGCGCGACGGGAGCCGCTGACGTGGAGCTGCTCGAGTACGGGTTCATGCAGCGGGCGCTGCTGGCCTCGCTGATGGTCGGTCTGGTCGCGCCCGCCGTCGGCGTCTTCCTGGTGCAGCGCCGGCTGTCGCTGCTCGGCGACGGCCTCGGGCACGTCGCGCTGACCGGCGTCGGCATCGGAGTGCTCACCTCCACCGCGCCGGTGGGGACGGCGCTGGTCGCCGCCGTGCTGGGCGCTGTGCTCATCGAGCTGGTCCGCGCGCGCGGGCGGACCAGCGGCGACGTCGCCCTCGCGGTGCTGTTCTACGGCGGCATCGCCGGCGGCGTGGTGCTGCTGTCGCTGGCGCCGCGCGGGCAGGCCACCAACCTCGACGCCTACCTGTTCGGCGCGATCACCACGACGACCACCGCCGACGTCGCCGTGTTCGCCGTCATCACCGTGGTGGTGCTCGCGGTCGTGTGGCTGCTCGGCCGGCGGCTGTACGCGGTCAGCGACGACGAGGAGTACGCCCGCGCGGTCGGCCTGCCGGTGCTGCCGCTCAACGTGGTGCTGGCCGCGCTGGTCGCCTCGACCGTCGTGCTGTCGATGCGCGTGGTCGGCCTGCTGCTGATCAGCGCGCTGATGATCCTGCCGAGCGCGGTGGCCCAGCTGGTCGGGCGCAGCTTCCGCGCCACCCTGCACCTGGCCTGCGCGATCGGCGTCGTGGTCAGCGTGGCGGGGACGGCGGCGTCGTACTACACCGGCACCCCCTCCGGCGGCACGATCGTGCTGCTGACCATCGCCCTGTTCCTGCTGGTCACGGTGGTCGTGGCGCTGCGCGAGGCGACGGCGCGGCGCCGGCACGGGCGACGGGTGCAGGTGCACGCCGCGCACCCGCACGAGCACGGTGACGGCTGCGGCCACCGCCCGGTGCCGCACGGCGACCACGTCGACTACGACCACGACGGGCACCTGCACGCGCCGCACCGCACCGGCACGGGCGTGCACTACGACGAGCACACCGAGCACGCCGCCCCGCCGCCGGTCGGGACGGAGCGGCCGTGAGCGCGCCCGAGGTCCCGGTCCGCCGCCAGACGCGCCAGCGGACCGCGGTCATGGCCCTGCTCGAGGAGCTCGACGGGTTCCGCACCGCCCAGGAGCTGCACGCCCTGCTGCGCGAGCGCGGCGACGCGGTCGGCCTGGCCACCGTGTACCGGACCCTGCAGGCGCTGGTCGACGACGGCCTGGTCGACGTGCTGCGCGGCGAGGACGGCGAGGCCGCCTACCGGCACTGCTCGCCGGTGCACCACCACCACCTGGTCTGCCGCTCCTGCGGGACCACCGTGGAGGTCGCCGACCCGCCGGTGGAGCGCTGGGCCGCGAGGGTCGCCGCCGAGCACGGCTTCGCCGACGTGCAGCACCAGCTGGAGGTCTTCGGGACCTGCGGCAGCTGCACCGCCGCTCAGCGGTAGGGGTCGGTCACCTCGCGCAGCCGGGTGAGCGCCGCCCGCAGCTGGGCCGTGGTCTCCTCCCCCAGGTACGCGGTCCACTCGGCCTCCACCTCGGCCTCGACCCGGCGGGCGAGCGCCACCAGCTCCTGACCCCGCTCGGCGATCTGCACCAGCCGGGCGCGGGCGTCGGTGGGGTCGGGCACGCGGCGCACGTAGCCGGCCCGCTCGAGCTGGTCGACGAGGTGGCCGGCGGTCTGCTTGGTGACCAGCGCCTGCGCGGCCAGGTCGGTCAGCCGGGTGCCGGCGGGGCCGATCCGGGCGGCGATGCGCCCCTGGGCGAGCGTGATGTCGTCGTGCCCCTCGGCCGCCAGCGTCGCGAGCAGCCGGGCCTCCATCGCCCGGTGCGGGTAGAAGCACAGCAGGGCCAGGTTCTGGTGCCCCTGCTCCTCGTGGTCCCGGCGGTCCCCGTCCCGCCGGACCTCGTCGCGAACGCTCACGATCCCCCTTGACGTTGGTCAGACGATCTGACTGAATGGTCAGACCATCTTACCAACACCAAGGGGGCCGTCGTGGACCTCGACGACGTGTGGCGCACCATCGACGCCCAGCGCCTGAGCCTGGCCGACCTGCTCGACGACCTGTCGCCGGCCGAGTGGGAGACCCCGTCGCTGTGCGACGCCTGGCGGGTGCGCGACGTCGCGGCGCACCTGACGCTGGCGCAGATGGGACTCCGGTACGCGGTCGGCCCGGCGATCCGGGCGGGCGGCAGCTTCAACCGGATCATCCGGGACACGGCGCTGCGCGTCGGCCCGCTGCCCGACGACGAGTACGGCCGGCGGATCCGGGCGATGGTCGGCTCGCGGAAGCGGGCGCCGTTCATCTCCCCCATCGAGCCGCTCACCGACGTCCTCGTGCACGGTCAGGACATCGCCCTGCCGCTGGGCCGTGAGCGGCCCATCCCGCCGGCCCCCGCGGCCGTGTCGGCCAGACGGGCCTACGACATGAGCTTCCCGTTCGGGGTGCGCAGGCGGTTGGCCGGACTGCGGCTGCGGGCCACCGACAGCGACCTCGTGCTCGGCGAGGGCGCTTCGGTCGAGGGCACGACCGGCGACCTGCTCCTGCTCATCACCGGGCGCACCGCCACGGTGCACCGGCTCACCGGAGAGGGCCTGCAACGGCTGCCGGCGGCGGACGGTCGCCGGCAGGAGTCGAGGAGGACGAGATGACCCTGGGCGTGATCACGGACGTGTCCGCACCGGTCGAGCTCTACGACGCCGTGCACGCGGCGATGCTCGAGCGGGTCGAGCGGATCGGCCCGGCCCTCGACGGGCTGCTGCTGCACCTGGCCCGGCCCACCGCGGACGGGTTCCAGGTGATCGGGGTGTGGGAGTCGCGGGAGGCCTACGAGCGCGGGAACCGTGAGGTGGTCGGGCCGGTGTTCGCCGAGGTCCTGCGGGGCCAGGCGCCCCCCGCCTCGGTGGACACGGAGTTCGAGGTCCGCGGCCTCGTGCTGCCGCGGGCCGGCGTCGCGGTCTGACACCGGCATCCGGCCCGTCGGGGAGGAGGACCCGGTGATGTGGGCGGTGTTCGAGGACGTGTCCGCACCCGTGGAGCAGCCGTACGACCTGGTGGAGCTGTACGACGCCGTGCACCGGCTGCTGCTGGAGCGCACCGGCGGGGAGTTCGACGGCCGGCTGGTCCACCTGGCCTGGGCGACCGCCGACGGGTTGCGGGTGGTCGAGGTGTGGGACTCCCGCGAGCAGTACGACCGCTACGGCCGCGAGGTCATCGGGCCGCTGGTCGACGAGGTCCTGACCGGGCGGCCGCACCCGCCCGAGCTCGTGACCCGCTTCGACGTCCGCGGCCTGGTGGTCCCGGCCGGCGGGGTGGCGCTCCCCGCCGGCCGGTGACCCACCGGCCTAGTTCAGAGCGCGGGTGCCGGGCGGCAGGACGCCGCCACCGACCATGTCGACGACGGCGTCCTGCAGTGCGGTCAACGCGACCCGCTGGGTGAACGGGCCGGTGGAGACGCGGGCGACGCCGAGCTCCTGCATCTCGCGGGCCGGAAGCGACCGGCCGGGCACACTGATCACCGTCAGCTTGTTGCGGCCCAGACCCTCGACGACCGTCTCGATCTCCTCGCGCCCGATCAGCCCGGGCACGAACACGACCGGGGCACCGGCCTCCAGGTAGGCCTGCCCGCGGCGGATCGCCTCAGCGACCAGCTCGCCGCGGTCGGCACCCTTGGCGGCGCGGACGAAGGCGTCGGTGCGCGCGTTGAGGACGAACTCGATGCCGGCGTCCCGGCCGGCCCGCACCACCGCCTCGACGGCGGCCACGGCCTCGTCGAGCGGCTTCATCTGGTCCTCGAGGTTGCCGCCGACGACGCCCTTCTCGATGGCGCGGCGGGCGGTCTCGCCGGCGTCGCCGTAGCCGGCCTCCATGTCCATGCTCACCGGCAGGTCCACGGCGGCGGTGATCCGGCCGACCATGTCCAGGTGCAGGTCGAGCGGGATGTTCTCGCCGTCCGGGTAGCCGAAGGTCGAGGCGATGCCGTGGCTGGCGGTGGCCAGGGCCCGCACGCCGTCGGTGGCGGCCACCACCTGCGCGGAGACGACGTCCCACACGTTGGTGAGGACCAGGATCTCCGGGGCGGTGTGCAGGTCGAGGAGCGTCCGGGCGCGGGTGGCGAGGTCGGTCACGGGACCCGACGGTAGGGCCCGGTCAGCGGTCGCGCAGCGCGCGGAGGGCCGCCTTCCGGGCCTCGCCGGTGAGCCGGTCGAGGAACACCTTCCCGTCGAGGTGGTCCACCTCGTGCTGCAGGCAGCGGGCCATGAGACCGGTGCCCGACAGCCGCAGCGGCTCCCCGTGCACGTCGAAGCCCTCGACGACGGCGGACACCGCCCGCACCGTGGGCGCCCACAGCCCCGGGATGGACAGGCAGCCCTCGTCGCCGTCCTGGGTCTCCCCCGACAGCTCCACCACCCGCGGGTTCACCAGGTGGCCGATCTCGCCGTCGACGTTGTAGCTGAACACCCGGGCGCTCACCCCGATCTGCGGGGCGGCCAGCCCGGCGCGGCCGGGGTGGTCGACGGTCTCCTCGAGGTCGCGCACCAGGGCGGCCAGTTCCCTGTCGAAGGCCCGCACCTCGTCGGCGGGCGTGCGGAGCACCGGGTCACCGAGCTCGCGGATCGGGCGGATCGTCACCGAGGCAGTCTCGCAGCCGTCCGCGGACGCCCGACCAGCACCATCTCGTCGCGGTGCACGACCTCGCGCCGGTACTCCGGCTCGAGGTCCCCGGTGCGGCGGCCGAGCAGCGCCGGCATCTCCCGGGCGTCGTAGGCGACCAGCCCGCGGGCGACCACGGTGCCGTCGGGCCCGACGAGCTCCACCGGGTCGTCGGCCAGGAAGTCGCCGTCGACGCCGGTGACCCCGGCGGCCAGCAGCGAGGCGTGCCGCTCGCGGACCGCGCGCACCGCGCCGTCGTCGAGCAGCAGCCGCCCGCGCGGCCGGCTGGCGTAGCGCAGCCAGAACTGCCGGCCCGAGGGCCGGCGGCCCGAGGGCTCGAACAGCGTGCCGACCCGCTCGCCGGCCAGTGCGGCCGCGGCCTGCGGCGTCGACGTGACCACGACCGGCACGCCCGCGCCCGAGGCGATGAGCGCCGCCTCGACCTTGGTGGCCATGCCGCCGGTGCCGACGCCGTTGCGCCGGGCGGTGCCGAGGGTGACCGCGGCGAGGTCGGCGGGACCGCGGACGGTGTCGAGCAGCTGCGCCGGGCCGGTGCGCGGGTCGCCGTCGTAGACGCCGTCGACGTCGGACAGCAGCACCAGCGCGTCGGCGGCGGCCACGTGCGCCACCAGGGCGGCGAGCCGGTCGTTGTCGCCGAAGCGGATCTCGTCGGTGGCGACGGTGTCGTTCTCGTTGACGATCGGGATCACGCCGAGGGTGAGCAGCCGCTCCAGCGTCTGCCGGGCGTTGCGGTAGTGCCCGCGGCGGGTGAGGTCGTCGGCGGTCAGCAGCACCTGCCCGACGGTGACGCCGTGCCGGTCGAAGGCGTCGGCGTAGGTCTGCACCAGCCGCAGCTGCCCGACGCTGGCCGCCGCCTGCGCCGTCGCGAGGTCCCGCGGCCGGCCCTCGACGCCGAGCGGCGCCAGGCCCGCCGCGATCGCGCCGGAGGACACCAGCACCACCTCGCGGCCCTGCGCCCGCACCGCGGCGAGGACGTCGACCAGCGCGGCGAGCCGGCCGGCGTCCAGCCCGCCGGGCAGCGTGGTCAGCGACGAGGAGCCGACCTTGACGACGACGCGCGGCGCACCGGCGACCTGCGGACGGGCGGTCACTCCTCGTCCCCTCCGGGCAGGTCGTCGTCGGGCAGGTCCTCGTCGGGCAGGTCCTCGTCGGTCCACGTCTCGGTGAGCTCGTAGGGCACCCGGCGGGCCTTCTTGGCGGCCAGCCGCTCGGCGGCGCGCACGCGGTGCGGCGCGTCGATGCGGTTGTCGGTGCCCCGGCCGCCCAGGCCCGCGGTCTCCTCGGCCAGCGGCGTGCCGGCCGGCAGGCTGGGCGCGAAGTCGAACGCGACGTCGCCGATGACGACGGTGTCGCCCTCCTGCGCCCCGAGCTTCACCAGCTCGTCCTCGACGCCGAGCCGGTTGAGCCGGTCGGCGAGGTAGCCGACCGCCTCGTCGTTGGTGAAGTCGGTCTGCCGCACCCAGCGCTCGGGCTTCACACCTCGGACGACGTAGGCCTCGTCGTCGGCGTCGAAGGCGACGGTGAACCCGGAGTCGTCGACGGCGCGCGGGGTCAGCGTGATCCGGACGGGCTCGGGCGCCGGCAGCGCGGCCCGGTACTGCTCGACGGCGGCGCCCAGCGCGTAGCCGAGCCCGTCCAGCCCCTCCCCCGTCGCGGCGCTGACCGGGAACACCCGCAGCCCGCGCTCCTCCAGCGCCGGGCGGACGAGGTCGACCAGCTCGCGGCCGTCCGGCACGTCGATCTTGTTGAGGACGGCGAACCGCAGCCGGCCCACCAGGTCCAGCTCGTCGCCCCCGTACTCGGCGAGCTCGTGCTCGAGCGCGTCGATGTCGCTCTCCGGGTCGCGGCCGGGCTCGAGCGTCGCCATGTCGATCACGTGCACGAGCACCGCACAGCGCTCGACGTGGCGGAGGAACTGCAGGCCCAGGCCCTTGCCGGTGGCCGCGCCCGGGATCAGCCCGGGCACGTCGGCCATCGTGAACACGGTGTCGCCGGCGCGGACGACGCCGAGGTTGGGCACCAGCGTGGTGAACGGGTAGTCGGCGATCTTGGGCCGGGCCGCGGACATCGCCGCGATCAGCGAGGACTTGCCCGCCGAGGGGAACCCGACCAGCCCGACGTCGGCGACGCTCTTCAGCTCGAGGACGGCGTCGAAGCCCTCCCCCGGCTCGCCGAGCAGCGCGAAGCCGGGGGCCTTGCGCCGCGGGTTGGCAAGCGCGGCGTTGCCCAGCCCGCCCTTGCCGCCGTGCGCGAGCACGACCCGGGTGCCCGCACCCATGAGATCGGCGACCACCTCGCCACCGACGCTGACGACGGTGCCCTCGGGGACGCGTAGCACGCGGTCCTCGCCGTGGGCGCCGTGCCGGTTGCTGCCGGCGCCGGGCCGGCCGTTGCCGGCCTTCTGGTGAGGGCGGTGGTGGAAGTCGAGGAGCGTGTGGACCTGCGGGTCCACCTCGAGGACGACGTCGCCGCCGTCCCCTCCGTTGCCGCCGTCTGGGCCACCGAGGGGCTTGTACTTCTCGCGGTGCACGGACGCGACGCCGTGACCGCCGTTGCCCGCGGCGACGTGCACGACGACGCGGTCGACGAACGCGGCCATCTCTGCTCTACCTGCTCACTGCCTGCTCAACGCCGACGAGCGCACGGGCCGGTCGGCCCGTGCGCTCGTGGCGGTACGTGTCTGGTGCGTCCGAGCCCGAGGCTCAGGCGTCGACCGTCGTGATCGAGACGGTCTTGCGGCCACGGCTGGTGCCGAAGGTGACCGCACCGGGGGTCAGCGCGAACAGCGTGTCGTCGCCGCCGCGGCCGACGCCCAGGCCCGGGTGGAAGTGGGTGCCACGCTGGCGCACGATGATCTCGCCGGCCTTGACGACCTGGCCGCCGAAGCGCTTGACGCCGAGGCGCTGGGCGTTCGAGTCGCGGCCGTTGCGGGAGGACGAGGCGCCCTTCTTGTGTGCCATGTCGTCGTCAGCCCTTCGTGATGTCGCGGACGACCACGTCGGTCAGCGGCTGACGGTGGCCCTGACGCTTGTGGTAGCCCGTCTTGTTCTTGAACTTGTGGATGCGGATCTTCGGGCCCTTGCCGTGGCCGACGATCTCGCCGGTCACGGTCACCCCGGCCAGCGCCTGCGCGTCACTGGTGACGGTCTCGCCGTCGACCAGGAGCAGGGCCGGGAGGGTGACGGTGTCGCCCGCCTCACCCACGAGACGGTTGACCGTGAACCGGTCGCCCACGGCCACCTTGTGCTGCCGGCCCCCGGCCTTCACGACTGCGTACACCACTGAACTCCTCGATCGCTGCTGTCTGTCCCGCGCTGCGTCCTGGGCGCACCCCGGCGGCGGGCGCCGGGTGCTGGACGGGCCGCTCCGCCTGCGCGGGACCGGGAGACCCGGTCCGGGGCGGTGCAACCCGACCAGCGTACCCGAGCAGCCGGGACCGGGTCGAACGCGGCCCCGGCTGCCCGGAGGGTCTAGCTGGCCGGCGGCCCGGCCGGGCGGCTGGCGGCGCGACGCCGGCGCGGACGGCCCCCGCCCACCGCCGCCCCGGTGCCGTCGTCGGCCACCGGCGGCTGGGCCGCGGCCGCCGGGGCGTCCGGGATCGGGGCCGCGCCGTCGGGGGCCTGCGGGTCCGCGGCCGGGGCCGGGTCGTCGGGACCGGCGCCCGCAGGGACCGCCTCCTCGCCCGAGCCCTGCGGCTCCGCGACGGCGTCCGCCGGGACGGCGGCGTCGGTGACCAGCAGGCCCGGGTCGGCCAGCGGGGCCTCCCCCGCGTCCTCCGGCTCCACGTCCTCCGGCTCCACGTCCTCCGGCTCCACGTCCTCCGGCTCCACGTCCTCCGGCTCCGCCGCCTCGGGCCGGACCGTCTCCTCCGGCTCGGTCACCTCGGCGCCCGGGACTTCGGCGCCGACGGCGGCCGTGACCTCGACCTCAGGGGCCTCCTCCACGACGGCTTCCCCGGAGGTCCCGGCGTCGGCGGGCACGTCACGTGAGGCTGCGGCGAGCACCGCGGCGTCCTCGGCGGCGCGCTCCTCACCGGCCTGGCCACGGTTGCGCCGGCCCCGGTTGCGCCGCCCGCCGCCGGACCGCTGCCCCTCGCCGTTCTCGGCGGTGTCGGGCCCGGCCTCGGGGGCCGCGGCCTCGGCCTCGGTCCGCTCGGCGTCCTTGCGCTCGGCGTCCTTGCGGTCGGCGTCCTTCCGCTCGGCGTCCTTCCGCTCGGTGCGCTCGGCGTCCTTGCGGCCGCCCTGGTCGCGCCGGCCACCGTTGCCGGAGCCCGGGCCGTGCCCGCCGGAGCCGTTGCCGCCGCGGCGGCGGTCGTCGACCGGGTCGGCGTGCACGAGGACGCCGCGGCCGCGGCAGTGCTCGCACGGCTCGGAGAACACCTCGAGCAGGCCCTGGCCCACGCGCTTGCGGGTCATCTGCACCAGGCCCAGCGAGGTCACCTCGGCGACCTGGTGCTTGGTGCGGTCGCGGCCCAGGCACTCGGTCAGCCGCCGCAGCACCAGGTCGCGGTTGCTCTCGAGCACCATGTCGATGAAGTCGATGACGATGATGCCGCCGACGTCGCGCAGCCGGAGCTGGCGGACGATCTCCTCGGCCGCCTCCATGTTGTTGCGCGTGACGGTCTGCTCGAGGTTGCCGCCGGACCCGGTGAACTTGCCGGTGTTGACGTCGATGACCGTCATCGCCTCGGTGCGGTCGATGACCAGCGAGCCGCCCGAGGGCAGCCACACCTTGCGGTCGAGCGCCTTGGCCAGCTGCTCGTCGATGCGCAGGTCGCGGAAGACGTCGCCCTCGCCGGTGTGCCGGGTCAGCCGCCCGGTGAGCTCCGGGGAGACGTGCGCGACGTAGGCCTCGACGGTGTCCCACGCGTCGTCGCCCTGGACGACGAGCTCGCTGAAGTCCTCGTTGAAGACGTCGCGGATGACCCGGATGGCGAGGTCGGGCTCGCCGTAGAGCAGCGCCGGCGCGTTGTTCGAGGACTCGGACTTCTGCCTGATGACGTCCCACTGCGCCTGCAGCCGGGCGACGTCGCGGGTGAGCTCCTCCTCCGAGGCACCCTCCGCGGCGGTCCGGATGATGACGCCGGCGTCGTCGGGGACGATCTTCTTGAGGATGTCCTTGAGCCGCTGCCGCTCGGTGTCGGGCAGCTTGCGGCTGATCCCGGTCATCGACCCGCCGGGTACGTAGACCAGGAACCGGCCGGGCAGGTTGACCTGCTGGGTCAGCCGGGCCCCCTTGTGGCCGATCGGGTCCTTGGTGACCTGCACCAGGACCTTGTCGCCGGACTTGAGCGCCTGCTCGATCGAGCGCTGCTTGCCGCTGAGCCCGGCGGCGTCCCAGTTGACCTCGCCGGCGTACAGGACGGCGTTGCGGCCCTTGCCGATGTCGACGAAGGCGGCCTCCATGCTGGGCAGCACGTTCTGCACCCGGCCGAGGTAGACGTTCCCCGCGAACGACGTCGCCTGCGCCTGGGTGACGTAGTGCTCGACGAGCACGCCGTCCTCGAGGACGGCGATCTGGGTGCGCTCGCCGCGCTGGCGGATCACCATCCGGCGCTCCACCGCCTCGCGGCGGGCGAGGAACTCGGCCTCGGTGAGGATCGGCGCGCGGCGGCGGCCGCTGTCCCGGCCCTCGCGGCGGCGCTGGCGCTTGGCCTCCAGCCGGGTGGAGCCGGTGACGCCGCGGACGTCGTCGTCGCTGGTGCTGCGGCCGTTGCGGCCGGCGCGCTCGGGGCGGTCGTCGTCGTCCTCGGCCGCGGACGCCTCGCCGTCCCCGCCGCGGCGGCGGCGCCGGCGGCGCCGCCGGGTGGTCGACGTGCCCTCGGCGTCCTCGCCCTCGGCGTCCTCGACCGCCTCGGCGTCGGTGTCCTCGTCCTCGGCGTCCTCGTCGTCGGAGGCTCGCTCGGCGGCGTCCTCGTCGGTGTCGGCGTCCGCGGACTCGTCCCCGCTGCGGCCCCGGCCGCGGCCGCGGCGGCCCCGACGGCGGCGCCGGCTGCCGCCGGCGGTCTCGTCGCGGTCGCCGTCCTCGCGGTCGGCCTCGTCGCGGTCGGCCTCGTCGCGGTCGGCGTCGTCGCGGTCGGCCTCGTCGCGGTCGGCGTCCTCGGCCGTGTCCTCGTCCGTGTCGTCGGCGGCATCGACGGCGGCCCGCTCGTCGGCGGGCTGCTCCTCGGCGGCCCCGCCGCGGCGGCGCGAGCGGCTGCGGCGCGAGCGCGGCGCCGGGGTCTCCTCGTCGTCCTCGGCCGGCGCCGCGACGTCCTCGACGTCGGGCGACTCGGGCAGGGGCCGGCGGCTGCGCCGGCGCGGGGTCGGCGCCGGCTCGGCCTCGGGGGCCACGAAGCTCACGAAGGCCGGCGCCACCGGGGCGGCGGCCGGCGGGGGCGGGGTCCAGGCGGCGGGCTCGGGCGCGGCCGCCGGGCGGGTGGCGCGGCGGCGGGGCCGGGCGATGACCGCGGTGGGCTCGGGCGAGCTGAACTGGGCGCCGAACGGCGACCGGTCCGGCTCGTCCTCCGGCTCCTCCTCCAGCGCCGGGGGCGGCTCGGGCTCCGGGGTGGGCTCGGGGTCGGCCTCCGCCGGCGGCTCGGCCGCGGCGGTCTCGGCCGGCTCCTCGTCCGGGGTCCCGCCGGTCGCCGCCTCCCCGCTCAGCACCTCCGCGACCGGCGCGTCGCCGGGCGGGAGGGCGGGAGCGGGGCTGCTACCGGTGTCGGTGGTCGGGGTGTCGCTGTCCTGGTCGGCCACGAGGGCTCGCCTCCTGTGTGGTGCTCCCGGGCGCCGGTCCCCACCGGGGACGGGCGGCCGCGCAGGAGCACGGGTTGGGCGGGCCGGGCGGCCGCTCGGGGTGCGGCGGCGAGCCCGGCTCGCGAAGTCTGTGGTCGGTCCCGCGCGGCGGTCGCCGCGGCCGGGGCCGCACTGCTGGTGGAGCGGTGGTGCCGATGGTCTCGGGTGGTGCCGGTCCGGGGCGGCACGTCTGGCAGCCGTGTCGCTCGACGTCGCGGTGACTCCCGGGTCGCCCGGTCAGACGGCGGCGTGCTCCCCCTGGCAGCGGGTGCGCGCCGCTCGGTCGGGACCGAGCGGATCGGCCACGGTCCCGCTGCCGTCGAGCCGGCCCTGCGCCTCACGCACGGCCCGGGGGGGCGACGGCGGGCGCAGGTCGGCGACGGCGGCGAGAGCGGCCACCACGTCGTCGGGTCGAACGGCGGGCGTCACCTGCCGGACGACCAGGTGCAGTATGGCACAACCTGCCTCCCCGCTCGCGGACGCGGACGCGACGGGGCCGCGCGCATCGACGTCGCGGAGGCCGTTCTTGGTGCGTTTGGCGACGAGCACCTCCTCCCGGGCGAGGAACGCGTCGACCGCCGCGGCGAGGGTCGCGGGCTCGACGCCGGGCAGGTCGACGCGCCACCGCGCGGCGTCGATCCGGTCGGCCAGCGAGCCCCCGCCCTCGGCGGCCTCGACGCACTCGAGGACGTCGATGCCCGGGGGCAGCGACGCGTCCAGCGCGGCCCGGACCTCCTCGGGGTCGCGCCGCTCGGCCAGGCCGATCTCCAGGTACTCGGCCTCGCTGGCCGCCCCGGTCGGCGCCGCGCCCACGTAGCTGATCTTCGGGTGCGGGGTGAAGCCGGCGGAGTAGGCCATCGGCACCCGCGCGCGGCGCAGCGCCCGCTCCAGCGCCCGCGCGAGGTCGCGGTGGGAGGCGAAGCGCAGCGGGCCGCGCTTGGCGTAGCGCAGCCGCAGCCGCTGGACGGTCGGCGGCGGGGGCGGGCCCTCCGGGGTGCGGGCCACGGTCAGCGGCCGACGACGGTGAGCGGGAGCAGGCTGCGGCCGGTGGGACCGATCTGGATCTCGGTGCCGTTGGTCGGGCAGACCCCGCAGTCGTAGCAGGGGGTCCACCGGCAGTCGGCGACCTCCTCCTCCGACAGCGCGTCCTGCCAGTCGTCCCAGAGCCACTCCTTGTCCAGCCCGGAGTCCAGGTGGTCCCAGGGCAGGACCTCGTCCTGGGTGCGCTCGCGGGTGGTGAACCAGTCCAGGTCGACGCCGAGCGGGGTGAGCTCCGCGGCGGCCGCGGCCGTCCAGCGCTCGTAGGAGAAGTGCTCGCTCCAGCCGTCGAACCGGCCGCCCTCGCGCCACACCCGCTCGATCACCCGGCCCACCCGGCGGTCGCCGCGGGACAGCAGGCCCTCGATCACGCCGGGCTTGCCGTCGTGGTAGCGCAGGCCGATGGAGCGGCCGATCCGGCGGTCGGCGTTGATCGCCTGCCGCAGGACCCTCAGGCGGTGGTCGATGGTGTCGGCGCTGGCCTGCCCGGCCCACTGGAACGGCGTGTGCGGCTTGGGCACGAACCCGCCGATGGACACCGTGCAGCGGATGTCCTTACGGCCGCTGGCCTCGCGGCCGGCCCGGATGACCTCCACGGCCAGCTCGGCGATCTCCAGCACGTCCTCGTCGGTCTCCGTCGGGAGCCCGCACATGAAGTAGAGCTTCACCTGCTGCCAGCCGTTGGCGTAGGCGGTGGTGACCGTGGCGACCAGGTCCTCCTTGGACACGGTCTTGTTGATCACGCGGCGGATCCGCTCGCTGCCGCCCTCGGGCGCGAACGTCAGCCCCGACCGGCGGCCGTTGCGGGACAGCTCGTTGGCGAGGGTGACGTTGAAGGCGTCGACGCGCGTGCTCGGCAGCGACAGCCCGGTGTTGGTGCCCTCGTAGCGGTCGGCGAGCTCCTTGGCGACCTGGCCGATCTCGGAGTGGTCGGCGCTGGACAGCGACAGCAGCCCGACCTCCTCGTAGCCGGTCGCGCGCAGCCCCTGGTCGACCATCGAGCCGATGCCGGTGATCGTCCGCTCGCGCACCGGGCGGGTGATCATCCCGGCCTGGCAGAACCGGCAGCCGCGGGTGCAGCCGCGGAAGATCTCGACGCTCATCCGCTCGTGGACGCTCTCGGCCAGCGGCACCAGCGGCGTCTTCGGGTAGGGCCACTCGTCGAGGTCCATGACGGTGCGCTTGCCGACCCGGGCCGGGACGTCGTCGCGGGTGCGGGTCACCGCGGCGATCGTCCCGTCGGCGCCGTAGGAGACGGAGTAGAAGCGCGGCACGTAGACGCCGTCGACGCGGGCCAGCCGGGCCAGCAGCTCCTCGCGGCCGCCGGGGCGGCCCTGCGCCTTCCACGCCTCCACGACGTCGGTGACGTCGCCGACGACCTGCTCGCCGTCACCGAGGACGGCGCAGTCGACGAAGTCGGCGATCGGCTCGGGGTTGAACGCCGCGTGCCCGCCGGCGACGACGACGGGGTGCGTCTCGTCGCGGTCGGCGGCGTGCAGCGGGATCCCGGCGAGGTCGAGGGCCTCGAGCAGGTTCGTGTAGCCCAGCTCGGTGGCGAAGCTGACCCCGAGGACGTCGAAGTCACGCACCGGGCGGTGGGCGTCGACGGTGAACTGGCCGACGCCGTGCTCGCGCATGAGCGCGGCGAGGTCGGGCCAGACGGCGTAGGTGCGCTCGGCGAGGGCGTCGGGGCGCTCGTTGAGCACCTCGTAGAGGATCATGAGGCCCTGGTTGGGCAGCCCCACCTCGTAGGCGTCCGGGTACATCAGCGCCCAGTGCACGGCGACGTCGTCCCAGGCCTTGACCTGCGCGTTCAGCTCGCCGCCCACGTACTGGATGGGCTTCTGCACCTGGGCCAGCAGGGGCTCGAGACGGGGGTAGAGGCTCTCTCCGCTCATGACCCGTCCAGGGTAGACGGCTCCCCTGGGAGGCCCGGTCCCGCTGTCGACCGGCGCCGCAGCGTCATCACACCTAAACTGACGGTGACCAGCAGGGCGGCTTCGAGGAGGAGCATGGTCCGGCCGGCCGGGAGCACCGGTGCACTGCGCGACGCCGACGGCGTCTCCCCGACCCGACCCTCCGGCCGGTTCTCGATGCCGCTCCCCAGGGGCCGGGCGATGCTCTCGTTGCCCCGAGGCCGGGCGATGCTCTCGTTGCCCCGAGGCCGGGCGATGCTCTCGTTGCCCCGAGGCCGGGCGATGCCGGCGGAGCAGTGGGCGGCGCACCACCTGCTCGTCCTCCGGACGCTGCTGGTCCTGGTCGCCGCGGTCCCGGTCTACGCGCTGGTCCGCGGGGGCGGCGTCGTCTCCGCGGTGCTGCACGCCGCTCCCCTGGCCCTGCTGACCGCGCTGGCCTGGGCGCCGGGGCTGGGGCGCAACACCCGCGCCGCGGCCGCCGCCCTCGGGCTGATGACCGCCGCGGCCCTGGGCGTGTGGCTGTCCGACGGCGCCACCGAGGCGCACTTCCTGTTCTTCGCGCTGCTCCCGCTCGCCGCCCTCTACGCCGCGCGGGCGCCGTTCCTGCTCGCGGTCGGGTTCGTGGCCGTCCACCACCTCGTGCTGGGCACGCTGTGGCCGCACGCGGTGTTCGCCCACTCCGTCGCGGCGCTGCCCATGGCGGCCCTCCACGCGGCCCTCGTGCTGCTGGAGAGCTGGGCGTGCCTGCTGGCCTGGCGGCGCTTCGACGACCGGCGCGAGCACGTCGAGCAGCTGGTCGCCGAGCGCACCGCCGCGCTGCGCGCCCAGCGCGACGAGCTGGCCCGCCTGGCCGCCGTCGTCCAGACCACCGACGACGCCGTCGTGACGACGACCCCCGACGGCCGGATCACCAGCTGGAACCCCGGCGCGGAGCGGCTCTACGGCTGGACCGCCGCGGAGGCCCTGGGCCGGCACGCGTCGATGCTGTCCGCCGGAGCCCCGCTCCCCGCGGACCTGACCCGGCTGCCGCCCGGCAGCCACGAGCGGCGGCACCGCCGGCGGGACGGCTCCGCCTTCGACGCCCTGGTCACCTTCTCCCTCATCCGCGACGAGGACGGCACCCCGACCGGCATCGCCGGGATCACCCGGGACATCACCGGCCGCAAGCGCGAGGAGGCCGAGGCCCGCGCCGCCGCCCGCCAGCTCGAGCGGCAGGCCGGCGAGCTGGCCCGGATGGCGCTGCACGACCCGCTCACGGGCCTGGCGAACCGGGCGCTCATGCAGGACCGGCTCGAGCACGCCCTCGCCGACCGCCGCGCCCGCCGGCACGCGGTCCTGCTGCTGGACCTCGACGACTTCAAGGCGGTCAACGACGTCGCCGGGCACGAGGCCGGGGACGCCGTCCTCGTCGCGGTCGCCCGCCGGCTGGAGGCCTCCGTGCGGCCGGCCGACACCGTCGCCCGCCTCGGCGGCGACGAGTTCGTGGTGCTCATGGAGGACGTCGAGGGGCGCCGCGACGTCGTCCAGGTCGCCGAGCGGCTGCTGGGCGCGCTGCGCCGCCCGGTCGGGTGGGGCGGCGAGGAGTTCACCGTCGGAGGCAGCGTCGGCGTCACCTTCACCGACGCCGCCGACCGCCGCGGCATGGACGACCTGCTCCGCGACGCCGACCTCGCCATGTACGTGGCCAAGTCCGGCGGGAAGAACCGGGTGCGGGTGTTCGAGCGCGGCATGCGCGAGGAGGTCGCCGCGCAGGACGAGCTGGTCCGCGACCTGCGCGCCGCCGTCGACTCCGGCGAGCTGCGGGTGCTCTACCAGCCGCAGGTGGACCTGCGCAGCGGCGCGGTCACCGGCGTGGAGGCGCTGGCCCGGTGGCAGTCGCACACCCGCGGGCTGGTGGAGCCGGCCGGGTTCATCCCGGTCGCCGAGGCCAGCGGCGTCATCGACGTGATCGACGACTGGGTGATCGGCCAGGCCTGCGCCCAGCTGCGCGCGTGGGACGACGCCGGCCTGCCCCCGCTGCGGGTGGCGGTCAACGTCTCCCCGCGCCGGCTGGCCACCGGCGACCTCGCGGTCAGCATCGCCGCGGCCGCCCGGGATGCCGGCGTGGACCCCGGCCGGCTGGAGATCGAGGTCCCGGAGGCGGTGGCCGCCGGCCCCGACGCCGCGGCCGGGATCCGCGAGGTGCGGGCGCTGGGCGTGCACGTGGCCATCGACGACTTCGGCACCGGCGCGTCCTCGCTGTCCCGGCTGCAGGACCTGCCGCTGGACCGGCTGAAGATCGACCCGTCGTCGGTGGCGCTGCTGGCCGCCGGCGCCGCGGCCGGCTCGGTCGCCGACGCGGTCATCGCGCTGGGCAACAGCCTGGGCCTGCAGGTGGTGGCCGAGGGCGTCGAGCAGCCCGCGCAGCTGGCCGCGCTGCGGTCGCTGGGCTGCGACGCCGCGCAGGGCCACCTGTTCGGCTCCCCGGTGCCCGCCGACACCGTCGAGCGGCTGGTCCGCGCCGGGCGCCCCCTGCTCGGCGCGGCCTAACGCAGCAGCAGGCCCGCCAGCCGGCGGGCGCCCACCGCGAGGCCCGCCACGCCCATCACCGCGAGGTAGGCGACCGAGACCAGCAGCCCCCACCGGACGTCGCCGGTCACCAGCCCGCGGACCAGCTCGATGCCGTGGTAGAGCGGCGTGCACTCGACGACGACCTGCAGCGGCCGCGGGTAGGTCGACAGCGGGTAGAAGGTCGTGGAGAACAGGAACAGCGGCAGGATCACGACCTGGACGAACTCGAAGTCCTGCCAGCCGCGCAGGAACGTGCTCGCGGCCAGCCCGACGGCGGCGAAGGCGAAGCCGATGAGCACCGCCGCGGGCAGGGCGAGCAGCGCCCACCACGAGCCGACCAGGCCCATCGCGAGCATGACCAGCAGGAACGCCGCGGAGTAGACGGCGCCGCGCAGCAGCGCCCACACCGTCTCCCCCACCGCGGCGTCGGCGGCCGAGACCGGCGTGGCCAGGACGGCGTCGTAGAGCTTGGCGTAGCGCAGCTTGAAGAACAGGTTGAAGACGGCGTCGTAGACCGCGCCGTTCATCGCGGCCGAGGCGAGCAGTGCCGGGGCGACGAACTGCTGGTAGGTCAGCGCGGTGCCGGTGTCGGTGACGACGTCGCCGACCAGCCCGCCGATGCCGACGCCGATCGAGAACAGGTAGAAGAACG
This sequence comes from Geodermatophilus sp. SYSU D00525, assembly GCF_054050475.1. NCBI lineage: Bacteria > Bacillati > Actinomycetota > Actinomycetes > Geodermatophilales > Geodermatophilaceae > Geodermatophilus > Geodermatophilus sp. SYSU D00525. The sequence goes on from NZ_JBJGZK010000007.1 coordinate 44,274, forward strand.
GCTCGGCGAACCCGGAGACGAACACCAGCCAGCTGCGCCGGGCGACCAGGAGGTTCCGGTACACCAGCTGCCCGGCGCGCCGCCCGGACAGCGGGTACAGCGGCACGACCCGCAGCAGCAGCGACGCCGGGCGCACCGGCGCGGGGACGCCGGTCACCGGACCAGCCGCCGCTGCAGCGCCCGGGCCGCCAGCCAGGCACCGGCGGTGACCCACAGCGCCAGGTAGCCGACGTGCAGCAGCGCGGGCCCCGCCTCCGCCGTCCCGAGGGCCAGGTCGCGGGCCAGCGCGACGCCGTGCCACAGCGGGGTGGCGTAGGCGAACCACTCCAGCGCCGCCGGCAGCTGCGTGACGGGGAAGAACGTCCCGCTGAACAGGAACATCGGCACGATGAGGAACCGCTGCAGCGCCGCGAAGGCGGCGTCCTCCTCCAGCCGGGCGGCCATGGCGGTGACCGGCGCGGCGAAGGCCAGGCCGGTGAGCAGCGCGACCGGCAGCGCGAGGACCACCAGCGGGCTCTCCGCGGCGCCGAACAGCACGAGCACGACGAGGAACGCCGCGGCCGACGTCGTCACGCGGAAGGCGACGTAGAGCAGGTGGCCGGTGAGGACGTCGGCCGGGCGGGCGGGGGTGGCGAGCACCGCCTCGTAGAGCCGGTCCCACTTGAGCGCCCCGAGGACCGGGTAGGTCGACTCGCCGGTCGCCGTCTGCATGGCCGCGGCGACCAGCAGGCCGGGGGCGAGGAAGGCCAGGTAACCCACCCCGCCGGGGACGCCGGGCCCGCGGTCGACCAGCGTGCCGAGGGTCAGGCCCATCGCGGCGAGGAACAGCACCGGCTCCAGCACGCTGCCGATCGCGCTGCTGCGCCAGAAGTGCCGGTGCGCGGTCAGCCGCTGGGCCAGGAAGGAACGGGCGGCCGGGGACGGGACCACGTCAGTCGACCAGCGTCCGGCCGGTGAGCCGCAGGAACACGTCCTCCAGCGAGCTGCGCCGGACCAGCGACGACAGCGGCCGCAGCCCGAGCGCGAGCACCTCGGTCAGCGCGGCGTCGCCGTCGGCGGCGTAGAGCAGCAGCCGGTCGGGCAGCACCTCGACCCGCTCGACGACGCCGCGGTGCACCAGCGGCGTCAGCGCGTCGGCGTGCGCGGCCGGCCCGGCGCCGCCCTCGGTCAGCGCGAAGCGCAGCTCGCACACCTCGCGGGTGGACCAGGTGGCGATCAGCTGCGCCGGGGAGCCCTCGGCCGCGATCCGGCCGCGGTCCATGACGACCAGCCGGTCGCACAGCTGCTCGGCCTCGTCCATGTAGTGCGTGGTGAGCACGAGGGTGACCCCGCGCTGCTTGAGCCGGTACAGCCGTTCCCACAGCACGTGCCGGGCCTGCGGGTCCAGCCCGGTGGTGGGCTCGTCGAGCAGGACGACGTCGGGGTCGTTGACCAGCGCGCGGGCGATGGTGACCCGCCGCTTCATCCCGCCCGACAGCGGCTCGACCCGGTCCCGCGCCCGGTCGGTGAGCTGCACGAAGTCCAGCAGCTCGGCGGCCCGCTCCCGCACCAGCGCCCGCGGCAACCCGAAGTACCGGCCGTAGACCAGCAGGTTCTCCTCGACGGTGAGCTCGAGGTCGAGGTTGTCGGTCTGCGGGACGACGCCGAGGCGGGCGCGGATCGCCGGGCCGTCGACGGCGGGGTCCATGCCGAGGATCCGCAGCTCCCCCGCCGTCGGCGGCGACACCGCCCCGACCATGCGCATGGTCGTGCTCTTGCCGGCGCCGTTGGGCCCGAGGAAGCCGAAGGCCTCCCCGGGCGCGATGTCGACGTCGATGCCGTCGACGGCGGTGTGCTCGCCGAAGCGCTTCACCAGGCCCCGGGCCCGGACCAGCGACTCCACCATGTCCCCCATGCTGACCCCGGCCCCGGGGGCCGGGTCGAGCCGATTACGCCGCGAGGTCCGGGAAGAACAGCCCGATCTCGCGGGCGGCGGACTCGTCGGAGTCCGAGCCGTGCACGATGTTCGACTGCACCTCGAGGGCGAAGTCGCCGCGGATCGTGCCGGGTGCGGCCTTCACCGGGTCGGTGGCGCCGGCCAGCGCGCGGAACGCCTCGACCGCGCGCGGCCCCTCGACGACGAGGGCGAGCAGCGGGCCGCCGGTGATGAACTCGACCAGCGAGCCGAAGAACGGCTTCTCGCGGTGCTCGCCGTAGTGCTCCTCGGCGACCTCCCGGGTGAGGGTGCGCAGCTCGGCGGCGACCAGGCGCAGGCCCTTGGCCTCCAGCCGCGAGACGACCTCTCCGACCAGGCCGCGGGCGACGCCGTCGGGCTTGACGAGGACCAGGGTGCGATCAGTCACGGGGAGGCAGCCTACGGGTCGCCGTCCGTCAACCGGGGTTGACATCCTCCGTCCCGTCAACCATGGTTGACACCGTGACCAGCCGGACCTCGGACGAGACGCTCACCGCCGCCACCAGCGACGACCCCGCCGTCGGCCTGCGCGGGGTCCGCGCGCTGCGGGACCTGGCCGACCGGCTCGAGGTCCTGCAGGTCGCCGCCGCCCGCCGTCGCGGCTGGTCGTGGCAGCAGGTCGCCGACGCGCTCGGCGTCACGCGGCAGGCGGTGCACAAGAAGCACGCCCGGTCGTCCGGGACGACGTGGAAGGAGTCCTGAGGTGTTCGAACGGTTCGCCGCCGAGGCACGCACGGTCGTGGTCCTGGCGCAGGAGGAGGCCCGCACCGCCGGCGCCGACAGCGTCGACCCGGTGCACCTGCTGGTCGCCCTCGCCGCCGCGCCCGGCCCGGCCGGCCCGCTGCTGGCCGCCGCGGGCGTGCACGTGACCGACCTCCGCGCGGGCCTGACCTCCCCCGGGGGCGGCGCGCTCGACGCCGACGCGCTGGCCGCGCTGGGCATCGACCTGGACCGGGTGCGGGCGGCCGCCGAGGCGGCGTTCGGCCCGGGTGCGCTCGACCGCGGGGCCCGGGGCCGCCGGCGGGGGCACCTGCGCTTCGCCCGGGGCAGCCGCACGGCGCTGCAGGAGGCGCTGCGCGCGGCGCTCGCGCGGGGCGACCGGGTCATCGACGGCCGGCACCTGCTCGCCGGGGTGCTCGAGGTCGGCGACCCCGCGGTGTCCGCGGCGCTGGCCCGCGCCGGCGCCGACGTCGCCGGCCTGCGCCGGCGGCTCGACGGGCAGGCCGACGCGGCCTGATCAGGCGGGCGGGGCGTCGTCCCCGGAGGGGGCGGCCGGCTCGCGGAACGGCGAGCCGAGCAGCTCCTTGCGGATCTGCAGCAGGTACAGCCAGATCAGCACGAACACGCCGCCGACGAACCACATCGACGCGTCGATGAGGCCGGTGAGCAGCAGCGGGACCTGCAGCGCGGTGCCGATCTCCAGGCCGCGCGGCCGCCGCTGGACCCCGCTGGCCAGCACGAGGACGACGGCGAGCACGAGCAGGATCGTCAGCCGCGTGCCGCCGAGGCCCGCCGCGGTCTGCGCGATCGCCCGCGGGACGAACAGCACCGCGATGCCCTCGAGCAGCAGCACCGCCGCGGCCGCCCCGCGCAGCGCCCGGCCGGCCCGGACCGGGTCGGGCGCGGTCACGGCGTCCCGCCCAGGACCGTGCGGGCCTCACCGGCGGTGACCACGCTGCCGGTGACCAGCACGCCGGAGCCGCCGAGGGCGTCGTCGGGCCCGGCCTCGGCCAGCTCGATCGCCTCGGTGAGCGCCTCGGGCAGCCGCGGGGAGACGCTCACCCGGTCGGCGCCGAACACGTCGACGGCGAGCGCGCCGAGCTCGTCGGCCGGGATCGCCCGCGGCGAGCCGTTCTGCGTCACGACCAGCTCCGCGCAGACGGTCTCCAGCTCGCGCAGCATCCCCTCGACGTCCTTGCCGTGCACCGCGCCGATCACCCCGACCAGCCGGGTGAAGTCGAAGGACTCCCGGATCGCCTCGACGGTCGCGGCCATCCCGGCGGGGTTGTGCGCGGCGTCGACCAGCACCGTCGGGCTGGTGCGCACCCGCTCGAGCCGGCCGGGCGAGCGGACGGCGGCGAAGGCCGCACGCACCGTCTCGACGTCGACCGTCCCGGTGGCCGCGCCGGCGCCGAGGAACGCCTCGACGGCGGCCAGGGCGGTGGCCGCGTTCTGCGCCTGGTGCGCGCCGAACAGCGGGAGGTAGACCTCGTCGTACTCCCCGCCCAGGCCCTGCAGCCGCAGCTGCTGCCCGCCGACGGCGACCCGCCGGTCCAGCACACCGAACTCGGTACCCTCGCGCGCCACCACGGCCTCGACCTCGACCGCGCGGCGGACCAGCGCGTCCAGCGCCCCGGGCTGCTGGTGGGCGAGGACGGCGATCGCGTCGGGCTTGATGATCCCGGCCTTCTCGCCGGCGATCGTGGCGACGTCGGGACCGAGGTACTCGGCGTGGTCCAGGGCCACCGGCGTGACGACGGCGACCCGCGCGTCGGCGACGTTGGTGGCGTCCCACGTGCCGCCCATGCCGACCTCGACGACCGCGACGTCGACCGGCGCCTCGGCGAACAGCGCGTACGCCATCCCGACCACCACCTCGAAGAAGCTCATCGGGTGCTCGCCGGCGGCATCGACCATCTGCACGTAGGGCGCGACGTCGTCGTAGGTCTCGACGAACCGCTCGACGCTCACCGGCTCGCCGTCGAGCACGATCCGCTCGCGCACCGACTGCAGGTGCGGGCTGGTGAACCGGCCCACGCGCAGGCCGAACCCGCGCAGCAGCTCGTCGACCATGCGCGACGTCGTCGTCTTGCCGTTGGTGCCGGCGACCTGCACGACCGGGTAGGCCCGGTGCGGGCTGCCCAGCAGGTCGACCAGGGCGGCGATGCGGCCCAGGGAGGGCTCCAGCCGGGTCTCCGGCCAGCGCGCCAGCAGCTCCTTCTCGACGCGGGCCAGCTCGGCCTCGGGACTGCTGCTCATCCTCCCCAGGATGCCAGCCGCGCACTTCCTAGGATGGGGGCATGGTCGCCGATCCCCTCACCCCGGTCAGCACCACCCCGGGAGCCGGGGCCGGGGTACCCGAGAAGCCGAGCCTCGACGGACTCGAGGACACCTGGGTCGCCCGCTGGGCCGAGCAGGACACCTACGCCTTCGACCGCGCCGCCGCCCTCGCCGCGCCGCGCGAGCAGACGTACTCGATCGACACCCCGCCGCCGACCGCCAGCGGGTCGCTGCACGTGGGCCACGTGTTCAGCTACACCCACACCGACATCGTCGCCCGCTACCAGCGCATGCGCGGCAAGCACGTCTTCTACCCGATGGGCTGGGACGACAACGGGCTGCCGACCGAGCGGCGGGTGCAGAACTACTACGGCGTCCGCTGCGACCCCTCGCTCCCCTACGACCCGTCGTTCGAGCCGCCGGCGAAGCCGGGCAAGGACCAGGTGCCGGTCAGCCGGCGCAACTTCGTCGAGCTGTGCATGCAGCTGACGGCGGAGGACGAGCACGCCTACGAGCAGCTGTGGCGCCGGGTCGGGCTGTCGGTGGACTGGTCGAACGTCTACCGGACCATCTCGGAGACCTCGCGGGCCACCGCGCAGCGGATGTTCCTGCACAACCTGGCCCGCGGCGAGGCCTACGCCCAGGAGGCGCCGACCCTCTGGGACGTCAGCTTCCGCACCGCCGTCGCGCAGGCCGAGCTCGAGGACCGCGAGCGCCCCGGCGCCTACCACCGGATCTCGTTCCACTCCGAGGACGGCCCGGTCCTCATCGAGACCACCCGGCCGGAGCTGCTGCCCGCGTGCGTCGCGCTGGTGGCCCACCCCGACGACGAGCGCTACCAGGACCTGTTCGGCCGGACGGTGCGCACGCCGCTGTTCGACGTCGAGGTGCCGGTGGTCGCCCACCGCCTCGCCGAGCCGGACAAGGGCTCGGGCATCGCGATGATCTGCACCTTCGGCGACCTCAACGACGTCACCTGGTGGCGCGAGCTGCAGCTGCCCACCCGCGCGGTGGTCGGCTGGGACGGCCGCTTCGTCACCGACGCCCCGGACGGCGTGCCCGCCGACGTCTACGCCGAGCTCGCCGGCAAGACGCCGTTCAGCGCCCAGCAGCGGATCGTGGAGATGCTGCGCGAGTCCGGCGACCTGCAGGGCGAGCCGACGGCGATCACCCACCCGGTCAAGTTCTTCGAGAAGGGCGACCGGCCGCTGGAGATCGTCACCACGCGGCAGTGGTACATCCGCAACGGCGGGCGGGACGCCTCCCTCCGGGACGCCCTGGTCGCCCGCGGCCGGGAGATCCAGTGGGTGCCCGAGCACATGCGGCACCGCTACGAGAACTGGGTCGAGGGCCTCAACGGCGACTGGCTGATCAGCCGGCAGCGGTTCTTCGGCGTCCCGTTCCCGGTCTGGTACCGGCTCGACGCCTCTGGCGACCCGGTCTACGACGAGCCGATCCTGGCCGACGAGTCGTCGCTGCCGGTCGACCCGTCCTCGGACGTGCCGCCGGGCTTCGACGAGTCGCAGCGCGGCGTCCCGGGCGGGTTCATGGCCGACCCCGACGTCATGGACACCTGGGCGACGTCGTCGCTGTCGCCGCAGGTGGCCTCGGGCTGGGACACCGACCCGGAGCTGTTCGCGCACGTCTTCCCGATGGACCAGCGGCCGCAGGCGCACGACATCATCCGCACCTGGCTGTTCTCCACCGTCGTCCGCTCGCACTTCGAGTTCGGCGCGGTGCCGTGGACGCACGCCACGATCTCCGGGTTCGTCGTCGACCCCGACCGCAAGAAGATGTCGAAGTCGAAGGGCAACGTCGTCACGCCGATCGACGTGCTCGAGCGCTACGGCACCGACGCCGTCCGCTGGCGCGCCGCCGGCGCCCGGCCGGGCGCGGACTCGCCGTTCGACGAGGCGCAGATGAAGGTCGGCCGCCGGCTGGCCATGAAGATCCTCAACGTCGGCAAGTTCGTGCTGGGGCTCGGCGTCACCGCGCACCTGTCCGCCGGCCAGGTCACCGAGCCGATCGACCTCGGCCTGCTGCGCCGGCTGGCCGACGTCGTCGACGAGGCGACCGCGGCGATGGAGGCCTACAACTACACCCGCGCGCTCGAGGTCACCGAGTCCTTCTTCTGGACCTTCTGCGACGACTACGTGGAGCTGGTGAAGTCCCGCGCCTACGGCTCGGACGACGCCGCCCGCTCCGCCCAGGCCGCGCTGGCGCTCGCGCTGTCGGTGCAGCTGCGGCTGTTCGCGCCGGTGCTGCCGTTCGTCACCGAGGAGGTCTGGTCCTGGTGGCAGGCCGGCTCGGTGCACCGGGCGCCGTGGCCGGCCGCCGACGAGCTGCCCGGCGGCGGGGACCCGGCGGTCGTCGAGGTGGCCGCCGAGGCACTGGCCGCCGTGCGCAAGGCCAAGTCGGAGGCCAAGCAGTCGATGCGGGCCGACGTCGAGTCCGCGACGGTGACCGCACCGGAGGCCCAGGTGCCGCTGGTGGAGGCCGCGCGGGACGACCTGGTGTCGGCCGGGCGGATCGCCTCGCTGACCGTCGTGGCCGGCGAGGGCCCGCTGACCGTCGACGTCGTCCTGGCCGCCCCCGCGGACTGACCCTCGGGACCGCTGTACCGCTGTGGCCCAGGACCGCGCCGGTCCTGGGCCACCGGCGTACAGAGGTCGGGATGTCCACAGGGCCCGGCGGCGGAGCACTCCTCTGGGCCAGGCTCCCGGCCCGTGCACGAACTCGCCGCCTCCTCCCCCACGGCGCCGCCCGCCGGGACCGGGTCACCCTCGCCACGAGCTCCAGCAGCGTCAGCCGGTGGCTGACCCGCGGTGACGTCGTCCTGCTGCATCCGGGCGTGCTCGCCCTCACCCACCGGAAGGACGAGTGGCCGGTCCGCGCGCTCGCCGCGGTGCTGTGGACCCGCGGTCCGCTGAGCCACCTGTCCGCCCTGGGCGTGCACGGGCTGGCGCCCGCGCCCTCCGGGCCGGTGCACGTCACCGTGCCGGCCGACCGCTGGCCCCGCGGATCCGCAGGAGTCGTCGCCCACCGGACGACGCTGCCGATGCGTCCCGTCCGGGTGTCCGGCCTGCCCGTGCTCGGCGCCGCCCGCAGCCTCGTCGACGCGTGGAGCTGGGCCGCCAGCCCACGGCGCAACCCGCAGGCGGCCGTCGACGTCCCGGTGGTCCGGCAGGCGGTCGTCGAGGCCGTCCGCACGCGTGCGGTCGACGTCGAGGACCTGCTGGAGGAGTCCGCGGAGCAGCGGGTGCACGCCGGCCGGGCGGAGCTGACCGACCTCCTCGGTCTCGTCGCGGGCGGCTGCCGGAGCGAGCTCGAGGTGTTCGGCGTCCTGCACGTGCTCCGCACACCCGGCATCCCGCCGTTCGTGCAGCAGCACCGGATCGTGCTCGCCAGGGGCCGCACCGTCTACCTCGACGTCGCGTGGCCCGGGCTGCGGGTGGCGGTGGAGCTCGACGGCGCCGCCTTCCACGGCAGCCGCGAGCAGCGGGAGCGCGACCTGCGCCGCGACACGGCCCTGGCGGCGCTCGGCTGGGTCGTGCTCCGGTTCAGCTACCGGCGGCTGACCACGGACCCGGATGGCTGCCGGCGCGAGATCGAGGCGGTCCTGCGCCGGCGGCTTGCGGCCCTCTGAACGCCGGTGGCCCAGGACTCACCGAGTCCTGGGCCACCGGGGTACAGCGGTGTGTCAGCCGAGCGTCAGGCGCTCTTCTCGCGGCGCTCGCGGTTGGGCTTGCGCGGCACGATGGTCGGGTTGACGTGCTCCAGCACGACCTCCTTGGTGATCACCACGGAGGCGACGTCCTCGCGGCTGGGCACCTCGTACATCACCGACTGCAGCACCTCCTCCATGATCGCCCGGAGCCCGCGGGCGCCGGTGCCGCGGAGGATGGCCTGGTCGGCGATCGCCTCGAGGGCGTCCTCGGTGAACTCCAGCTCCACGCCGTCGAGCTCGAACAGCCGCCGGTACTGGCGCACCAGCGCGTTCTTCGGCTCGGTGAGGATCTGGATCAGCGCGTCCCGGTCGAGGGCCTGCACGCTGGTGATCACCGGGAGCCGGCCGATGAACTCGGGGATCATGCCGAACTTCAGCAGGTCCTCGGGCATGACCTCGGCGAAGGCGTTGGCCTCCTCGATCTCCTTCTTGCCGCGGATCTCCGCGCCGAAGCCGATCCCCTGCTTGCCGACCCGCTGCTCGATGACCTTCTCCAGGCCGGCGAAGGCACCGCCCACGATGAACAGCACGTTCGTCGTGTCGATCTGGATGAACTCCTGGTGCGGGTGCTTGCGGCCGCCCTGCGGGGGCACCGACGCCGTCGTCCCCTCGAGGATCTTCAGCAGCGCCTGCTGCACGCCCTCACCGGAGACGTCGCGGGTGATCGACGGGTTCTCGCTCTTGCGGGCGATCTTGTCGACCTCGTCGATGTAGATGATCCCGGTCTCGGCCCGCTTGACGTCGTAGTCCGCCGCCTGGATCAGCTTGAGCAGGATGTTCTCGACGTCCTCGCCGACGTAACCGGCCTCGGTCAGCGCCGTGGCGTCGGCGATCGCGAACGGGACGTTGAGCATCCGGGCCAGCGTCTGCGCCAGGTGCGTCTTGCCGCACCCGGTCGGGCCCATCAGCAGGATGTTGGACTTGGCGAGCTCGACCGAGTCGTCCCGGCTGGAGCGCTCACCGCCGGCCTGCACCCGCTTGTAGTGGTTGTAGACCGCGACGGCGAGGGTGCGCTTGGCCTTCTCCTGGCCGATGACGTACTGCTCGAGGAAGTCGTGGATCTCGCGGGGCTTCGGCAGCTCGTCGAACTTCAGGTCCGACGACTCCGAGAGCTCCTCCTCGATGATCTCGTTGCAGAGGTCGATGCACTCGTCGCAGATGTAGACGCCGGGGCCCGCGATGAGCTTCTTGACCTGCTTCTGGCTCTTCCCGCAGAACGAGCACTTGAGCAGGTCACCGCTCTCACCGATTCGTGCCACCTGCTGACCTCCACCTCAGGGGGTTTGCAGATCCCGGGGGTGCGGACCTGCGGATCGTGTGTCGCTTGCTGCCCGTGCTGGCTCCGCGGGAGCGGGTGCCGCGAGGGTGACCTCCCGGCGCTGCCGGCCGGGCTTGGGGCGTTCGCCGACGGTACCTGTCGCCGCCGACGCCGCGGGGGTTCGACGCCCCGGTGCGCCGGGGGCGTCCGACTCGCGCGTCACTCCCGGCACTGCACCCCGAACGGTACGGGTCGAGCGCGCGACACGCGCGAACTCGACCCGCACCGATCGGGCGATCACGGGATCAGACCGGCAGCGCGTTGAGCTTGCGGCTCTGGATGACCTGGTCGACGATCCCGTACTCCTTGGCCTCGGGGGCCGTCAGGATCTTGTCGCGGTCGATGTCGGCGCGGACCTGCTCCACCGAGCGGCCGGTGTGGCGGGCCAGGATCTCCTCCATCTGGGCCCGCACCCGGGCGATCTCGGCGGCGTGGATCTCGAGGTCCGAGACCTGGCCGCCGGCCTCGCCGGAGGGCTGGTGGATCAGCACGCGCGAGTACGGCAGCGCCAGCCGCTTGCCCGGGGTGCCGGCCGCGAGCAGGACGGCGGCGGCCGAGGCGGCCTGGCCCATGCACACGGTCTGGATGTCCGGGCGGACGAACATCATCGTGTCGTAGATGGCCATCAGCGACGTGAACGAGCCACCGGGCGAGTTGATGTAGATCGTGATGTCGCGGTCGGGGTCGGCCGACTCCAGCGTGATCAGCTGGGCCATCACGTCGTTGGCCGACGCGTCGTCGATCTGCACCCCGAGGAAGATGATCCGCTCCTCGAAGAGCTTGTTGTACGGGTTGCTCTCCTTCATGCCGTAGCTGGTCCGCTCCACGAAAGAGGGCAGCACGTACCGGCTGGAGGGCAGCTGGAAGTCGCTCATCGTCTGTCAGTCCTCGCTGCTCAGTTGTCGGAGACCGGGTTGGCGCTGTCGGTCATCGCGGCGCGGCTGACGACGTGGTCGACGAAGCCGTACTCGAGGGCCTCCTGCGCGGTGAACCAGCGGTCGCGGTCGGAGTCCCGCTCGATCTGCTCGATGGACTGGCCGGTGTGGAACGACTGCAGCTCGTTGAGCTCGCGCTTGGTGCGGCGGAACAGGTCGGCCTGGATGGCGATGTCCGCGGCGGTGCCGCCGACGCCGGCCGAGGGCTGGTGCATCATGATCCGCGCGTGCGGCAGGGCGTAGCGCTTGCCCTTGGTGCCCGCGGTCAGCAGGAACTGCCCCATGGAGGCGGCCAGGCCCATGCCGTAGGTGGCGACGTCGCAGTCGATGAACTGCATCGTGTCGTAGATGGCCATGCCGGCGCTGACCGAGCCGCCCGGCGAGTTGATGTACAGGTGGATGTCCTGCTTGGGGTCCTCGGCGGACAGCAGCAGCATCTGCGCGGCCAGCTGGTTGGCGATGACGTCGTCGACCTGGGTGCCCAGGAAGATGATGCGCTCGCGCAGCAGGCGCTCGTAGACCGAGTCGTTGAGGTTCATCCCCCCGGCGCCGCCCCGCATGAGCGGGCTGCTGGCCGGGTTCGGGTGGGTGCTCACGGGTGGTGTGACCTCCGTTGGCGGTGGATCGAGTCGGTCTCGGTGGGCGGGGAGCGGGGCCGGCGACCCTGGCGGGCCGTACCCCCGGCCTCCGCCCCGAGTCACGTCGACCCTAACGCGCACCCCTGGGCCCGCAGTCCCGGCGCGGGGCCTGTTCGCCGACGGCGCAGCGCGCCCCCGGGAAGACGACGGACGCCGCCCTCCCCCGCGTGCGCGGGGGCAGGACGGCGTCCGTGGTGAGCGTCCGGGCGGCCCCGTCCGAGGCTCGCCCCGAGCTCGCTCGGGGTGAGAGGACGGGGTCCTTCGTCAGCTCTTGGCGACGTCCTCGCTGTCCTCGGTGGCACCCTCGGTCGCCTCGACGGCGGCCGCGTCGGCGACCTCGGCGTCGGGGGCCTCGTCGGCCTCCTCGGCGGCGGTGCCGTCAGCCGCGGGGGCGGCCTCGGCGGCGCGCACCGTCTGCGGGCGGGCGGCCTCCAGGTCGACGACGTTGCCCGACGCGTCGGTGATCGTCGTCTGCTCGAGCAGCTGGGCCAGCGCCTTGGTGCGGCGCACGTCGGCGACGAACTCGGCGATGTTGCCGCTCTGCTGGAGCTGCTGGGCGTACTGCTCCGGGCTCATCCGGTTGCGCGAGGCCTGGGCCATGATCTGCGCCGACAGGTCGTCGTTGTCGACGGTGATCTCGCGGGCGTCGGCGATCGCGTCGAGGACGAACTGGGTGCGGACCGCCTCCTCGATGTTCTTCTTCTGCTCGGCGTCGTAGGCCTCGCGGCTCTCGCTGCCGGACATGGACAGGAAGGTGTCCCAGTCCATCCCGGCACCGGTGAGCTCGTTGGTCAGCGCGTTGTTGCGGAACTCCAGCTCGCGGTCGACCAGGCCCTCGGGGATCGGGACCTCGGTGACCTCGAGCAGGTGCTCGACCAGCTTGTCGCGGGCCTGCGCGCCCTGCTGCATGACCTTCACCCGCGACAGCCGGGTGCGGACGTCGTCGCGCAGCTCCTCGAGGGTGTCGAACTCGCTGGCGGTGGAGGCGAACTCGTCGTCGAGCTCGGGCAGCTCCTTGGCCTTCACCGAGCGGACGGTGACGGTGACCTGGGCCTGCTCGCCGGCGTGCGGGCCCTGCTGCAGTGCGGTCTCGAAGGTGGCCGACTCGTCGGCGGACAGCCCGCGGACGGCGTCGTCGAGGCCCTCCATGAGGGAGCCGGAGCCGACCTCGTAGGACATGCCGCTGGTCGTGCCGTCCTCGAGCACCTCGTCGCCGACGCGGGCCTCGAGGTCGATGGAGACGTAGTCGCCGTCCTGGGCGGCGCGCTCGACGCCGGTCAGCATGGCGAAGCGCTCGCGCATGACCGAGACCTGCTGGTCGATCTCCTCGTCGGTGACCTCGACGTCGTCGACGGTCACGTTCAGGTCGTCGAGGGCCGGCAGCTCGATCTTCGGGGCGACGTCGACCTCGGCGGTGAACGCCAGGGTGTCGTTGTCGTCGAGGCGGGTGACCTCGATGTCGGGCTGGCCGATGACGCGGACCTGGTTGTCGCGGACGACCTCGGAGTAGACCTCCGGGATGGCGTGCTGGACGACCTGCTCGAGGACGACCGGACGGCCGATGCGCTGGTCGAGGATCCGGTTGGGCACCTTGCCCGGACGGAACCCGGGGACGCGCACCTGCCGCTTGAGCTCCTTGTAGACCTCGCCGAAGGCGTGGTCCAGGTCTCCCCACGGCACCTCGATCGCCATCCGGACCCGCGTGGGGCCCAGTTCCTCGATGGTGCTCTTCACAGCGGCAGTGCTCCTCGGTACGACGGAAGGGGACGCCGGGACCGGCGCCGGGTCGACCCCCGAGTCTAGAGACGCCGGGGGCGGGGTCGGGGTGGCGGGATTCGAACCCACGGCCCCCCGCTCCCAAAGCGGGTGCGCTACCAAGCTGCGCCACACCCCGTGGCGGCTGCGAGTCTAGGTGCAGCCGGAGACGCCCGACCGCGCGTCACCGCCCGCGGCGGCGCGGGCCCCGTGGTTCAGCCCAGGGAGGCGGTGAGGGTGACCGAGTCCTCCGCGACCGTCTCGCAGGTCAGCTGCAGGGGGCCCGCCGAGACGCTGTCGCCCTGGGCGCAGGACAGCTCCCGGTCCCCCACCCGCAGCATGGCCTGACCGCCCTCGACGGCGCCGAGCTCGACCGTCACCCCGAGCACCTCGGCCTGCCGGCCCGGTCCCGACAGCTGCAACCTGCACGTGGTGCCCGAGCAGCTCAGGTCGGCGTCGGCCCCGCCCGTCCCGCTCGCGGTGGCGCTGCCGCCGGCGCTGGTCTCCGTGGCACCGCCGGTGTCCTCGGTGGTCTCGGTCGCGGCCGTCCCGGTGTCGGCGGTGTCCGAGCCGTCCCCGCAGCCGGCCAGTGGCAGCAGCAGGAGGGTCCCGGAGAGGACACCGGCGACCAGCCCGGCGCGTCGTGCCGTCCTCGTTCCCATGCCCCCTCACGGTATCGGCGGAGGCCGGTCCCCGGGCTCCTCCGGTGCGCCGCTCACCTCGCCGTCTGCATGCCGGCGCTCGGGTCAGACGGCCGGACGGCGGCCGGCCCACGGGGCCGCCTCCTCCAGTGCGGCGGCGACCCGCACGAGCAGGTCCTCCCGGCCGGCGCCCGCGATCACCTGGACGCCGACCGGCAGGCCGGCGTCGGTGGTGTGCAGCGGCAGGCTGACCGCCGGCTGGCCGGTGACGTTGGCCTGGGCCGTGTACGGGATGAACGCCCCGATCCGCCGCCCCTCCTCGCGCGGGCCCGCGGCGGTGAACCAGCCGAGCTCCGGCGGCGGCGCGCCCACGGTCGGGGTGACCAACAGGTCGAAGCCCTGCCCGCCGTCCGCGGCCGGGGTCCAGAAGCGGGCCATCCGACGGCACCAGGAGCCCAGCCAGGCCCGAGCGCCGAGGTACTCGGCCGCGGTCGTCCGGTGACCGGCCGCCCGGTAGTGGGCGTTGCGCGGCTCGAGCTCGTCGTCGGCGATCTCCCGGCCGAGGACCCGCTCGAGGTCGGCGAGCATGCGGGCGGTGTCGGCGGCGATGGTGGCGTTGAAGTGCCGGGAGAAGCCGTCGTCGAAGAAGGCGGCGGGCGCGGCGGGCTCGACGTCGCAGCCGAGGTCCTCGAGCAGCCGGCCGGCGTGGGCGACGGCGGCCCGGCACTCGGGGCTGTCGAGCCAGCGCTCGTGCGGCGGGGCGTCGAGCAGGCCGACCCGCAGCCGGCCGACCGGGGCGCCGACCTCCTCGACCAGCGGGCGCGGCAGCGGCGGGGCGGCGTAGGGGTCGCCGGGCATCGGGCCGCCGATGGCGTCGAGGACGGCGGCGGTGTCGCGGACGGTGCGGGTGACGACGCCGTCGATGGTGGCGCCTGCCCAGCCCTCGCCGACGTCGGGGCCCTGGCTGACCCGGGCCCGGCTGGGCTTGAGCCCGACCAGTCCGCACTCGCTGGCGGGGACGCGGATCGACCCGCCGCCGTCGCTGGCGTGCGCGATCGGGACGTACCCGGCCGCCACGGCCGCGGCCGACCCGCCGCTGGAGCCGCCGGTGGAGCGGGTGGGGTCCCACGGGTTTCGGGCCGCGGCGTTGGCGGCGGGCTCGGTGGTGACCGTCGTCCCGAGCTCGGGGACGTTGGTCCGGCCGAGGACGACGAACCCAGCAGCACGGAAGGCCTCGGCCAGGTGGCTGTCACGCCGCCAGCGGACCCCTGCGTCGCGCAGCGGGGCGAGGCCGTAGCAGGTCTCCTCCCCCGCCATGTGCGCGCCCATGTCCTTGAGCAGCAGCGGCACGCCGCGGAAGGGCCCGTCGGGCAGCCTGCCGGCGGCCTCGGCGCGGGCGGCGTCGAACCGGTCCCGGATGACGGCGTTGAGCTGCGGGTTCGTCGCCTCGATCCGGGCGATCGCGGCGTCGACGAGCTCGGCGGGGCTCACCTCCCCCCGGCGCACCCGGTCGGCTTGCGCGGTGGCGTCCAACTGTGTGGGCTCGGTCACGCCCGGACGCTATCGGCCGGGCCCGCTACGCTGGGCGGGCACCTCGCGGGTGTAGCTCAATGGCAGAGCCCCAGCCTTCCAAGCTGGCCATGCCGGTTCGATCCCGGTCACCCGCTCCACGTCCTAACCGGGGCGGTTGCCTGTCTGCGCATGTCAGCCGGGCAGCGCCGCTCCTTCCTTGCCTTGAGGGTGCTGCCCCCTGCTGACCGCTGACCACCGGGTTTGGCCGGTGCTTAAGGCACGGTTGAGGCACGATCCAGTCGACACAGCTGGATAGGCATCTCGTGGAGAGCCCACTTCCGGGCCGACTGTCAACGACACGATGACCCGCCATGACCTGCACAGGGACTACCCGGAGGACGGCGCCAGCCGCTTGAGCGCCGTCCAGTCCGTCTTGCTCGGCGCGGGTCCAGGTCACTGAACCGGGGCAGTCCCCTGCGCCGTTCCTAGTCGCTTGGGGGTGCCGACTGCCGCCACGGGTAGGAGTGGGGGGCGGACCATTCTCTGCCGATGCCCGGGGGGGCAGCCCACAGAACTGTCCAGCACGCAACCCAAGTGCCTGCAGCTGGAGTCCGTGCAGTCCGCTAGCAGCTCTCCCGGCTCCGGCATGAGATGTGCGGCCGCCTCGTTGACCGGACGGGGGACGGAGCCGCCGGCGAGTCCGAACAGAGCGACACCGGCGTCGTCGGCCCAGCGGCGCGCCTGGCGGGTGAAGCCCGCTGGGGAGATCACCGCAGCGCGGCTGGCAATCACACTCGCCTGTCCCTGCACACGCTGGACACCGGAGAGCCCCGCGCCGGAAGAAGCAGAATGCAGATGGACCAGCAGGTGCTTGCCGCTGCGCTGAACGCCCCTGCCGGCCTTCTGCGGTTGCACATCGGTGAAGCCACACCAGTGGAACCAGCTCGATAGGGCCCGATGGTCGTCGAGGTCCCCGTAATAGAAGTCGGACCAACGCGACGTGGGTGCGTACCGCCACAGCCGTCCCCACTTGTCGGAGGTCCCGCCGTCAGCCGCCCACCACTCTCCGAGCAGCTCGGCCAACTCGTCGACAGGCAGCTCGTCGAGGGGCATGTCAGGCCTGGGGCTCCCGGACGTGGTGAACGGCGAACCGAACGTCCATCCGTCCCCGGGACCCCGGATCGTCGTGGACCTCCAAGTCGGCGGTCCAACCAAGCCCAGGTCTTAACGCGACCTCAACCTGCGCCGCTTCCGTCTGCCCTGAGCGGCAGGAGGTGCAGACGATCTTGACCACCTCTCCAGGAATGCTGACGCTTGCCTAGAGTCGTTTGCCCTAATTTTTCGCCCTGAGCTTTCGCGGCCGAGATGTGCCGCTCAGGGACCCTCTTCCGAGTCCTTCACCCTGGGGATACCGTCGTTACTGCCCTCGGGGGCAACGCCACTCCGCAGTCTTCTCGATAATCGATGCGGAAGGAAGGCAGATGTCATCCATCACTAGGGAGCAGGTACTCAGTTCTCTTCCGGCCGACACTAGGCGGGATCTAGGCCCCGAGCCGCCACCCCCCATCGCGGATTTCACCGTTTCCGATGGACGGCAAGTGACGTTCGTTGCTCTTCCCAGCGACGATGCCTTGGAGGCTTCAAATCTAGGAGTGCAAATACGTACTCCGCCCAATGTCAGCCCACTGGACGCGTTGAGCGTCGCTCAGATGACGGCACGGGACATCTTCGAAGCCTTCGCCGATCACGAGCTCGCTGTCCCCGAGGAGCTCAGAAGTCATGAACAGAGCCAAGATCGACCGCGAGGGTGGGCTCGTCACCTAGCGGGGGAACCACAAAGCAGCCTGGGGATTTGTAGCCGCCCGGGATTCATTGCTACTCTTCCTTCATTCTTCTGGGCTCAAAGCACTACAGGTCAGGCCGGGGAGGTGATCGAACTGCATATCGGTCCTCGCCATAACCCCTGGGACTGGGAATGGAATGGTGGTGGATGGCCCGCATCCCACCCAGGATGGAAGCGAGTCTCTACCGAAGCGCACAATATCGACCGATTCTTCTGCCGGATTGTGGTCTGCGGTAAGGGTTATCATGCCTATCAGGACCTCCCGGGCGACACACTCGGGCCGTGGCTGTTCAGCCAGTACCGAGCACCCGGCAGTACAACGTGGGGTAATGCTCTAGAGGTGATGTTCCCGGCTCCGACCACTGGGGCGACTTATGACTGGCACTTCTGGACTGGGTACAATTGGGACTGGCGCACGAGCATCCTTCACAGCTCGCTGGGCGATGTGTTCCACGAGTACCGCGCCTACGGCATTGTCGCGGTGGGGGATGCCTAGCGACTGCGCCATATGAGCGCCTCCGATGGCCTGCCACGTCTGTGGGCTTGCCTGGCGTAGGTGCTTCGTTTGCGCCTCACAGCCGGCGCGGGCTGGGAGCCTTGTACGCCTCCGCTTCGCGGAGACTGTCTCGTCCTGCCGCCCTGAGGTTGATCCGGCCGCCCTCAGCGTCGAGGGGCGCAAACCATCTTGACCACCCCTACGGGGACGCTGGCGCTTGCTCAAGATCGTTTGCCCTGATCCCTTGACCCTGAGCCTCCACGACCGGAGTGGCTCAGAGGCGCGGTGACGGGAGATGCCCGCCATCGGACGACGATCCGGACCGGGACGGCTAATACGCCCAAGGGACGGTGGGTCACGCGTGGATCACGCCGGACCGCTGGGTCACATGTGGTCATGAGCCCTCGCCCGGCGGTTGGAATGAGCCACTGACCAGCGCAGATACGGTTACGAGACCCCGCCTTCCAAGCTGGCCACGCGGGTTCGGTTCCGTCACCCGCTCCACGTACTGACCAGGGCGTGTGCGCGTCGTCCGGCTCACCAGGGCGTCGGTGTTGCCCTCGTGCCTCGGTCGTGCCGCCCCCTGTTGGCCGCTGACCACCCGATCCGACCGGTGCTCGAGAGAGGGTGGAGGCACGACCCAACGGGGTCCCGGTCCGCCGACACAGCCGAGCGCTTCCGGCCGTCGACCGTCGGCTGTACGACGCCGGCGTCCGAGTCCGTCACCGAAGCCATCCGTCGTGGCGCCGTGCAGGAGATCAGGATCCGGGCGCTCACCGGCATCGCCGTGCTCAGGGCCGCTCCCCGGCTGCCCCTGTCCCAGCCGTCTGTCCCAGCGCGACGAGCTCCCGTGGCGGCCGCGCACCCGCCAGAGCCACGCACCGGCCCCCGATGGCCACCGCCACCACGGCGATGGTCACGCCGTACGGGGTCGAGACCTTCGGCGCCGACAAGCCGAACGTCGTCCACCCGGAGCGCAGGGACGGGGACCAGGGCACCTCCTTCCGCCTGGAGAGCCCGACCGCGAGGGCGCCCTGACGGGCCGCGGCGTGGTCAGAGCTGCGGCCGGATCCCCGGCTCCCGGGCGAGGTCGTCCACGTCGAGGGAGCCCTGACCGCGGACGGCGGCCTCGGCCGGGCCCCGCCGCCCGGCTGGGAGCACGGTCCGCGCCTCGACGCTCTCCAGTTCGAGCGCCATGGCGGCGTAGAGGGCCAGGACGGCGAGCGCGAGGCCGACCCATCCGGCCACGGTCATCCATGTGGTGGACCCGGTCAGCTCGTAGGCGCCGGTGACGACGAACCGGACGCCGGCCAGCCCCATGACGCTCGCCGGGACGAGCTTGGCCGCGCCGGCGACCGCCGGCACGGACATCGCCACGCCCGCGGTCAGCAGCAGGACGCCCAGGCCCTTGCTGGCCGTGCCGGGCGGCGAGGTGAGCGTGGTCAGGCCCACCGTGCCCCAGGTCCCGGCGAGCACACCCATGCCCGTGGCCGCCACCGGATCGCGCGCGAGGAACCCCACGACGGACGCGATCGTCTGCAGCAGGACGGTCGCGGCCAGGGCGGTCAGGGCCGCGACCCGGCCCTCCGTCGGCGGGATCCACGCCAGCTGGACGGCGCTGAAGACGGTGGTCGCCAGCGCGAGGGCGAGGAACCCCAGCGGCAGCGGCGTGGCGATCGGCCGCAGCACGAGCCGGGTGGCCGGTCCGGGCGCGGCGCCGTGGGTGCTCATCAGCTCACCAGGATCTGGGTCGCGGACTCCTTGATCCTGCTGTTGGCCCAGCGGGCCTGACGCAGGTTCTGGGGATGGCAACGCCGGGCGAGAGCGAGCAGCTCGGTGTCCTCGACGCCCTGCGCCACCTGGGCGACCATCTCCCAGTCGACCGAGACCCCGACCGCGTGGATGTGGATGCTGCGCAGGTCACGCAGCAGCAGCAACGCCGGGGCCGACCGCCGGCCGAGCCGGTCGCTCACCGCCTCGGTCAGTCGCGCGCGCAAGCGCGGCTCACCGGCGGGCTCCGGGTCCAGCTCGACGCCGTACCGGTCCCCGAACGCGGCCAGCCGGCGCACGTGGTCCTGCGACCAGCGGGCGAGGTCGCGGCCCACGTGGAAGACCTCGTGCTCGACCTTGTGCCGCTCGGCCACGGCCAGCAGTCGGTGCGCCAGGGAGTTCTCCGAGCGGTGCAGCTCCTCGAGCGCCAGCCCGATCTTCACGCTCGTCCTCCCCCGGCCGGCATCGTCTCCTCGACGAGGGCCGCCGTGCCGCCTCGGGTCGGCGGGAGGGTGCCGAGGGCCGGGGCGGAGCCGGTGGTGGTCGGTGCCGGAGACCTGCCGCGCCGCGACCAGCGGACCTTGCGCACCCGGGCGGCCGCGGTCTTGAAGATCGGCTGCTTGGAGGCGGCGTCCCAGTCGGTGAGGGTGAGCTCGTTGGCCGCCCGCCGGTGTCCCCTCCGCCCCCCGTCGTCCCAGTAGCCGTAGTGGAAGGGCAGGAAGAGGACGCCGTCGCGGATGCCGCTGATCCGCAGCCGGGCCCGCACCCGCCCGCGCGGCGTCGAGACCTCCAGCAGGTCGCCCTCCCGGACCCTCAGCCGCTGGGCGTCACCGACCGACATCTCCACCCAGACGTCGCGGGCGGCGGCCTGCAGCTGCGGGGCCCGGCCGGTCTTGGTGCGGGTGTGGAACTGGTACAGGGTGCGACCGGTGATGAGGGAGAACGGGAAGTCCGGCGAGGGTTCCTCGTGCGGCGGGACGTACTCCGCCGCCTTGATCACGGCCTTGCCGGACGGGTTGAGGCTCCTGTACTCGTCGGGCTCGAGCGGTGCCCCGGTGAGCAGGTCGCGGCCGTAGCTCTCGCAGTACTGCGGGTCGCTGGAGAACCGGCCGTCGGCATAGAGCCGCTCGGTGCCCTCGGGTGCCTCGTCGGTGCACGGCCACTGGATGCCGCTGCCGCCGCGCAGCTTCTCGTAGGTGAGGCCGGTGTAGTCGCACGGCCGGCCGCGGCTGCACTCCTTCCACGCCTCGAACGCGCCCTCCGGATCCGACCACTTCACCAGCGGGGCGCCGTCCTTGTCCTGCAGCCCGAGCCGGTGCGCGAAGTCGACGAGGATGTCCATGTCCGGCCGGGCCTCCCCCGGCGGGTCCACCGCCTTCTCCGACAGGTGCACGGTGCGGTCGGCGTTGGTGAAGGTGCCGGTCTTCTCGCCCCAGGTGGCCGCGGGCAGGACGACGTCGGCCAGCTGTGCGGTCTCGGTGAGGAAGATGTCCTGCACGACGAGGAAGAGCCGCTGCTGGGTCAGGATCGACCGGATCCGGGCCAGCTCGGGCAGGGACACCGCCGGGTTGGTGCAGATGACCCAGAACATCCGGAGCGAGCCCTCTTCGAGGTACCGGAGCTGCTGCATGACGTGCGTCGGCGGCGCGTAGTGCGGGATGTGCTCCGGCTCGACGTTCCAGATCCGGGCCAGGTCCTCGACGTGCGCCTCGTTCGACCAGTTCCGGAAGGCCGGCAGGTCGCCGTCGGCACCGGCCTCGCGGGTGTTCTCCGCGGTCGGCTGGCCGTTCATCTGCAGGATCCCGCAGCCGGGGCGCCCGAGCATGCCGCGGACCAGGTGCACGTTGTTGACCTGGACGGCGGCCGCGGTGGCCTGGTGGGACTGGTAGAAGCCCTGCAGCACCGTGGACAGCAGCCGCTCGGCGGTGCCGATGACCCGGGCGGCCTCGCGGATCTGCGCGGCCGGGACGTCGCAGATCCGGGCGACCTCGTCGGGCGGGTACTCGGCGACCCGCTCGGCCAGCTCCTCGAAGCCGACGACGTGGGCGTCGAGGTAGTCCCGGTCGATCCACCCGTTGCCGAGGATCTCGTGCAGCAGGCCGTTCATCAGCGCCACGTTGGTCCCCGGCTTCGGCGCGAGGTGGACGGTGGCCGCGCGCGCCACCGGGGTCATCCGCGGGTCGACGCAGACGATCTTCGGCGGGTGCGGGCCGGCGAGCCGGTCGAGGACACGGCTCCAGGTCACCACCTGGGTCTCGGCCATGTTGTGCCCGTAGAGGCAGATGACGTCGGCGGAGTCGACGTCGGCGTAGGAGCCGGGCTGCCCGTCGGTGCCGAAGGACTCCTTGAGCGCTGCGGCCGCCGTCGCGGTGCACAGCCGGGTGTTGCCGTCGACGTGGATCGTCCCGATGCCGCCGTGCGCGATGAGCCCGAGCGTGTAGTAGTCCTCGAGGAACAGCTGGCCGGTGTTGTAGAAGCCGATGGCGCTGGGTCCCTGCTCCTCCAGCAGCTCCCTCGTCCGCTGCACGACCAGGTCCATGGCGGTGTCCCAGTCGGTCTCGACCAGCCGGCCGTCCCGGCGGACCAGCGGGCGGGTCAGCCGTTGCCGGGAGCCGTTCGCCTGCCAGCCGTAGAGGTCCTTGGGGTCCAGCCGGCCGCGGTTGACCCGGTCCCCCGCCCGTCCCCGGACGCCGACCACCCGGCCGTCCTTCACCGCGAGGTCCATCGCGTCGCCGTTGGAGTGCAGGATCGACGCCGCCTGCACCCAGCGGTCCACGGTGCCCTCGGAGACGCCCTCGGCGAGGTGCTGGTCGACCCGCGCCGGCCACGTCTCGCCCGGGCCGTACGGCGTACGGGTCCCCCACGGCTCGGCGATCCGGTCGATCCGCGGCATCCTGACTCCTCGGTTCGGTGCACGTCGCCCTGCCGGGCGCGGCCCTGGTGACCGCCGTGTCCCGTCTGTGCGTGTGCGGGAGGGCCGATCGGCCGCTCCAGCGTCGGTGACGTCGTCCGCGAGCGCGAGGCCACCGGCATCCTCCTGCGGGATCCCGACCCGCTGGACGCTCACGGCCCGGTGCGGGGACCCGGCCGGCGCCCGCCTCCGCTACCCCGGCCGCCCGACGGCCGAAACCGTGCCGGTCATCGGGCCGTACCCCTCCGCGGCCGGCACGCCTCAGCGCCGGCGAGCGGAACTCGACGTCGGCTCCCGGCCCGACTGCAGCACACGTGCTCACCACAGCCGGCGGCCGCGACACGGGTGCCGTCGGGACGCCTTTGCGCGCCCGGATCGGCCGGTGGCACGCTGGGCGCCACTCCCTGGGGAATCGGGGCACCGGGTGGTCCGACCACGTGCCACCGGATCGACCGCGAGCAGGCGGACGAGGGCACCACGACCGTGCAGGACGCGGAGCCCACGGGGCGAGTGCGCCGCCGGACGGCGGCACGACCGTGCGGGCCCGGGCCCAGGCGCAGCGCGCGCTGGCACAGACGGTCCGCCGGGAGGCAGCCGAGATGCGCGCCCGCAGCGTGACTCTCCAGGTCGCCGTCCACGCGCGGCGGGCCACGGTCACCGGCCCCGCCGGGCTGCGCCGCCGACTGGCCGCAGCCGAGCGCCATGCCGCGGACCTCGAGGTCGCGCCGGCGAGCAACCGGCGCATCGGCCAGGCCATCGGCATCCTCGTGGCCCGTCACGGGGTGACCGAGGACCAGGCCTTCGACCTGCTGCGGCAGTGCAGCAGCCGCCACGACGTGAGCTGGCGGTGGTGGCCGACGACGTCGCCCACACCGGCGAACTCCAGCCCACCGCGCGCGGACGGTAGCGACCGCCGGGCGGCTCCACCGGGTCGCCGGAGCCGGGCGGGTCGAGGCGGGACACGCCGCGCGCACTGTGTCAGGTACCCGACACAGGAGTACCGTCGATCGGGTGGCGACGGCATCCCTTCCCGGCCGGCGCCCCGGTTTCTCGGTCGTCGTGCTGGCCGCCAGCGCCGGCGGGGTGCGCGCCCTGGGCACCGTCGTGTCCGGGCTGCCGGCGGACTTCCCGGTGCCGGTCCTGGTGGTGCAGCACCGCGGGTCCGGCACGCCGGACGTGCTCGCCGATCTGCTGCGGGCCCGCGGGGACCTCCCGGTGCACACCGCCACGCCCGGTGCCCTGCCGCGCGGGGTGACCGTGCTGCCGGCCGGGATGACGGCGGACCTGCAGCCGCACGGTCGCCTGTCGCTGCGCCCCTGCGCGACGGCCCGCACGGCGGACGAGCTGCTCACCGGCGCCGCCGCTGCCTTCGGTCGGGGGGTGCTGGCCGTCGTGCTGACCGGTCGGCTGTCCGACGGGGCCGCCGGGGTGCGCGCGGTCCGGCGGGCCGGCGGGCGGGTGCTGGTCCAGGACCCGGACGACGCGGAGGCGCCGGGCATGCCCAGCGCGGCTCTGGCCACCGGCTGCGTCGAGCACGTCCTGCCGCTGCCCCTGGTGGCGCCGGCGCTGGTGGCCTACGTGATGGCACCGGGCGCCGCGGACCTGTTCGCCGTGCCCGTGGCGCCGTGGGCGCGGCTGGGTGCGCGTCCGACCGTGCCGGCATGAGGCCCGGCGCCCGCGGGTAACCCTCCCGGGCCCGGAGCACAGAGGGGTCCCGTCCCGGGAGGAGCGGCACGTGTCCACGCCCACCCGCACACAGCCGGACCCGCGCCGCAACCTGCTGCTCGACCACCTCCCCGACGAGGAGTTCGACCGGCTGCGGCCTGCTCTCGAGCCGGTGCAGCTCGACGTCCGCGAGCAGCTCTACGAGCCCGGCAAGAACATCGACCAGGTCTGGTTCCCCGTCGACTCCGTGCTGTCGGTGCTCGCCACCGTCGAGGGGGAGGCGGCGGTCGAGGTCGCCACCATCGGCTTCGAGGGCATGGCGGGCCTGCCGGCCTTCCTCGGCACGAGCGAGAGCCCGCACGACACCGTCTGCCAGATCGCCGGCACGGCGCTGCGCCTGCCGGTCGGTGAGCTGCGCCGGTTCCTGTCGACCGACGGCGCGCTGCACACCCTGCTGCACCGCTACACCCAGGCCACGATGGTCCAGCTGTCGCAGAACGTGGCCTGCAACCGGCTGCACACCACCGAGGAGCGGTGCGCCCGCTGGCTGCTGCAGACCCGCGACCGCGTCGGCGCCGACGAGTTCACCCTCACCCAGGAGTTCCTCGCCCAGATGCTCGGTGTGCGCCGGGGCACCGTGTCGCTCACTGCCGGCGTGCTGCAGCAGGCGGGCGTCATCCGCTACACCCGCGGCCGGATCACCGTCCTGGACCCCGACGCCCTGCACGAGGCGTCCTGCGACTGCTACGGCATCGTGCAGGCCGCGTACCGGAGCGCCGCCGCAGCCCCCGGCACCTGACCGGGGGCACCGACGGCCACCTGACCGTGCCGGCCGCCGTCCCGATCCGGGCCGGCACGGACCTGCCGGCAGCGCAGGTGTCGCGGCGCCGGCCGAGGCCACGCCGGCACCGACGGGCACGCGTGGCGGCTGACCGGGACGGACACCGGGGCATGATGGAGCAGTCGCGTCGAGCAACCGGCCGCGGATCGCCCTCTCAGCCGCCGCCATCCGCCGTTCGGTCCCCACGGCCGGCCGGTGTCCGGCGCGAAGGAACCCGGTGTCCCCCTGCTCCGCACCCGTCTGCCCGCTGACCGTCGTCGCCTGGCGACTGGGTGGCTCGACGCTGAGCGACCTGTGGTGGCGCTACCTCACCGTCGGCGGGGACCACCCCCAGGCCGCGCTGGCCGCCTACCTCGACGGCAGTGCCGCCTGGCCGGACACCGAGCACGACGTCCTCGCCCAGGTGCTCAACGAGGCCCTGTGGGAGCTGGGCATCCCGAGCCTGGCCCCTCATCGCGCACCCCGGCCCGCCGTGCAGCGGGCCGGCCAGCGCCGACGGGACGCCCGCGGGCCCGGGGCGCTGAGCGGCCGCCGCTCCCGGCGGTCCCGGGCTCCCGGCCGTGGGTCGGTCACCTGCCGGTCGGCAGAGGCCCGCTGACGGCACGGTGCACAGCGGACAGCCCGCTGACCAGCGGGTGGGGACGCCGGGAAGTCAGCCTCCCAGCCGGCCGTGCGGGTCCGGTTCCCGTCACCCGCTCGCCCCGATCGGCACCCCGGCGAACCGGAACAGGCCGTCCGTTCGCCCCGGGTTTGTGCGCGGGACACGGGGCTACCGTTCTCCCGACGAGGGGTCCCTGGATCGAACAGCGCGCCCAGGTCCTCTCCCGTTCCCGGGCAGTCTCCCGGGACCGGGGAGGCGAGACGATGGAAGCCAGCGAGCGGGTCACGTGGGAGGACTGCCCGAACTGCCGGCGGCCGGCGGCCGTCGGGTGGGTCGACGGGCGGGCCGTGGAGTTCGACTGCCCGGGCGGCTGCCGCCCGAGCGAGACGCAGTTGGAGGCGTTCGCCGCCCGGCGCGCCCGGCCGCCGGTGGTCTGGCTGACCCGCATCTAGCCCCGCCGGGCCGGCCTCAGTCGGTGAACCCGCGGGTGAGCAGCACGACGGTGACGAACGTCCGGTAGAGGGCGACCGGGTCGTGGTCGGGGATCCGGACGTCGAGGGTCCCGGCGCGCTCGACCCCGACGATCCGCGTGGCCAGCTCGGCCAGGTCCGCGTTGCGGAAGGTGACCTCCAGCGTCGCCGGCAGCGCGATCGCCGGCAGCCGGGCGGCGGACAGGCCCCGCACGGCGGCGGCCGCCTTCTCGCGGATCAGCGCGCACGCCTCGTCCGGGTGCAGGCTCTCGGCCGCGAACCGCGTCACCGACCGCTTGACGACGGCGGCCTCGATCCCCGGGCACACCGCGCGCGCCTCCTCGGCCGTCGTCCCGTCGCCGGTGACCAGCACGACCGGCACGCCGTGGCCGAGGGCGACCAGCGCGTTGATGCCCGACTCCCCCACCTCGACGCCGTTCAGCCGCACCCGGGCGATCGCCGCCGGGTTGTAGGTGTGCGACAGCACGGACGACGGCCCGGACGCCGAGCCGTGGTAGCTGACGAGGAAGACGGCGTCGAAGGAGCCGTCCAGCCCCTCCATCATGTACATCGGCTTGTGCCGGCCGGCGAGGTAGCGGGCGTTGCCGAGCAGCTCGCCGGGGCGCAGGTTCTGCATCGTCGAGTGCGAGTCGTTGACGAGGAACGCGGTGGCGCCGGCGTCCACCGCCCCCGCGATCGCGGCGTTCACCTCGTCCTGCAGCAGCCGCCGGTAGTGCTCGTACTCCCCGCCCGGGCCGCGGCACTGCGCCCAGTCGACGACACCTGCGGTGCCCTCCATGTCCGACGACACGTAGACCTTCACGCGCCCCATCCTCGGCGGTCGTCCCCGGTCGCCTGCGGGTGAGGTGCCACCGGCGCTCCGGACCACCGCGATCATGCGACCGGGACGATGCGCCGCCGTCGCTGCAGCGGTCAGCGTCGAACGGTGACGCGCTGGAAGCCGCTCGCGGTCCTGGGGGCCGCGCAGTTCCTCGCCGTCCTCGACACCGCGGTGATGAACGTGTCCATCAGCCAGCTGGTCGAGGACTTCGACACGACCGTCACCACCATCCAGGCGGTCATCACCGTGTACACGCTCGTCATGGCCGCGTTCATGGTCACCGGAGGGAAGATCGGTGACCGGATCGGCCGGCGGCGCGCCTTCGCCGTGGGGCTCGTCGTCTACGCGGTGGGGTCCCTGATCACCGCCCTGGCCCCCACCGTGCTGGTCCTCGCCCTGGGCTGGTCGGTCATCGAGGGACTGGGCGCGGCTCTCGTCCTGCCCGCGCTCGCCGCCCTGGTGGGCGGCAACTACCGGGGCCGGGACCGGGCCATGGCGTACGGGGTCATCGGCGGGCTGGCCGGGGCGGGGATCGCCGTCGGCCCGTTGCTCGGCGGCTGGGTGACGACCTACCTCAGCTGGCGGCTGGTCTTCGCCGGCGAGGTCGTCGTGGTGGTGGCCGTCCTCGCGGGGCTCCGCTGGGTCGAGGACGCGCCGACGCCGGGCCCGCGTCCCCGCATCGACGCCGTCGGGGCGGCGCTCTCCGCGCTCGGGTTGGCGCTCGTCGTCCTCGGGGTGCTGCAGAGCACCACGTGGGGCTGGCTGCAGCCGCGCAACTCGCCGGTCACCGTCCTCGGCTTCGCGCTGACGCCGTTCGTCATCGGCGCCGGCCTGGCGCTGCTGGGCCTGCTGCGGTCGTGGCTGCGCCACCGGGAGGCCCGCGGCGAGGAGCCGCTGCTGCACTGGCGGCTGTTCTCCGTCCCACCGCTGCGCGCGGCCGTGCAGACGCTCGTCGCGCAGAACCTCGTCCTGCTCGGCGTCTTCTTCACCGTGCCGCTGTACCTGCAGGTCGTGCTGGGGCTCGACGCGTTCCAGACCGGCCTGCGGCTGCTCCCGGTCTCGGTGCTCATGCTGGTCACGGCGATGAGCGCACCGCTGCTGAACCGGGTCGCCAGCCCGCGCGCGGTGGTGCGGGTCGGCTTCGCGGTCCTGGTCGCGGCGTCCCTGTGGCTGCTCGCGACGGTCCGGCCGGAGCTCGACGACCTCTCCTTCGGGATGGCGATGGCGCTGCTGGGGATCGGGATGGGCCTGCTGGCCGCCCAGCTCGGCAACGTCGCCCAGTCCAGCGCCGGGGAGGCCGACCGCAGCGAGGTCGGTGGCCTGCAGTACACGGCGCAGAACCTCGGGTCGTCGCTCGGGACGGCGTTCGTCGGCTCGGTCCTCATCGGCACGCTGACCGCCGCCGCCCTGCGCGGGATCTCCAGCGACCCGCAGGTCAGCGACGCCGTCGCCGACCAGGTGGGGGTGGCGATCGGCGGCGGCGCCAGCTTCGTCCCGGTCGACCAGGCGCGGGCCGCCCTCGACCAGGCGGGGATCTCCGCCGCTGAGGTCGACGCCCTGGTGGCGACCTACGCCGACGCGCAGCTGCTCGGCCTGAGGACGGCGCTCCTCGCGGCGGCCGCCGTCGCCCTGCTGAGCCTGTTCCTGACCCGCTCCCTCCCCGCCACGCGCCTCGCACCGTCGCCCACGCCGGCGGAGGTGGCGCCGGCCGCCGTGCGGAGGTGAGACCGGCATGGTCGTCCGCGGGCTCGGGGCGGTCACCGGGCGGCTGGCGACGACGTTCCCGGGCCGGTGCGTCGCCGCCTTCCTGGAGCAGCGCGGCATCGACCGGGCCATGGCCGTCTCCGCGCAGGCGTTCACCGCGCTGATCCCGCTGCTCCTGCTCGTGTCCCTGCTGGCCCCGGGCGGCGACGGGCCCCTGGTCGCCGACATCGTGATCGACCGGTTCCGGTTGACCGGCGCGGCCGCCGCGGACGTGCAGAAGCTGTTCGCGTCGGCCGGGGACGCCGGCATCGGCGTGCTGAGCGTCGTCCTGCTCGTGTTCTCCGCCGTCTCGCTGGCCCGCCGGCTGCAGCGGATGTACCAGCAGGCCTGGGGGCTCCCGCCGCGCACCGGCCTCCGCGGCTCGGTCGACGCGCTGCTGGGCATCGCCGCCCTGCTGCTCATGATCGTGCTGCTGTCGTTCCTGCACGGGCTGGTGGCGCCCGGCTCCGTCCCACGGGTGCTGGGCTGGACGGGCCACGTGCTGGCGAGCTGCCTGCTGTGGACCTCGATCCCCTGGCTGCTGCTCGGGGGCCGCCTCCCCTGGCGGCGGCTGCTGCCCACGGGCGTGCTGGCGGCCGTCTGCTCCGCGCTCTACGCCGTGGCCACCGCGGTCTACATGCCGCTGCTCATGGAGTCCTACAGCCGCCGGTACGGCCTCTTCGGCGTGACGCTCGCGCTGGTGGGCTGGCTGCTCTGCATCGCGGTCATCGCCGTGGTGACGACGATCGCCGGTGCCGAGTTCGACCGTGCCCCGGAGCCGTGGGCCCGCCGGCTCCGGGGCAGGCTGCACCTGGCGACCGACCCGGCGACCGCCGACGGAGGAGGCGGTCGCTGACCGCGGCGGTCAGTGGTGGGCGTGGACGACGGCGTGGCCGAGGCCGCGCCCCATCAGCCAGCGGTTGACCGGCAGGGTGACGACGAACGCCACCGCGAGGGCGGCGGCCAGCGACAGCCAGAAGAACGCCGAGCCCAGGCCGGCCTCCATCGCGCCCGGGACGCCGACCAGGACGGCGTTGTCGACCAGCTCCATGACCGCGATGGAGACGGTGTCGGCCGCCAGCGCCACCCGCAGCGCCCGGCGGAACGTGAGGCCCGCGCGCAGCACGCCGCGCATCGTGAGCGCGTAGCCGAAGACGAACGCCAGCGCGACGGCCAGCGCGACCGTGGCCCAGGTGGACAGCCCCAGGGTGGTCCCGATGACCATCCCGAGCACCTCCCCGACGGCACAGCCGGTGAGGCAGTGCAGCGTGGCCTGCACCGCCGCGGCCCAGGGAACGGCGCCCCTGCCGTGGTCCGCGTGCCGGTCCGTCGTGGGTGCCTGCCGGGTGTGGTCCGTGTGCATGTCCCCTCCTCCTCCGATGCCGCCTGTATACCCCCAGGGGGTATTTAGCACAACCCCTTGATGCGCCGCCGCCTCCCGACCCCGGTCGGGGTGGGAGGCGGCGGAGGAGGGCGGGAGGTCAGCCGGCGGCGGGAGCCGCGTCCGGGGTCGGCGGCAGGCCGAGCCGGGCGAACAGGTCGTTGTCCAGGTCGAGGAAGCTCGTGATGTGCCGGATCCGGCCGTCCTCGACCTCCAGCACGTGCAGCGCCCACGGCGCGTGGCCGCCGTCGTCCGTGGGACGCCACTGCGCGACCGCCGGGCTGCCGTTGGCCTCGGTCAGCAGCAGCCGGGAGTTCCGGCAGCCGCTGCCCGGGCCGAGCATCCAGGTGCCGATGTCGGCGGCGCTGCCCAGCCACATCTCGAACGGCGGCATGTGCTGGGTGGCGTCCTCGTGCAGCAGGGTGACGAAGGCGTCGATGTCGTAGCGCTCGAAGGCGTCGAGGTAGCGGTCCAGCAGCTCGCGGTGGTCGGCGTCCAGCGGCCGCTCCTCCGGGGTGCCGCCCATCGCCGCCAGCGTGGCGCGGGCCCGCTGCAGCGCGCTGTTGACCGAGGCGACGGTGGTCTCGAGCAGGGCGGCGACCTCGTCGGCGTGCCAGCGCAGCACGTCGCGCAGCAGGAGGACGGCCCGCTGCCGTGGCGGCAGGTGCTGCAGCGCGGCCACGAAGGCCAGCCGCACCGACTCGCGGGCCACCGCGCGCTCGGCCGGGTCGCCGTCCTCGGGCAGGACCGCGCGGTCGAGGACCGGCTCGACCCAGGCCTCCGCCGGCCGCTTGGCGGCCAGGGACGCCTCCACCGGCGACCACGGCGAGCCGGAGAGGTCCATCGGCAGGGCCCGGCGCTGGCGCCCGGAGAGCTGGTCGAGGCAGACGTTGGTGGCGATCCGGTACAGCCAGGACCGCAGCGAGGAGCGGCCCTCGAAGGAGCCGAAGCTCTTCCACGCCCGGACCAGCGTCTCCTGCACCGCGTCGTCGGCGTCGAAGGACGACCCCAGCATCCGGTAGCAGTAGCCGGTCAGCTCCCGCCGGTGCTCGAGCAAGCGCGGGTCGAGCTCGTCGGACACCCCGCTCAGCACGCTGGTCACGCGGACCACCTCTCCTCGGTCGCCATCCCCGTCGACGGGCGGTAGTCCACCACGGAGGACCGACGGAACGGGAGTCCCCGGCGGGCTGTTCACCCCGGACGCCGACCGCCCCGCCGGAGGGCTCCGGCGGGGCGGTCGGGTGTGGGATGGGACGGGTGCGTCAGGGCACCAGCGGCTCGCCGGCGCGGACCAGCTGCCAGTTCAGGTCGTGGAAGTCCGCCGGGTCGATCACCTGGCGGTCCTGGGCCCAGTCGATGAGCAACTGGCGGATCTCCCGCTGCTCGTCGTAGACGACCGGCGCGGTCGAGATGCCCGGGAAGCCGCCGCCGCCGGAACGCCGGTAGTTGTTCACCGCGACGACGAACCGGTCGCCGTCGGCCACCGGCCGGCCGTCGAACTCCAGCCGGGTGACCCGCTGGCCTGCGGGCCGGGACACGTCGAGGTCGTAGTCGACCCCGGAGAGGACGTCGTAGTTGTAGTCCGGCAGGCCGCCCGCGTTGGTGACGGTCTCCAGGTCCACGTCCCCGGTCGCCGGCACCTGGGCGAAGTAGCCCGCCGACTTCTCCAGGTGGGCCCGCACCTGGGCGCCGGTGAGCTCGACCGCCTCCAGCGTGTTGTCGTAGACGTAGAGCCCGGCGATGTCGCGGACCGTGACGTCGCCCTGCGGGAAGACCGCCTCACGGCTGAAGGGCGCCGCGATGGACAGCACCGGCAGGTCGGCCCGCGACGTGCCCTCCAGCGCCGCCTCGACGGTCTCGGTCTGCACCTGCTGGATGAAGTCGAGGATCGGCGTGTCCTCGTAGCGACTGGTCTCCGTGGTCAGCTGCTCGGTGGAGGTGGCGACCACCTGGTTGACGTAGTCGACCGTCGTCCGGTGCGCCTCGTCGGTCGCGGCGAGGACCTCCGGGTCCTGGGGGTACGCGTCGGTGCGCAGCGCCGTGGCCGCGGTGCTGACGACGTCCCACCGGCCACGGACCTTCTCCAGCCCGATGTCGACCTGGGACACCGTGGCGCCCCAGCGGTAGGGCTGGGTCAGCAGCACGTCGTCGCCGGTCACCTCGTTGCGGACCCGCTGGCTCGGCACGTTGCGGTGGGTGTGGCCGACCACCATCGCGTCGATGCCGGGCACCGTCCGGGCGATGACGTCGGTCGGGTTCTCCGTCGGGGCCTGCGACCCGTCGTAGGACGAACCGCCGCCCACGCCGGCGTGCGAGAGCACCACGACGACGTCGGCCTGCGCGTCGACGATCGGCACCCAGTGCTCCGCCGCCTCGACCATGTCCTGGAACTCGACCCGGCCCTCGACGTTGCCGCGGTCCCAGATCGCCGAGCCCGGCGTGGTCAGGCCGAGGACGCCCACGGTGACCGGCTTGTGGCCGGGCACCTCCATCTCCTGCAGGGTGTACGGCGGCAGGTACGGCTCACCGGTCACGGCGTCGAGGACGTTGGCGCCGAGCACCGGGTGGTCGACGTCGTCGGCGTAGGCCTGCAGCAGGTCCAGGCCGTAGTTGAACTCGTGGTTGCCGACCACCTGGGCGTCGTAGCCGATGGCGTCGTAGGCGGCGGCCACCGGGTGCTCGGCGCCGGTCTCGGTGACCGGCTCCTGCCGCGCGTGGTAGTAGCTCAGCGGCGTGCCCTGCAGGAAGTCGCCGTTGTCGACGACCAGCACGCTCTCCTCGCCGCGCGCGTCGCGCACGCTGTCGACGACCGAGCCGACCCGGGCCAGGCCCGTGGCGAAGCGCGCCGACTCGGTGTACGGCGCGTCCTTGAAGTAGTCCCAGTCCTGCACCCGGCCGTGCAGGTCGGTGGTGGCCAGCAGGGTGATGTCGAGCTCGTCGGTGGCCGCTGCCGCCGGAGCGGCCGCCGCGGGCGTCGCCGCCCCGGCGGTCACCGCCGCGACGGCCGCGGCCGCGGCCCAGTACCTGCGTCGCTGCATGTGTGCGTGATCCCCTCGGTGTGCCGCCCGTGCGTCCCGGGCGCGGGGGCGACGCTAACTCCCGAGGGTGACGCCTCCGTCACACAGGGGGAACTACTGGTAGGTGACCAGCTGAGGTCTCGGGGAGACCTGCGCGATCGTCTCCTCGGGCGTGAGCATCGGGGAGTCCTCGTCGTAGAAGTTCTTCCAGCCCCAGGCCAGCCCCTCGGGGCCGATGCCGTGCAGCACCCGCCAGGTGTCCTGCTTGCTGCCCTGCGGTCCCTGCCCGTCGGCGTGGACCATGACGGCGACCTCGTCGCGGGACAGGTCGACCCGCTCGCGGCCGGGGATCATGTCCACCCGGAACTGGTGCAGCACCAGCAGCTTCTGCGGCAGCCGGTTCTCGCGGGTGAGGTCGGCCAGCCACGTCACCACCCGGTTCACCTCGTCGACGCCGACCGAGCCGATCTGCGTGAGGTGCACCTGGTTCGGCGCGAGCCGCCACTCCGGGTCCAGCGCCAGCCCGACGTGCGGCAGCTCCAGCAGCGGCCGGTAGAGCTCGGCCTGGGTGACGAAGTCGGTGCGCCCGGGCTGCAGGTCCAGGACGACGTAGAGCCCGGCCTCCCCCGCGGCCTCGACCCACGGGCGGATCTGCTCGATCGGCGCCTCGTAGGAGTAGTCGTTGCCGTCGGTCGGGAACTCCGAGGCCACCGTGGCGATGATCTCGAAGGCGGGGACGACGGTGGCGTCGGTGACCAGCGACTCGTAGGGCGCGGCGTGGTCGCGGGCCCGCTGGACCGCCGCGTCGACGTCCTGCTCCCCGAGCACGCCGAGCGCGCCGGTGCCCGGGTGGCCGTAGAGCGCCACCATGAAGTGCTGCGGGAACAGCGTCTGCCCGCCGCCGGGCAGCTGGGTGCCGGTGGCCGCGGTCTCCACCTTCCAGTCCAGGCCGTCCTCCGCGCCGAAGCCCGCGCCCAGGGCGACGACGGTCTCCGCGCCGGACACCGCCTCGACCGCGTCGGCCGACGCCCGCGGGTCCGTCTGCCCGCCGGTGACCTGCACGCGCGCGCCGGCGGCCCGGGCGGTGGCGACGCCGGCCAGCGACCCCGGCGCGCCGTCGGACAGGACGACGGTGCCCTCGAGCGGCTCGGCGCGGGTGACCGCGGGCAGCTCGCCGTCGGCCTCGCCGTCTGCCGCGGTGCCGTCGTCCTCGGGGCGCAGCGCGGCCGGCGCCTCGGCCTCGAGCGCGGCGACGGCGGCCGCCTCGCCGTCGGCGGGCACCGGGTCGGCGTCGGCGAGGTCGAGGCCGGTGGCGGCGGCGACCGCCTCGGCGCTCGCGGGCGCGGCGACGACGGCGGCGTCGCCGGGCGCGGTGTCGGCGCCCACGGCGAGGACCGTCCGCGCGCCCAGCCGGCCGATCTCCTCGGCGACGGCGCCGTCGGCGTCCTCGCCCTCGGGGTCCAGCAGCAGCGGCACGCCCAGGCCCACCGCGGCCGAGGCGCCGAGCAGGGTGGCCGCCCGGTCGCCGTCGGGAGCGACGACGACCACGCCGGCCTCGTCGAACAGCGCGCGGCTGGCGCTGACGGCGGACGCCGCGGGCTCGGCGTCGGCGACGACGGTCAGCCGCTGGTCGGGTGCGGAGGTCGCGACCGGGGCGGTGCCGCCCCCGTCCCCCTCCGCCGCCGTCGACGCCGTGCAGCCGGCGGCCAGGAGGAGCGCGCCGAGCGCGACGGGTACCGACCTCGGGCGCACGGGCGACCTCCGTCCAGTCGGGCACGCGGCCGCGCGGGCGCGCGGCACCGTCAGGCGTGCCCGGGATCGCATCCGACACTAGCCAGGGCGCTGGACACCGGCCCGGCGTGACCGGGACCATCCCCCCGACATGAGGAGCGCAGCGGGTGTCGGGCCAGCCCGACAGCGGATCGACCGGCTGACGGGATCGGCCGGCCGCCCCCGCGCCAGCAGGCTCGCTGCATGACCACCGACACCCTCGTGATGCCCTCCTCCGCGACCGCCCCGTCGCACGCCGGCCTCCTGCGCCGGCTGCTCGTCGACTCCGGCTACGCGCTGCTGTCGCTGCCGGTCGGGATCGCCGCCTTCGTCGTCGCCGTGACCGGCGTGGCCGTCGGCGTCGGCACCCTGGTGATCTGGGTGGGCCTGGCCGTCCTGGCGCTCACCCTGCTCGCCGCCCGCGGGTTCGCCGCGCTCGAGCGGGCGCAGCTGCCCGCGGTGCTCGGCCGCCCCGTCCCGCGCCCGGCCTACCTGACCCCCGACGGCGGCCGGGTGCGCCGGCTCCTGACCCCGCTGCGCGACCCGCAGTCCTGGCTCGACGTGCTGCACGCCGTCGTCCGGTTCCCGCTGGCGATCGTGGCCTTCGTCGTCACGGTGACGTTCTGGGCGCTGGCGCTCGGCGGGATCACCTACGGGCTGTGGGACTGGGCCCTGCCGCAGGAGGGCAACGAGGACCTGTTCGAGCTGCTCGGTTTCGAGGGCGGCACCCCGCTGCGGATCGTCGGCTACACGGCGATCGGCCTGGTCGCCGCGGCCGTGCTCCCGTTCGCCGTCCGGGCGGTCGCGCTGCTGCAGGCCCAGCTCGGCCGGGTCATGCTGACCTCCCGCGCCGCCACCCAGGCCGAGATCGGCCGGCTCTCCCGCGGCCGCGACGCCGCCGTCGCCGCCGAGGCGGTGGCGCTGCGCCGGCTGGAGCGCGACATCCACGACGGCCCGCAGCAGCACCTGGTCCGCCTCGGCATGGACCTCTCCCGCGCCCAGCGCCAGCTCGAGCGCGACCCCGCCGCCGCCCGCACGACGCTGGCCGAGGCCGGCGTCCTCGCCAAGGAGGCGCTGGAGGAGCTGCGCGCGCTGTCCCGCGGCATCGCCCCGCCGGTGCTCGCCGACCGCGGCCTGCCCGCCGCGCTGGCCGCGCTGGCCGCCCGCTCGCCGGTGCCGGTGGAGCTCGCCGTCGGCCTGCCCGCCGAGCGGCCGGCGCCGGTCACGGAGAACACCGCGTACTTCGTCGTCAGCGAGACGCTGGCCAACGTGGCCAAGCACAGCGGGGCCGGCGTGTGCCGGGTCGAGGTGCGGCGGGCCGGAGAGGTGCTGCGGGTCGTCGTCGAGGACGACGGCGAGGGCGGGGCGCTGCTGGTGCCCGGGCACGGCCTGGCCGGGCTCGCCGACCGGCTGCGCGCCGTCGACGGCGTCCTGGTGGTCGACAGCCCGCGCGGCGGCCCGACCCGGACGACGGCGGAGCTGCCGTGGGCGTGAGCCCCGGCGACCGGTCGCTGCGCGTGGTGCTCGGCGAGGACTCGGTCCTGCTCCGCGAGGGGCTGGTCCGGCTGCTCGAGGAGGCGGGCACCACCGTGGCGGCCGCCGTGGGCGACGGCCCGTCGCTGGTGCGCGCGGTGACCGCCGAGCGGCCGGACGTGGCCGTCGTCGACGTGCGGATGCCGCCCACGCACACCGACGAGGGGCTGCGCGCCGCCGTCGAGGTGCGGCGGACGGTGCCCGGGACGGCGGTGCTGGTGCTGTCGCAGTACGTCGAGGTCGCCTACGCCGACGAGCTGCTGGCCGACGGCCGCGGCGGCGTCGGCTACCTGCTCAAGGACCGGGTGACCGACCTCGACCAGCTGCTCGCCGCCCTCGCCGAGGTGGTGGCAGGCGGCACCGTGCTCGATCCCCAGGTGGTCGCCCAGCTGTTCGCCCGCCGCCGCGCCGACGACCCGGTCCGCCGGCTCACCCCGCGCGAGCGGGAGGTGCTCGGCCTGATCGCCGAGGGACACTCCAACACCGCGATCGCCCGGCAGCTGGTGGTCACCCCGGGCGCGGTGGAGAAGCACACCCAGCGGATCTTCGCCAAGCTCGGCCTCGCGCCCGACGAGGACCGCAACAGCCGGGTGATGGCGACCCTGGCCTACCTCCGCGGCTGACCGCGGTCGCGGGCCGTCGTTCCCGCCCGGTAGACACCAGGGGTGACCGATCCCGCTGACCTCCGCCCCGTCACCGCCGAGGAGTGGCCCGCCTTCAGCCGGGCGATGCTCGAGGTCTTCGGCGACGAGCCGATCGGCGACTTCACCGAGCGGGTCCCGCCGACGGCGGAGCTGGACCGGTCGCTGTCGCTGTGGGCGGGCGACGGGCGGGTCGCCGCCACCGGGGGCATCTACAGCCGGCAGGTGACCGTGCCCGGCGCCGTCGTCCCGTGCGCAGGCGTCACCTGGGTGACCGTCTCCCCCACCCACCGCCGCCGGGGCGTGCTGACGGCGATGATGCGGCGCCAGCTGACGGAGCTGCACGAGCGGCAGGGCGAGCCGCTGGCCGCGCTGTGGGCCTCCGAGGGCTCGATCTACGGCCGCTTCGGCTACGCGCCGGCGACGCAGCGCGGCAACCTGCGCGGCTCCACCCGCGACATGGTCTTCCGCCCCGGCGTCGACCTGGGCACCGGCACGGTGGCCCCGGCCGAGCCCGAGGCGTGGCGGGCCGGCGCCGCGCGGGTGCACGAGGCGCTGCGCCGCGGGGTGCCCGGCACGTTCGAGCGCGACGAGCGCTGGTGGGAGCGCGCGCTGCGCGACCCGGCCGAGCGCCGCGGCGGGGCGAGCGCCCGCCGGTACGTGCTGCACACCGAGGCCGACGGCGAGGTCACCGGCTTCGCCGCGTTCCGCGTGCGCGCCCGCTGGACCGACGACGGCCTGCCCGACGGCACGGTCGTCGTCGACGACGTGCGGGCGCGCAGCACCCCCACCCACGCGGCGCTGTGGCGGTACCTGCTCGACCTGGACCTGGTGCGGACGGTGGAGGCCGGCTACGCCCCCGCCGACGACCCGCTGCGCCACCTGCTGGCCGACCCGCGCGCGCTCCAGGTGCGCCCGCTGGACGGGCTGTGGCTGCGGCTGGTCGACGTCGGCCGGGCGCTGGCCGCGCGCCGCTACCCGGCGCCGATCGACATGGTCCTCGAGGTGCGCGACCGGTTCTGCCCCTGGAACGACGGGCGCTGGTGGCTGCGCGGGCACCCCGCCGGGGCGTTCTGCGCCCCCACCGACGGCGACCCCGACCTGGTCGTGGACGTCGAGGCGCTGGCCGCGGCCTACCTCGGCGGCGTCTCGCTGGGCACGCTGCAGGCGGCCGGGCGGGTCACCGAGGTGAGCCCGGGCGCGGTCACCCAGGCCGCGACGGCGTTCTCCTGGCCGGTCAGCCCCTACTGCCCCGACCAGTTCTGACGGTCAGACCACGCCGTCGCGGGTGGGCAGCCCGCCGGCGGGACGGTGCCGGTTCTGCTCGTAGTCGTGGATGAGCCCGATCCGGCGGACGTGCCGCTCGTCGTGGCTGAACGGCGTCCGGAGGAACTCCAGCACCAGCGCGGTGGCCTCCTCGATCGAGTGCTGGCGGGCGCCGATCGAGACGACGTTGGCGTCGTTGTGCTGGCGGGCGAGCTGGGCGGTCTCGGTGTTCCACACCAGCGCCGCGCGCACGCCGGGCACCTTGTTGGCCGCGATCTGCTCGCCGTTGCCCGAGCCGCCGATGACGACGCCGAGGCTGCCCGGCTCGGTGACCACGCGCTCGCCCACCTCGAAGCAGAACGGCGGGTAGTCGTCCTGCGGGTCGTACTCGAAGGCGCCGCAGTCGACCGGCTCGTGCCCGGCCTCGGTGAGCGCCCGCTCGAGGTGCTCCTTGAAGTCCAGCCCGGCGTGGTCGGTGCCGACGAAGACGCGCATGCGCCGAGTCTGTCAGGGTCGGGTGGTGGCGGTGCTCGGGGTGGACGGCTGGCGCGGGGCCTGGGTCGGCGCGCTGCTCGACGGCCGCACGGTGACCCTCCTGGCGCTGCCCGACGTGGCCGCCGTCCTCGCGGTCCCCGGCGTCGAGGTGGTCGGGATCGACATGCCCATCGGCCTGTCCGACGACGGTGCCCGGGCCTGCGACGTCCGGGCCAAGGCGCTGCTCGGGAGGGCGGGGAGCTCCGTCTTCGCCGCCCCGGTCCGCGCGGTGCTGGCGACCGACGACTACGCCGAGGCCCGTGGGCTCTCGACCGCGGCGACCGGCGGGACGTCGCTGTCGGCGCAGGCCTTCCAGCTCGTGCGGTCCGTCCGGGCGCTCGACGACGCCCTCGGCGACCCGCCGCCCGGCCACGTCGTCGAGGTGCACCCGGAGCTGGCGTTCCGCCGCGGCCTGGGCGGCGTGACCGACCCGAAGGTCACCGCCCGTGGCCTGGCCCAGCGGCTCGCGGCGCTGCGCCCGGTCATGGACGTCGACGCCGCGTTGCTCGCGGCGCCGCCGCGGGTGCCGGCGGTCGACGCGCTCGACGCCTGCGCCGCCGCGTGGTCGGCCCGGCGGGTCGCCGACGGCACCGGCGAGTGCGTCGGCGACGGGTCGCTCGACGCCCGCGGCCGGCCGATGCGGATCTGCTGGTGACCTTCGCCGAGGTCGCCGACGGCGTGTTCGTCCGCCGGCACCGGTCCCTGGACCTCAACTGCGGGCTGGTCGTCGGCGACGGCGCCTGCCTCGTCGTGGACACCCGGTCCTCCCCGGCCGAGGCCGCGGACCTCGCGGCCGCCGTTCGGCGGGTGACCCCGCACCCGTGGACCGTCGTCAACACCCACGCGCACTACGACCACTGCTTCGGCAACGCCGCGTTCCGCCCGGCGACGGTGTGGGGCTCGCGCGGCTGCGCCGCGGACCTGCTGGCCACCGGTGAGGCGCAGCGCGCGGCCCGGATCGCCGAGCTGCTGGCCGCCGGGGACGTCGAGGCCGCCGGGCAGGTGCGGCGTGCGCCGCTGGACCCACCCGACGCGCTGGTCGACGACGTCGAGGTGCTCGACGTGGGCGGCGTCGAGGTGGTGCTGCGGTTCCTCGGCCGCGGGCACACCGGGCACGACCTGGTGGTCGAGGTGGAGGACGGCACCGTCTTCGCCGGGGACCTGGTCGAGGAGGGCGCCCCGCCGGCGTTCGAGGACGCCTTCCCCGCCGAGTGGCCGGCCACCCTGGGGCGGCTGCACGCGCTGGCCCGCGGCCCGGTCGTCCCCGGCCACGGCGCGGTCGTGGACGCGGACTTCGTCGGCGCCCAGCGCGAGGAGCTGCTGGCGGTGCTGGCCGCCGTCCGGGCCGGCCGGCCGGACCGCGGCCCCTACGACGAGGCGACCGTGCGCGTGGCCGCCTCCCGGCTCAGGTGATCCCGTCTCCCGCGTGCGGGAGGCGGGATCAGGTGAGGCGGCGGACCACCGGCAGCGGCAGCACCCGCAGCAGCGCCGACACCGGCCGCCACGGCCACTCGGGCACGTAGGCCCGCACCGGCTCCCGCTCGATCGCGGCGACCAGCGCGTCGACGCCGGTGTCCAGGCCGACGGTGAACGGGCCGCGGCGGCCGACGTTGATGTCGGTCTCGATGTAGCCGGGCAGCACCGTGGTGACCCGGACGCCGGTGCCGAGCAGGTCCGACCGGATGCCCTCGGCGAGCGCGTTGAGCGCGGCCTTGCTGGCGCCGTAGGCGGTGCGGGTGCCGCGCATCCCGCGGACCGAGGCGACCGAGCTGATGACGACGAGGTGGCCCGAGCCCTGCGCGCGGAACAGCTCGACGGCGGCCTCGCACTGCGCGTGGGTGCCGAGGACGTTGGTGACCAGGATGGCGCGGTTGGCCGCGGCCGCCCCGGTGCCGATGGCCGACCCGTTGCCGATCCCGGCGTTGGCGACGAACCGGTCGACGCCGCCGAGCCGGGCGGCCAGCGCCGGGACGCCCTCGGCCACCGCCGCGGCGTCGTCGACGTCGAGCGCCGCGGTGACCACCCGGATGCCGGGGTGGGCGGCGAGCAGCTCGCCGCGCAGCTCCTCCAGCAGGTGCTCGCGGCGGGCGACCAGGGCCAGGTCCCGGCCGCGTGCGGCGAAGCGGCGGGCCAGGCCCATGCCCAGCCCGGAGCTGGCGCCGGTGATCAGGATGCGCTGGCGGGTCGGTCGCGGCACGCCCGCGAGCATGCCAGCCGCGGAAGTGCACGGACGGGGCCTTCGCCTCTGGCACCCCGGCCCGGGCAGGACTCGTCTCGGGGTGTCGGCCTGCCGCAGGTGCGGGCCCGGCCCCGCTCGTGCCGGGCCCGGGCCGATCGGCCGGCCGACGTCACCAGCCGGCCAGACCGGCCGGCGACCCGACGGACGACCGGAGGAGTCGTCATGGGACAGGCACGAGAGATCATGGACCGGATCACCGCCGCGGCCGTCGCGGGTGACCGGGAGACCCTGCTGCAGCTCTACGCGGCCGACGCAGTCGCCGAGACTCCCGAGGGCCTGCGGCTCGAGGGCAACGAGGCCATCGCCGACTACCTCGCGGTGTTCCAGCGCGCGTGCCCCGACATGAGCTGGGAGCCGAAGGCCACCTACGAGGCCGGCGACACCGCGATCGACGAGGGCTGGCTCGTCGGGACCCACACCGGCGTACTGGCCCTGCCGGACGGCGACGTGCCGCCGACCGGCAGGAGCGTACGGCTGCGGGAGTGCGACCTGCTCACGGTCAGGGACGGCGTGGCCGCGTCGCACCACATGTACTTCGACCGGCTCGACATCGCGTCCCAGCTCGGGCTGGGCGGGGCCGCGGCGGCCGTCCCGGAGCCCCGCGCCGCCGCCGGGATCGAGCAGGTGACCGAGACCCCCGCCACCTGACCCGCCCCTGGGCGCCCCGCCGCCGGCCGCGCTCCCGCGACCGGCGGCGGGGCGGCGGACTCAGCTGTTCTCGAGCTCCAGGGCGTCGGCCGGCACCGAGTCCATGTCCGGGCCGGAGGTGCGGGTCCGCTTGAGCTCCCAGAAGTCGGGCAGGTTGGCCAGCAGGACGGCCCCGTCGAAGGCCTTCCCGGCGTCCTCGCCCGTGGGCACCCGGCTGATGACCGGGCCGAAGAACGCGACGCCGTCGATGTGCACGACCGGCGTGCCGACGTCGTCACCGACCGGGTCCATGCCCGCGTGGTGGCTCTTCTCCAGCGCCTCGTCGTAGTCGGTGGAGGTCGCCGCCTCGGCCAGCTCGGCCGGGAGTCCCACGCGCTCGAGCGCCGGGGCGATCAGCTCGTCGAGCTCCTTGCCCTCGTGGTGCCGCAGCGTGCCCATGGCCGTGTAGAGGTCACCGAGGACCTCGTCGCCGTGCTTCTCGGCGGCGGCGACGGCGACCCGCACCGGGCCCCACGCCTGCTCCATCATCTTCTGGTACTCCTCCGGCAGGTCGCGCCCGCGGTTGAGCACCGCCAGCGACATGACGTGCCAGTGCAGGTCGATGTCGCGCACCTTCGCCGCCTCCAGGACCCAGCGGCTGGTCAGCCAGGCCCAGGGGCACAGCGGGTCGAACCAGAAGTCCACCCGTGCCTTGGTCGGGGCGCTCTGCACTGCCTCGGTCATCGATCGCTCTCCTCAGGTCCGTCGTCCTCGGGGCCGGGGGCGCACCCCGCCACTGCCCGCTGCCAAGTGCCCCGTCCGGCCGGTTGTTCCCGGTGCCCTGCGGGCGTGTCGGCCGTCCGTGGCAGGCTGCCGGGCGTGGCCGTACCCAACCTGACCCGCGACGACGCCGCCGCACGCGCCCGCCTGCTCGACGTCGACAGCTACGACCTCCGGTTCGACCTCACCGACGGTGAGGGGCGACCGGGCAGCGGGACCTTCCGCTCGACGACGACGGTGCACTTCACCTGCCGCGAGCCCGGCGCCGCCTCGTTCGTCGACCTGGTCGCCGAGACCGTCCGGTCCGCCACGCTCAACGGGGTCGAGCTCGACGTCTCCACCTACACCGAGGAGGGCGGCCTGCCGCTGCCCGACCTCGCCGCCGACAACACCCTCGTCGTCGACGCCGACTGCCGGTACTCCAACACCGGCGAGGGCCTGCACCGCTTCGAGGACCCCGAGGACGGGCAGGTCTACCTCTACACGCACTTCGAGCCGGCCGAGGCCAAGCGCGTGTTCGCCTGCTTCGACCAGCCCGACCTCAAGGGCACCTACGAGGTGCACGTCGTCGCGCCGTTCGACTGGCAGGTCGTGTCCAACAGCGGCGGCCGCACCATCGAGGCCGGGCCGGGGGGCTCGCAGCTGGTGCACTTCGAGCCGACCAAGCGGCTGTCGACCTACCTGGTCGCGCTGATCGCCGGGCCCTACGCGCGGGTCACCGACTGCTACGAGGACATCCCGCTGGGCCTGTTCTGCCGCGCGTCGCTGGCGAAGCACCTGGACCCGGAGGAGCTGTTCCGGGTCACCAAGCAGGGCTTCGAGTTCTACCACCGGGTCTTCGACTACCCGTACCCGTTCGACAAGTACGACCAGGTGTTCGTGCCGGAGTTCAACGCCGGCGCGATGGAGAACGCGGGCGCGGTCACCGTGCTGGAGGACTACGTCTTCCGGTCCCGGACCAGCCGGGCGCGTTACGAGCGGCGCGCCGAGACGGTGCTGCACGAGCTGGCGCACATGTGGTTCGGCGACCTCGTGACCATGCGCTGGTGGGACGACCTGTGGCTCAACGAGTCCTTCGCCACCTACATCTCCACGCTGTGCCAGGCCGAGGCCACCGAGTACACGACCGCGTGGACGACGTTCGCCAACGC
Source organism: Geodermatophilus sp. SYSU D00525 (assembly GCF_054050475.1). Lineage (NCBI taxonomy): Bacteria > Bacillati > Actinomycetota > Actinomycetes > Geodermatophilales > Geodermatophilaceae > Geodermatophilus > Geodermatophilus sp. SYSU D00525. The sequence goes on from NZ_JBJGZK010000007.1 coordinate 87,874, forward strand.
CGAGAAGGCCTGGGCCTACGCGCAGGACCAGCTGCCCTCGACCCACCCGATCGCCGCGGACATGGTCGACGTGGCCGCCGTCGAGGTGAACTTCGACGGGATCACCTACGCCAAGGGCGCCTCGGTGCTCAAGCAGCTGGTGGCCTACGTCGGCCGCGAGGAGTTCCTGGCGGGGATCCGCCGCTACTTCCGCACCCACGAGTACGGCAACACCACGCTGGCGGACCTGCTCGATCCCCTTTCGGAGGCCACCGGCCGCGACCTCACCGAGTGGTCGGCGCAGTGGCTGGAGACCAGCCAGGTCAACACCCTGCGTCCGGTGTACGAGCTCACCGAGGACGGCCGCTACGCCTCGTTCGCCATCGAGCAGACCGCCGTCCCCGAGCACCCCGTGCTGCGCCGGCACCGGCTGGCCGTGGGCCTCTACGACCGCGGGCCGGACGGGCTGACCCGCACCACCCGGGTGGAGCTCGACGTCGACGGCGAGCGCACCGAGGTGGCCGAGCTGGCCGGGCACCCGGCGGCCGACCTGGTGCTGGTCAACGACGACGACCTCACCTACGCCAAGCTCCGCCTGGACGACCGCTCGCTGGCGACGCTGCGCGAGGCGATCGGCACGGTCCCCGACTCCCTCGCCCGCGCGCTGTGCTGGGCCGCCGCCTGGGACATGACCCGCGACGCCGAGCTGCCCGCCCGCGAGTGGGTGGAGCTGGTGCTGGCCGGCATCGACGCCGAGACCGAGACCAGCGTGGTGCAGTCGCTGCTGGCGCGGGTGCAGTCGGCGCTGACCTCGTACGCCGACCCGGCGTGGGCCGAGACCGGCTGGGCGGCGCTGGCGGACAAGGCGCTGCAGGCGCTGGAGTCGGCCGAGCCGGGCAGCGACGAGCAGCTGCAGTGGTCGCGCACCCTGGCCGCCGCCGCCCGCACCGGCGAGCACGCCGCGGTGCTGCGCGGGCTGCTCGACGGCTCCCGCACCGTCGAGGGGCTGGCCGTCGACGCCGACGCCCGCTGGGCCTTCCTCCACGGCCTGGTGGCCATCGGCGCGGCCGGCGACGCCGAGATCGACGCCGAGGCCGAGCGGGACGCCACCGCCACCGGGGTCCGGCGTGCGGCGACCGCGCGGGCGCTGCGCCCGACCGCGGAGGCCAAGGCGGACGCCTGGCAGCAGGCGTTCCACGACGCGTCGGTGCCCAACGCCGTCCACGAGGCGCTGGTCGCGGGCTTCTGGCACCCGGCGCAACGCGAGCTGACCGCGGAGTACGTGGACCGGTACTTCGCCGAGATCGGCCCGATGTGGGAGCGCCGTCCCGGCGAGATCGCGAAGAACGCCGTGCAGTACCTGTTCCCGCCGGTGGTCGAGGAGCGGACGCTGCAGGCCGCCGACAGGTGGCTCGGCCGGGAAGGGCACCCGGCGCCGCTGCGCCGGCTGGTCTCCGAGGGCCGCGACGGCATCGCCCGCGCGCTGCGCAACCGGGCGCGGGACGCCGCCGCCGGCGCCTGACCCGCTGCACGCGAGAGGCCCAGGACCCGGCGGGTCCTGGGCCTCTCGCGTGCGGCCGTGCGCGGTGCGCCGCGCGGCTAGTGGAGCCGGGCGCCCCGCGGGTGGCCGGCCTGGTCGGACAGCTGCCGCAGGCCGTTGACGATCCCGCCGACGAGGTCACCGGAGGCGAAGGAGTTGGTCATCGACAGCACCGCGAGCGCGCACGCCCGGTCGGGCAGCCGGCGGGCGGCCGAGGCACCGGTGACGACCTCGATGACCCGCTGCCCGGGCGAGACTGCCAGCAGCACCGACTCGGCCGGGTCGCCGCCGCGGGCGTGCAGCTCCTCGGCCCGGATGCGGGTCTTGGGCCCGAGGTCGCCGATCCAGAGCGTGAACCGCAGGCCGGTCTCGCGCGAGGACATGGTCAGCGCCTCGTCGAGCCGCGCCAGCTCGCGGTAGCTGAAGATCGTGTCGTAGCCCTCGTCGGCCCGGTTGGGCGCGGTGTCGACCGTCCCGGTGTCGTGGGCGTCGGCGTCCAAGACGCGGGTCATCGCCGGCCTCCTGAGGCGGTCGCGAGGTGGATGGGGATCACGGGGCGGTCACCAGGTGCCGCGGGCGCCGCCGAGCGGGCCGCCGGCGGACGGGGCCGGCGCACCGGCGGAGACGGCGGTCGCGCCGCGCGAGCCGGCGATCACGTGCGAGCCGGTGGTGGTCCCGTGCCCGCTGTGGCCCCCCTCGAGCGCCGCGGGCTCGCCGTACAGCGAGGACCCGACGGCCTGGGTGTCGCCGTGGCCGGCGGCGTGCGTCGGGGCGTCCTCCGGCTGCGGCTCGTACCAGACCGGCTCGTGCTCCCAGGGCTGACCCGGCTTGTACCGGACGCCCTGGCGCTTGCGCCCGCCCGGCAGGTAGGTCAGCGCCCACAGGAGGACGAACACCGCCAGCGGAGCCACGAGGAAGACGAGCAGGGTCTCGACGACGGTCACGCCCGGAATCTACCGGTGTCCGTGGTCGGCTGTGCGCGCGTGTCCCAGCCCGGCGGGTGGCGGTGCGCCCACGGCCGGGCCTGCTCCAGCTGGGCGGCGAGGGCGATCAGGGTGGCCTCGTCCGCGGGCCGCCCCACGAGCATCGTCCCGACCGGCAGGCCGTCGCCGGTCCAGTGCAGCGGCACGCTGACGGCGGGCTGGCCGGTGACGTTGTAGAGCGCGGTGAACGCCGCGTAGCGCTTGTTGCGCTCGAAGTCCTCGGCGCCGTCGCCGTCGGCGTCGAACCAGCCCAGCGGCCGCGGCGTCATCGTCGTCACCGGGGCGACGAGGACGTCGAACCCGTCGGTGGCCTCGACGTAGCGGCGGGCGAACAGCCGCAGCGCGTTGAGCGCCTCCATCGCCGCCTGCGCCGACAGGGCCAGCCCGCGGGCGCGCAGCTCCCGGGTGAGCGGCCGCAGCTCCCCCACCCGGTCCGGCGGCACCGGCAGCGTCGTCCCCGACAGCGACCACACCCGCTCGAAGGCGCCGAGCACGTCCGGGGCGAGCAGACCGGGCGGGACGTCGACCACCTCGTGCCCGAGGTCGGTGAGCAGCGCGGTGGCGTCGTCGAGGGCCGCGGCCACCTCCGGCTGCAGCACCGCGCCGGGCATCGGGGACTCCAGCGCCCGGCCGATCCGCAGCCGCCCGGTCGGCCGGTCCGCGGCGGCGAGGAAGGTCTCCCCCGGCGGCAGCGGCGGCGCCCAGGCGAAGTCACCGGTGACCGGGCCGGCCATGGCGTCGAGCATCGCGGCGGCGTCGCGGACGGTGCGGGCCAGCGGCCCGTTGGTGCCCAGCCCGGTGACGTCGCTGCCCAGCGGTCCGTTGCTGATCCGCCCGCGGGTCGGCTTGATGCCGAACAGCCCGTTGATGCTGGCCGGGATGCGGATCGAGCCGCCGCCGTCGCTGCCCTGGGCGAAGGGCACCATCCCGGCGGCGACCGCCACCGCCGCGCCGCCGCTGGACCCCCCGGCCAGCCGGGCGGGGTCCCACGGGCAGCGGGCAGGGCCGGCGACGTCGTTGTCGGTGTAGCAGGGGTAGCCGAACTCCGGGGTGTTGGTCTTGCCCAGGCTGATCGTCCCGGCGGCGGCGAGCTTGGTGACGACGGCGTCGTCCACCGTGGGCACGAAGTCGGCGAACACCGCGGAGCCGAAGGTGGTGCGCACACCGGCGGTGTTGTTGAGGTCCTTGATCGCCGTCGGGACGCCGAGCAGGGGCGGCAGGTCGCCGCCGCGCAGCACCCGGGCCTCGGCCCGGGCCGCCGCGGCCCGCGCGCGCTCGGGCGTGACGGTGACGAAGGCGCCCAGGCCGGCGTCGAGGGCCTCGATGCGGGCGAGGGCGGCCTCCACCAGCTCGACGGGACTGACCGTCCGGTCCCGGACGGCGGCCGCCTGCTCCAGCGCGGTGAGCTCGTGCACCTGCGTACCGGTCACGGGCGGCGACGCTAGCCCCGCCCGGTAGACAGGTCGCCGTGCACCTCTCCCGCGCGCACGCCGAGGCCCTCGACGACGCCGACCCGCTGGCCGGGTTCCGCGCCCGCTTCGCCGGCGTCGACGACGCCCTGCTCTACCTCGACGGCAACTCGCTGGGCCGGATGCCCGTGGACACCCCGGCGGCGCTGGCGCGGGTGGCGGAGCAGGAGTGGGGCCGCGGGCTGGTCGGCTCGTGGGCGTCGTGGATCGACGTCGGCACGCGGGTCGGCGACGTCATCGGCACCGGTGTCCTCGGCGCCCGGCCCGGCGAGGTGCTGCTCGGCGACTCGACCACCGTCGACCTCTACAAGCTCCTCGTCGCCGCGGCCGACGCCCGCCCGGGCCGGGACGTGCTGGTCTGCTGCGCCGACGACTTCCCCACCGACCGCTACGTGGTCGCCGGGGTCGCCGCCGCGCGCGGGATGACCGTGCGCGAGGTGCCCGCCGACGTCGACGAGGGCCTGGACCCGGCGGTGCTCGCGGCGGCGCTGGACGGGCGGGTCGCCGTCGTGGTGCTGTCCGCGGTCGCGTACCGCTCGGGCGCGCTGGCCGACGTCGCGGCGGTGACGGCGGCGGCCCGCGACGCCGGCGCGCTGGTCGTCTGGGACCTCTCGCACGCGGCCGGGGCGGTGGAGCTGGACCTGACCGCGAGCGGCGTCGACCTCGCCGTCGGGTGCACGTACAAGTACCTCAACGGCGGGCCCGGCGCGCCGGCGTTCCTCTTCGTGCGGCGGGAGCTGCAGGAGACCCTGCGCCAGCCGATCTGGGGCTGGTTCGGCCAGCGCGACCAGTTCGCGATGGGCCCGGCCTATGACCCGGTGCCCGATGTCGGGCGGTTCGCCACCGGGACGCCGCCGGTGCTCGCCGCCGCGGCGGTCGAGGTGGGCGCGCGGCTGGTGGCCGACGCCGGCATCGGCCGGCTGGCGGCCAAGGGGCGGGCGCTGACCGGGCTGATGACCGACCTCGCCGACGCGCACCTGGCGCCGCACGGCGTGGCGCTGGCCAGCCCGCGCGACCCGGCACGGCGCGGGTCGCACGTCACGCTCGCCCACCCGCACGCCTGGCAGCTGACCCGGGCGCTGGTCGACCGCGGCGTGGTGCCGGACTTCCGCACGCCCGACCGCGTGCGCCTCGGGATCGCGCCGCTGTACACGCGGTTCGTCGACGTCTGGGACGCCGTCGACCGGTTCCGCGCCCTGCTCGAGGACGGCGTCTGGGCCGCCTACCCCGAGGAGCGCACCCGCGTCACCTGAGCAGTGCGGCAGAGATGGCCGTCTCTGCCGCCAGTGGTCAGTCGGGGTCGGGTGGGACGCCGATCGGGTTGCGGTCGGGGAAGAGCCCGGCGGTGACGACGGCGCGGCGCAGCGGCACCAGGAGCTCGGCGAGCCGGTCGCAGCGGGTGTCGCCGAGCGTCCGCCACGGGCCGAGCGCGAGGCGGTCGGTGTCGGCCTCGATCGCGGCGACCATCGCCAGGCCCTCCGCGGACAGCTCCACGTCGTCGGGCCCGCTGCCGTCGAGCCAGCCGCGCCGGGCGAGCTCCTCGGCGGCGGCCGCCCACGCGTCGTCGTCCCACCCGCGGGCCTTCTGCAGCCACGCGCGGTCGACCCGGCCGGCCGCGGCCACCAGCACGTGCGCGCCGGCACCGGACACCTCCCGGTCCAGCAGCGCCGCGTTGTGCCCGTCGCCGCGGTGCTCGCGCAGCGTGGTGAGCGCCTGCCACAGGGCCAGGTGCGGCTCGTCCGGCTCGGCCACCGCCGCGTTGGCCGCCGCCAGCGGCCGGCCGGGCAGGTCGACCGCCTCGGCGGCGATCCGGGCCAACTCGGCGGCCTCGGCGGCCTCGGCCGAGCCCGCCCACTCCCCCAGCACCCGGAGGGTGACGGCGTCGACGGCGGCCAGCCGGACCCGCAGCGCGTCCGCCGGCGTCACCGCCGCCCAGACGCCGGGCACCCGGCGGGCGACGAACGCCGGCGCGAAGTTGTAGAAGGTGGCCGTGACGACCGCGGGGCCGACCGGCCCGAGCGGCGCGGCGCGCAGCGCGAAGTAGACGGCCCAGAAGCCGGACAGGCCGGCCTCCTCACCCGCGGACCGCGCCTCGTCGGCGAAGTAGGTGAGCGCCTGGTACGGCTCGCCCAGCGCCCAGAGCCGGCGCGCGGTCCCCGCCGACGTCACGCCGAGACGCTCTCGGGCATCCCCAGCCACTCCCGCCAGCGGGGGTCCACGGTGCGCGCGCCGAGCAGCCGCCAGGCCGCGCCGCTCGGGGTCCGCGGCGGGTGCGGCAGCTGCCAGCCCATCTCGGCCAGCGACCGGTCGGCCTTGGTGTGGTTGCACCTGCGGCAGGCGGCCACGACGTTGTCCCAGGTGTGCGTGCCGCCGCGGCTGCGCGGGACGACGTGGTCGATGCTCGTGGCCGACCCGCCGCAGTAGACGCAGGTCTGCCCGTCGCGGGTGAACACCGCCCGCCGGGACAGGGGCACCTGCGCGGGGTAGGGCACCCGCACGAAGCGGGTGAGCCGCACGACCACCGGGACGGCGAGGGCCACCCGCTCGGCGTGGACCACCTCCGCGGAGTCGTCCACCGGGACCGCCTTCTCGGCCAGGACCAGGACGATCGCGCGGCGGCTGGAGACCACGCACAGGGGTTCGTAGGTGGCGTTGAGCAGCAGCGTGGCCGCCGTCGTGCCGGACGAGGGCACGGGCAGCCGGGGGACGGGGACGGGGTCGCGCCGCGGACCTGGGTGGCCCGCCGGCGACGACCCGGACGCGGAACGCGACACGGATCACCTCCGACGCCCCGGACCGCCGTACCGGGGCGGCCGCACAGGGCTGCGTCCATCCTGCCCTGACCTGGGCCTCCGGCGCGCGGGGAAACGACTCCGGAGGGTGCCGGGGCGCCGGTGAGGGCGCCGTTACGGTGGTGCGGGTGCGCTACCCCGACGCCGAGAGACTCGACCTGGTCGAGGACCTGCACGGCCACCGCGTGGCCGATCCCTACCGCTGGCTCGAGGACCCCGACGACCCGCGGACGCAGGCGTGGACCGCCGCCCAGGACGCCCTCACCGCCGACGTCCTCGGCGCGCTCCCCCTGCGGGCCGACCTCGCCGCCCGGCTCGAGCGGCTGGTACACGCCGGCGCCGTCGGCGTTCCGGTGCACCGCGGCGGCCGCGCCTTCTCCACCCGCCGCGACCCCGGCCAGGAGCACGCCGTCCTGCGGGTGCGCGAGGCCGACGGCAGCGTCCGCGTGCTGGTCGACCCGATGGCCGTCGACCCCTCGGGGACGACGACGCTCGACGCCTGGGCGCCGTCGTGGGAGGGCGACCGGCTGGCCTACCAGCTGTCCACCGGCGGCGACGAGGAGTCGCGGCTGTACGTCCTCGACGTCGCCACCGGCGAGCGGCTGGACGGGCCGGTCGACCGGTGCCGCTACTCCCCCGTCGCCTGGCTGCCCGGCGGCGAGGAGCTCTTCTACGTCCGCCGGCTCGCACCCGGCCAGGTGCCCGCCGGCGAGGAGCCGTTCCACCGCCGGGTGTGGCGCCACCGGGTCGGCGCCGACCCCGACGGCGACGTCCTGGTCCACGGCGAGGGTCTCGACCCCACCAACTACTACGGCGTGCGCACCAGCCGCGACGGCCGCTGGCTGGTCGTCTCCGCGTCGGCGGGCACCGCCCCGCGCGACGACGTCTGGCTGGCCGACCTGGCCGGGGACGGCGCCCTGCGCGAGCTCCAGGTCGGCGTCGACGCGCAGACCGCGGCGTGGGTGGCCCGCGACGGGCGGCTGTGGCTGCTCAGCGACCGCGGCACCCCGCGCTGGCGGCTCGCCGTCGCCGACCCGGAGGACCCGGCCACCTGGGCGGTGGAGGCGTGGGCCGACGTCGTCCCGCAGGCCGAGGACGGCGTGCTGTCCGACGTCGCGCTCGTCGACGGCGCCGACGGCTCGCTGCAGGTGCTCGCCGTCCACTCGGTCGACGCCACCGACCGGCTCTCGGTCTGGGCCGGTGACGGCTCCGGCCGGCTGGCCGAGGTGACCGGCCTGGGCGCCGGCAGCGTCTCCGGCGTCAGCGCCCCGCCGGAGGGCGGGACGACGGCCTGGGTGGGGTACACCGACCACGCGACGCCGCCGTCGGTGCTGCGCTGGGACGCCGCCGCGCCGACGGCGCTCGTCGAGGACGAGCGCGCCCCCGTGGCCGGCGAGGTGCCGGAGGTGACGGTCGTCGAGACGCACGCGACGTCGGCGGACGGCACCCCGGTGCACCTGTTCGTGCTGTCCGGCACCGGCACGCCCGACGCCCCGCGGCCGGCCGTCCTCTACGGCTACGGCGGGTTCAACGTCGCGCTCACCCCGTCCTACTCGGCGCAGGCGCTGGCCTGGGTCGCCGCGGGCGGGGTGTGGGCGGTGGCCAACCTGCGCGGCGGCTCCGAGCACGGCGAGGAGTGGCACCGCGCCGGCATGCGCGAGCGCAAGCAGAACGTCTTCGACGACTTCGCCGCGGCCGGTGAGCACCTGGTCGCCCAGGGGTGGACGACGCACGGGCAGCTCGCGGTGATGGGCGGGTCCAACGGCGGCCTGCTCGTCGGCGCCACCCTCACCCAGCGGCCCGGCCTCGCCGTCGGCGTCGTCTGCAGCGCCCCGCTGCTGGACATGGTCCGGTACGAGCGCTTCGGCCTGGGCCGCACATGGAACGACGAGTACGGCACCGCCGAGGACCCGGAGGAGCTCGGCTGGCTGCTCGGCTACTCGCCGTACCACGCCGTCCGGGAGGGCGCCGCCTACCCGGCGACGCTGTTCACGACCTTCGAGTCCGACACCCGCGTGGACCCGCTGCACGCCCGCAAGCTCGCCGCCGCGCTGCAGGCCGCCACGAGCGCCGACGCGCCGGTCCTGCTGCGGCGGGAGACGTCGGTGGGCCACGGCGCCCGGGCGGTCAGCCGCACCGTCGGCCTGGCCGCGGACCAGCTGGCCTTCCTCGCCGCCGCGACCGGCCTGTCCGGATGGCGCGCGGATCACTCCTGATCCGTCGCTCCGACCTGACACCATGGAGGGTGATGACTGCTCCACCCTCCGTAGTGACCGCCGCTGCTGACAGCGGGCTCGCCGGCACCATGCCCGACTGCGTCTCCGACCCGACGACGCTGTGCGCCAAGGTCTACGAGCTGTTCGGCGTCGACTGGCTCGCGAACAACGCCGAGGCGCTGATCGAGAAGCCGGCGAAGATCCTGCTGGTCGTGGTCATGGCCGCGGTCGTCCGGCTGCTGCTGCACCGGGCGATCCGGCGGCTGACCGACCGCACCGCCACCGGGTCGATGCCGACGATCCTGCGGCCGCTGCGCAACCGCACGGCCGCCGGCGGCGGCGACCCGCTCGAGCAGGTGGCCGCCCGGCGCACCCAGCGCGCCGAGGCGATCGGGTCGGTGCTGCGCAGCTTCGCCTCGTTCGTGGTCATGGGCATCGCCGTCGTCCTCGTGCTCGGCGAGCTCGGCATCAACCTGGCACCGATCGTGGCCAGCGCGGGTGTCGTCGGCGTCGCGCTCGGCTTCGGCGCGCAGAACCTGATCAAGGACTTCATCGCCGGGATCGGGATCATCCTGGAGGACCAGTACGGCGTCGGCGACGTCGTCGACCTCGGCGAGGCCAGCGGGACGGTCGAGGCGGTGGGCCTGCGGATCACCCGGCTGCGCGACGTCAACGGCGTCGTCTGGTACGCCCGCAACGGGGAGATCCTGCGCGTGGGCAACAAGAGCCAGGGCTACGCGCAGGTGGTCATCGACATGCCCGTCGCGCACGACACCGACCTCGAGCGGTGCCGCACCGTCATGCAGGAGGTCGCCGACGCGATGTACGCCGAGGACGAGTGGGCCGCGGTGCTGCTGGCCGAGCCCGAGTCCCTCGGCGTCGAGCAGATCCTCTCGGAGGGCGTCTTCATGCGGGTGCAGGTGCGCTCCACCAACGCCGACCAGTGGCGGGTCGGCCGCGAGCTGCGCATGCGGCTCAAGGAGCGGTTCGTCGCCGAGGGCATCAAGACCCCGCCCCCGCTGATCGGCGCGTCCTCCAGCGCCGCGGCCGCCGGCGCCCGATGAGCACCGGGGACGGTCGGCGGGCCACCTCCGAGGGAGAGGCCACCCAGCGGGCCACGTTCAGTGAGGTCTTCGCCGTCCGCGAGTTCCGGCCGCTGTTCGGCACCTACACGCTGTCGACCATCGGCGACGAGCTCGCGCGGGTCGCCCTGACCGTCCTCGTCTACCAGCGCACCGACTCGCCGCTGCTGTCGGCGTTCACCTTCGCGCTGGGCTTCCTGCCGTGGGCGCTCGGCGGCCCGGTGCTGGCGACGATCGCCGACCGCTTCCCGCGGCACCGGGTGCTCATCGCCAGCGACGTCGTCCGCGCGGTCCTGGTCGCCGGCATGGCGGTCCCCGGGACGCCGCTGCCGCTGCTGCTGGTCCTGCTCTTCCTGGTCGCGCTGTGCGCGCCGCCGTTCGAGTCGGCGCGCTCGGCGCTGATGGCCGACGTCCTGGAGGGCGAGCGCTACGCCGTCGCCACCTCGCTGACCAACGTCAGCCTCCAGGTGGCCCAGGTGGTCGGGTTCCTCGCCGCCGGCGGGCTGGTCACCGTGCTCAGCCCCTCGGTGGTGCTGCTGCTGGACGCCGCCACCTTCGCCGTGTCCGCCGTGTGGCTGACCCTCGGGCTGCACCGGCGGCCGGCGCCGGGGGACGAGCTCGCGGCGCCGTCGTCGGTGTGGCGGGAGGCCGGCGAGGGGCTGCGGCTGATCGGCGGCAGCCCGCGGCTGGTGGCGATCATCGCGCTGCTGTGGGTCGGCACCCTGTTCGCCAACGCCGCCGAGGGCATCGCCGCCCCGCTGACCGACGAGCTCGGCGAGGGCGCGGTCCAGGTGGGCGTGCTGCTGGCGGCCAACCCGCTCGGGGTCACCGTCGGCGGCCTGGTGGTCGCCCGCTTCCTCGGGACGGCGCGCAGCGACCGGCTGATGCCGGTGCTGGTGGGCCTGTCGCTGGCCCCGGTGCTGCTGGCCGGCCTGGTCGCCATGACCGCGGGCCCGGGGCGGGGCGCGTTCGCGGTCGTCGTCGGGCTGGTGTTCGTCGCCGGGCTCGGCGCGTCCTGGGCCATCCCGCTCAACGTCGCCTTCGTGCAGGCGGTGCCGCCGGCCTACCGGGGCCGCGCCTTCGGGGTCGCGGTCAGCGGGCTCTACGGCATCCAGGGCGTCGGCGCGCTGGCCGCCGGCCTGGCCGCGGAGGGGCTGCCGCCGAGCGCCGTCGTCGCGCTGGCCGGCGGGATCGGGCTGGTCGCGGTCGTGCCGCCGCTGCTCGCCTACGGGCGCACCCGGGCCCTCGTGGCAGAGGACCGCCCGGCTGCGGGACCATCGGTGTCATGAGCGAGGCGAGCCGGTCCCTGCCGTCGGCGCGGACCTTCTACGAGGAGGTCGGCGGAGAGCCGACCTTCCGGCGGCTCGTCGCCCGCTTCTACGCCGGCGTCAAGGCCGACCCGGTGCTCGCGCCGCTCTACCCCCAGGACGACTGGGAGGGCGCCGAGACCCGCCTGCGCCGCTTCCTCGAGCAGTACTGGGGCGGCCCCACCACCTACTCGCAGGAGCGCGGGCACCCGCGCCTGCGCATGCGGCACGCCCCGTTCGCGATCGGCCCGGCCGAGCGCGACGCGTGGCTGCGGCACATGCGGGACGCCGTCGACACCCTCGACCTGACCGAGGAGCAGGACGCCACCCTGTGGGGCTACCTGCAGATGGCCGCCCGCAGCATGCAGAACCGCTGGCCCGACGACGCGCCCGGCACCCTCTCCATCTGAGCCCGTCCTCCCGCCGTCGGCGGAGGCGCACGCCCGCACACCCCGAGGAGCCCGGTGAGTTCCCTCACCCCTGCCCGACCGTTCCGCCGCACCGACGCCGACTGGTGGCGGGACGCGGTCTTCTACCAGGTCTACATCCGCAGCTTCGCCGACGGCAGCGGCGACGGCGTCGGCGACCTCGCCGGCATCCGCGCCCGGCTGCCGCACCTGGTCGACCTCGGCGTCGACGCGCTGTGGATCACGCCCTTCTACCCCTCGCCGATGGCCGACCACGGCTACGACGTCGCCGACCCGCGCGACGTGGAGCCGGTGTTCGGTGACCTCGCCGAGTTCGACGCGCTGCTGGCCGAGGCGCACGCGGCCGACATCCGGGTGACCGTCGACCTGGTGCCCAACCACAGCTCGCACCAGCACGAGTGGTTCCAGGCGGCGCTGGCCGCCGGCCCCGGCTCGCCGGAGCGGGCGCGTTACCTGTTCCGGGACGGCCGCGGGCCCGACGGCGCCGAGCCGCCGAACAACTGGCCGTCGGTCTTCGGCGGGCCGGCCTGGTCGCGGGTGCCCGACGGCCAGTGGTACCTGCACATCTTCGCGCCCGAGCAGCCCGACCTGGACTTCACCAACCCCGAGGTGCTCGCCGACCTCGAGGAGACCATGCGGTTCTGGCTCGACCGCGGCGTCGACGGCTTCCGCATCGACGTCGCCCACGGCATGGCCAAGCCCGCCGGCCTGCCCGACATGGAGCCCATGGAGGACACCGGGCTGCTCGACGACCACGGCCCGGGCGACCACCGGTTCGACAACGACGGGGTGCACGAGGTGCACCGGCGCATCCGCGCCGTCCTCGACGAGTACCCCTGCACCATGGCCGTCGGCGAGGTGTGGGTCTCCGACGACGACCGGCTGGCCGACTACCTGCGCGCCGACGAGCTGCAACTGGCGTTCAACTTCAAGCTGCTGACCGCCGACTGGACGCCCGAGGACCTGCGCGACGCCGTCGTCCACTCGCTGGCCACCGTCGACGGGACCCCGGCGCCGGCCTGCTGGGTGCTGTCCAACCACGACCGGCCCCGGCACGTGACCCGCTACGGCGGCGGCGAGACCGGCACCCGGCGGGCGCGGGCGGCGGCGCTGCTGCAGCTGGCGCTCCCCGGCGCGGCCTACGTCTACAACGGCGACGAGCTCGGCATGCCCGACGTCGACCTGCCCGACGAGGTGCTGCAGGACCCGATCTGGGAGCGGTCCGGGCACACCGAGCGCGGCCGCGACGCCTGCCGCGTCCCGGTGCCGTGGTCGGGCACCGAGCCCTCCTACGGCTTCTCCGCGCAGCGGGAGACCTGGCTGCCGATGCCCGAGGGCTGGGGGCCGCTGACCGCCGAGGCGCAGGCCGCGGACCCGTCGTCGGTGCTGTCGCTGTACCGGGCGGCGCTGGCGTTGCGGGCGTCGTCGCCGGCCTTCTCCGGCGAGTCGCTGGAGTGGCTGCCCGCGCCCGAGGGGTGCCTCGCCTTCCGCCGGCCCGGCGGCCTGGTGTGCCTGGTGAACCTGTCCGCGGAGGCGGTGCCGCTGCCCGAGGGCCGGGTCCTGCTGGCCAGCGCCGACGTCGCCGGCGGCGCCCTGCCGGTCGACGCCGCGGTCTGGCTGCACGCCTGACCGGCGTGGGCGCGGCGCTCCCCGTCTCGGGAGGCGCCGCGCCCGCGCGCGGGTAGCATCGGTATCGGAACAGAGCGTCACGGGGGGACGCTGACGCCGCGGTCGACCGACCCGTGTCGGCGGCCCTGTGCCGGGGGAGGCGCGCCCACCGATGACGTTGTTGCAGGTCCAGGGCCTGGTGAAGTCCTTCGGGGCCCGCCGTGTCCTGCGGGACGTCTCCTTCACCCTCGGCGAGGGCGAGATCGTCGGGCTCGTCGGCACCAACGGGGCGGGCAAGTCGACCCTCGGCGACGTCATCGCCGGCATCACCCCCGCCGACGCCGGCTCCATGACGCTGCAGGGCCACCCCTACGCGCCGCTGTCGGCCGACGACGCCCGCCACCTCGGCGTCGGCGTCGTCCAGCAGCTGGTCCACATCGACCCCGGGCTCACCGTCGCCCAGGCGGTCTTCCGTGGCACGACCCAGACGGGGCTGCCGCCGCGCGAGCTGCGCCGGCAGGCCCAGGTGCTGCTCGCCGAGGTCGCCCTCGACGTCGACCCCGACACCCCCGTCGGGGACCTGCCGCACTTCGTGCACGGCCTCGTCGAGATCGCGCGCGTGCTCGCCGAGGACACCCGCCTGGTGGTGCTCGACGAGGTGTCGGCGCCACTGCTGCCCTCGGAGGTCGGCCGCCTGCACGCCGTCGCCGCCCGGCTGGGCCGGCAGGGCCGCGGCGTCCTCTACATCAGCCACCGGCTGCCCGAGATGCTCGAGGTGGTCGACCGGGTGCTCGTCCTGCGCGACGGGAGGATCGCCCTCGACGCGCCGGCCGCGACGCTGGACCCGGTGCGGCTGGCCGCGGAGACCGTCGGCGAGCCGGTGACGCCGCCGGAGCCCCGGGTGGCCTCGGCGCCGGAGCCGGCGCCGGCCGAGGAGGCCCCCGTGCGCGTGTCCCCGCGGCTGGTGCCCTCCGACGAGGTGGTGCTGCGGGTCCGCAACCTGCGGGTGCCCGGCGCGGTCGAGGGCGTCGACCTGCTGCTGCGCCGCGGCGAGGTGATCGGGCTGACCGGGCACCGGTCCTCCGGCGTCCGCGAGATCGCCGAGGCGCTGTCCGGGGAGCTGCCGGCGGTCACCGACGAGCTGCAGCTGTTCGGCGAGCAGCGCTCGCTCGGGTCCTCCGGGGACGGCCCCGGGCTGGAGCTGCCGGTGTACCGCCCGGACGAGGACGCCTACGGCGTGGACCCCGGCGAGACGATCGCCCGGACGATGACCCAGGAGGCGTGGGGCTCGCTGTCGGACCTGCGCAAGGAGATCGCCCAGCTGCGCGGGGTCATCCGGACCGTGCACCGGATGGACGTGAAGACGCTGAGCATCCGCACGGTGTTCGGCGCGCTGTCCGGCGGCGACCAGCACAAGCTCGCGCTCGCCCGGTGGATGTCGGAGTGCGCGCGCGACGTCGTCGTCCTCCACGAGCCCACCCGCGGCCTGGACGTGCGGGCCCGGCGGCAGGTCCGCCAGCTGCTGGACGAGGCGACCGCGCACGGGACGTCGGTCGTCGTCGTGTCGGTGGACCCCGACGAGCTGGCCGAGTGCTGCGACCGGGTCGGCATCGTCGCCGGCGGCCGCGTCGCCCGGTGGATCGACACCGGTGAGCTCGCCGTCGACGCGGTGCGCGACCGCATCGTCGAGGCCGCCACCGCAGCCGCCTGAAGCCGGGTGCTGCTGCGCCGGCACCCGACCCGGCCCCCGTCCGGGTCGGGTGCCGACGCCGCCGGCTCAGACGCTGACGGTCGCCGCGACCGCGCGCAGCTTGTGCCGCGCCAGCGCCAGGTTGGCGGTCACGCGGTTGAGCACGAGGTAGATGAACAGGCCGGCGTTGCCCTGCCCCTTGAGCACGTTGATCAGGTGGTACTGGCTCTGCAGCGTGATGAGGATGTCCTCGACCTCGTCCTTGAGCTCGAGGTCGTTGATCGTGCGCAGCTTGGCGCGCACGACGTTGGAGTTGCCGGCGGCCGCCACGTTGAGGTCGAAGCCGGGCGTGCCGCCCGCCGCGAGGGCCATGCCGCTGTCGATGTCCACGATCGCTGCGCCGTTGGCGCCCTCGATCGCGAGCAGGTCGGCGATGACGTTGTCGAGTGATGCCACGGAAAGGGCTCCTGTCGTCTCGAGAGGGGGACGCAGCGACGGGCTGCGCACCGGGCCGGGAGGCGACCCGGGTCGACCGGACGGGCCGGGCGTCTGGGGAGGCACGGCGTCCTCCGGCGGCACGGCCGGCGGGACGTCGTGCGCCGCACCGGCCGGGGCCGGGGGCGGTGGGTGCTGGGACTCCGGGCGGCGCGCCGGCTCCTCGACGGCGGGCGGTGGGGGCGGCGGCAGGGGCACCGGCGCGGTGTGCCGGGTGGCCCCGGCGCGCCCGGGCCACGGGTCCCGACGCGGCTCCGGGCCGGCGTCCGGGGTGGCAGCCGAGGTGGCTCCGCGTGGCTCGTGACGTCCCCGCGACCACAGCGACGCCCACCACCCGGTTGTCATGCAGATACCGCCCCGTCCCCGCCTCCGCCGAAGGCCTCAGCGACCCCAGACAACACGTGCCGGGCGGCCCGGGCAAACCGGCGGACGTATCTGCAGGTGAGCGCGCGGACACCGACGGCGACGGGATCGGGAGGACCCCGGGACGCCCGCCGGACGGCTCCCGCCCGGCTCTCGGGTACCTTCCGCGGGGACCGCGCGGGCCCGTCCCGCTGCCTGTGGAGGAGACACAGTGAAGACCCGGGACCTCGCCTACGTCGCCCTGTTCGCCGCGATCATCGCCGTGCTGGGGACCCTGCCGGCGATCAACGTCGGACCGGTGCCCATCACCGCGCAGACCCTCGGCGTCATGCTCGCCGGCAGCGTGCTGGGCGCCCGCCGCGGCTCCCTCGCGGTCCTGCTGTTCCTGGTGCTGGTGGCGATCGGGCTGCCTCTGCTGGCCAGCGGCGCGGGCGGCCTGGCGCCCTTCGCCGGCCCGACGGCGGGCTACCTGTTCAGCTGGCCGGTGGCCGCGTTCGTGATCGGCTGGCTGACCGAGGGCACCTGGGACCGCTACAACGTCCTGGTCGGCACGGCGGTCAACGTGGTCGGCGGCATCGTCGTGGTCTACGCCGTCGGCGTCCCGGTGCTCAAGGCCGTGACCGGGCTGCCGTGGGCCGAGGCGTTCTGGACGGGCGCCGCCATCTTCGTCCCGGGCGACCTGTTCAAGGCCTTCGTCGCCGCGGCCATCGCCGACGTCGTCCGGCGCAGCTACCCCGTCATCGACCGTCCCCGCCGGGCCGCCGGCACCCGGTGAGGCTCCGCCGTCCCGGTCCGGCGCCCGCCGCGGACGAGCTCGTGGAGCCGGGGCGCGGCATCGAGCTGCGCGGCGTCGGGCACCGGTACGGCGACCGGGTGGTGCTCGAGGGCCTCGACCTCACGCTGACCGAGCCGCGGGTCGGGGTCATCGGCGCCAACGGCTCGGGCAAGAGCACCTTCGCCCGGCTGCTCAACGGCCTGGTGGTGCCCACCGAGGGGCGGGTGCTGGTCGACGGGCTGGACACCCGCACCCAGGTGCGCGCGGTGCGGCGCCGCGTCGGGTTCGTCTTCCAGGACCCCGACGCGCAGATCGTGCACCCGACGGTGGCCGAGGACGTCGCCTACGGGCTGGAGAACCAGGGCGTCCCGCCCGACGAGCGGGCCGCCCGCGTCGCCGAGGTGCTGGCCCGCTACGGCCTGGCCGGGCACGCCGACCACCCCGCGCACCTGCTCTCGGGCGGGCAGAAGCAGCTGCTGGCGATCGCCGGCGTGCTGGTCATGCGCCCCGCCCGCATCGTGTTCGACGAGCCGACGACGCTGCTGGACCTGGTCAACGCCCGGCGGGTGGCCGAGCTGGTCGCCGGGCTGGAGCAGCAGGTCGTCGTCGTCACCCACCACCTGGAGCTGCTCGACGGCTTCGACCGGGTGCTCGTCGTCGACCGCGGCCGGGTGGTGGAGGACGCCGCCCCCGGCCCGGCCGTGGCCGCCTACCGCGCGCTGATGGCCGGCCGGTGACCCTCGCGCTGTACGTCCCGCGGGCCAGCGTCGTCCACCGGCTGCCGGCCGGGGTCAAGCTGCTCGCCCTCGCCGTCCTCGCCGTCGCGCTGTTCTGGCTGCCGACGCTGCCCGCGGCCGGCGCGGCCCTGGCGGGGGTGCTGGTCCTCGGCCTGCTCGTCGCCCGGCTGCCGGTGGCCGTGCTGGCCCGGCAGGCGCGGGCGATGACGTGGTGGGTGCTGGCGCTGCTGGTCGTGCACGCGCTGACCACCGACCTGCGGACCGGCGCGCACGTCGCGCTGCGCCTGCTCACGCTGGTGCTGGCCGCGGCCGTGGTGACGGCGACGACGCGGGTGAGCGCGATGGTGGCCGTGGTCGAGCGGCTGGCGACCCCGCTGCGGCTGGTCGGCGTGCGGCCGGCGCGGGTCGGGCTGGTGGTCACCATGGCGCTGCGGTTCATCCCGGTCCTCGTCGAGCGCGCCGACCGCATCCGCGAGGCGCAGGCGGCCCGCGGCGGCTCCCCCCGCGGCCTGCGCGCGCTGCGGACGACGGTCGCCCCGCTGCTGGTGCAGGTCCTGCAGATGGCCCACGACGTGAGCGAGGCGCTGGACGCCCGCGGCGCCGACGACGTCCCGCCCCCGCGCCGCCGCCGGCGCTCCCCCGCCCCGGAGGTCTCCCGATGACCGTCCTCGAGATCTGGACGACCCCGGCCGCCGCCGCGCCCATGCGGCGGGTCCCCTCCGCGCGGCTGCTGGCCGGGCGCGGGCTGGAGGGCGACCGCTACGCCCTCGGCGGCGGCACCTGGGCGCGCTACCCGGACCTGGAGAAGCAGCTGACCCTGATCGACGCCGACGACGTCGCGGCGGTCGGGGCGGAGGTGGGTGTGCCGCTGACGCCGGGCGACACCCGCCGCAACCTGGTCACCACCGGGGTCGACCTGCCCTCGCTGGTGGGCCGCTGGTTCGCCGTCGGGGACGCGCTGCTGTTCGGGGTGAAGCGCTGCCCGCCGTGCGCGCACCTCGAGCGGCTCACCGGCGCCCGGCTGGTGAAGGCGATGGTGCACCGCGGCGGGATCAACGCGGCGGTGTTCGCGGGGGCGGAGGTCGCCGAGGGCGCCGTCCTCCGGCCGGTGCCGGAGGAGGAGGCCGCCCGCCGCGGGGCGCCGACCGGGGCGGACCGGCCGGTGCCGCGGATCGTGGCCGGCTGAGCGCTCGGACCAGCCGGCAGGAGCGGAGGACCTCGTCCCGGCCGGTCGGCCGCCCCCGAGCCGTCCCGCCGGCGCGGAACCCGGCGCGCCCGCGGTCCGTCGTCTGTGTGTGGACACCCTCCGCACGCTGCTGAACCTGGTCTGGCTGGTCCTGCAGGGCTGGCTGCTCGCCCTGGCCTACGCCTTCGCCGGCGTGGTGGCCTGCCTCCTGGTGGTGACCATCCCGTTCGGCATCGCCTCGTTCCGGCTCGCCGGCTTCGTGCTGTGGCCGTTCGGCCGCACGACGGTGCGGGCGCCGGGCGCCGGCGCCGCGTCGGCGATCGGGAACCTGCTGTGGTTCCTCGTCGCCGGGTGGTGGCTGGCACTGATCCACGTGCTCGCCGGGATCGCCTTCTGCGTGACGGTCATCGGGATCCCGTTCGGGATCGCGTCGTTCAAGCTGGCCGGCGTCGGGCTGTTCCCGCTGGGCAAGCGGGTGGTCGAGACCGCTCCCCCGCGCGACTGGATGCACGCCGGCAGCGGCGTGGTGCAGGCCGCGCCGGCCGGCCGCTGACGCCGGGGCTCAGCCCTCCGGCTCGTCGGCCCAGCGGGCGAGGAACTCCTTCTCGTCCGGCGTGAGCCGGCGCGGCCGGTCGATGGAGAAGTCGAAGGGCACCAGCAGCGTGCTGCCGGTGACGGCGAGCCGCTCGTGGTCGAAGACCTCGTAGTGGCAGGTGAAGGCGGCCGCGCGGACGCCCGACACCCAGATCTGCACGTCCAGCGGCCGGGCGGAGTAGACGACCGGCCGCTTGTAGGCGATCTCGTGCGCCGCGACGACGGTGCCGCGGCGCAGTCCGGTGCGCTCCTCCAGCGACGCCCGCTCGAAGAACAGCGCGACCCGCGCCATCTCGAAGTACTGCAGGTAGACGACGTTGTTGACGTGGCCGTAGGCGTCCATGTCCGACCAGCGCATGGGGACCTGCACCGTGAACCGCACGGTCCGACACCCTGCCGCACGCCTGCCGAGCCCGTCGACCGCGGCTGCCCGCGCCGTGTGCACGTGCCGCGCCCTGGACCGCCGTCCACCCACGCCGTGTGCACACCGCACCCGAGACGCCGACGGCCGGCCGGAGCAGGTGCTCCGGCCGGCCGTCGGCGGGGTGTGACCGCGGACTAGTCGCGGGCCAGCTTGCGGTAGGTCGCGCGGTGCGGGCGGGCGGCCTCGGGGCCCAGCCGCTCGACCTTGTTCTTCTCGTAGTCGGCGAAGTTGCCCTCGAACCAGAACCACTTGGACTCGCCCTCGTAGGCGAGGATGTGGGTGGCCACGCGGTCGAGGAACCACCGGTCGTGGCTGACCACCACGGCGCAGCCGGGGAACTCCAGCAGCGCCGACTCCAGGCTGGTCAGCGTCTCGACGTCGAGGTCGTTGGTCGGCTCGTCGAGCAGGAGCAGGTTGCCGCCCTGCTTGAGGGTGAGCGCGAGGTTCAGCCGGTTGCGCTCACCGCCGGAGAGCACGCCGGCCGGCTTCTGCTGGTCCGGGCCCTTGAAGCCGAACGCCGCGACGTAGGCCCGCGACGGCATCTCCACGTTGCCGACCTTGATGTGGTCCAGCCCGTCGGAGACGACCTCCCACAGCGTCTTCTTGGGGTCGATGCCGCTGCGGGTCTGCTCGACGTAGGAGACCTTCACGGTCTCGCCGACCTTGATCTCGCCGTCGTCCGGCTTCTCCTCGCCGACCAGCATCTTGAACAGCGTGGTCTTGCCGGCGCCGTTCGGCCCGACGACGCCGACGATGCCGTTGCGCGGCAGCGTGAACGACAGGTCGTCGATGAGGATGCGGTCGCCGAAGCCCTTGGTGAGGTCGCGGCTCTCGACGACCACGTTGCCCAGCCGCGGCCCCGGCGGGATCTGGATCTCCTCGAAGTCCAGCTTGCGGAACTTGTCGGCCTCGGCCGCCATCTCCTCGTAGCGGGCCAGGCGCGCCTTGCTCTTGGCCTGCCGGGCCTTGGTGTTGGAGCGGACCCACTCCAGCTCCTCGGCCAGCCGCTTCTGCCGCTTGGCGTCCTTGGCGCCCTCGACCTTGAGACGGGCGGCCTTGGTCTCCAGGTAGGTGGAGTAGTTGCCCTCGTAGGGGTAGGCCCGGCCGCGGTCGAGTTCGAGGATCCACTGGGCGACGTTGTCGAGGAAGTACCGGTCGTGGGTGACGGCGACGACGGTGCCGGCGTACTTCTCGAGGTGCTGCTCCAGCCACGCGACGCTCTCGGCGTCGAGGTGGTTGGTGGGCTCGTCGAGCAGCAGCAGGTCGGGCGCCTCGAGCAGCAGGCGGCACAGGGCGACGCGGCGGCGCTCACCACCGGACAGGACGGTGACGTCGGCGTCGCCGGGCGGGCAGCGCAGCGCGTCCATGGCCTGCTCGATGCGGGCGTCGAGCTCCCACCCGTCGGCGTTCTCGATGACCTCCATGAGCTCGCCCTGCTCGGCCAGCAGCGCGTCGAAGTCGGCGTCGGGCTCGCCCATCGCCGCGCTGACCTCCTCGAAGCGGGTCAGCGCGTCGCGGATCGGCTTGACGGCCTCCTCGACGTTGCCGCGCACGTCGAGCTCCTCGTTGAGCGGCGGCTCCTGCAGCAGGATGCCGACCGTGGCCTCCGGTGCCAGCGTCGCGTCGCCGTTGGAGGGCTGGTCGAGCCCGGCCATGATCTTGAGGACGGTGGACTTCCCGGCGCCGTTGGGCCCGACGACACCGATCTTGGCGCCGGGCAGGAAGGACAGGGTGACGTCGTCCAGGATCACCTTGTCGCCGTGCGCCTTGCGGGCACGGACCATGGAGTAGATGTACTGAGCCACTGGGCGTTCGAGCCTTCCGTCGGTGCGCGAGGAGGGGCGGGCCGGTGTCTGCTCCGGCCCGGCCCCCGTGCGTTCTCGGCCCCGATCCTCCCAGTTCGCGGCGGCTAGCGGAGAGCCGGTTCCGGCAGGGCGTCGAGCGCCGCGCCGGCCGCGGACGAGTCGGGGTCCAGCTCGTACAACGGCTCGACAGGCTCCGGATAGTCCCGCTCGCCGGCGGCGTCGTCGACCGGCTCGGCCGGCGGGGGCGCGGCCGTCGTCCGCCGGGTCTTGCGGAACTCCGCGGTGCCCTTGCTCAGGTCGAAGCCCACGGTCCGGGCCCGGACCCGCGGCCGGCTGTGGCGGCCCGTGTCGTTCTCCCACTCGTCGGTGCGCAGCGTGCCCCGGACGATGACCGGGTCGCCCTTGCTGACGCTGTGCGACACGTTGCCGCTCAGCTCGTTCCAGCACTCGACGTCGACGAAGAACGACGCGCCGTCGACGAAGCCCTGCGCGGTGCCGTCCCAGCGCCGCTCGGTGGAGGCGACGCGGAAGTTGGTGACGGTGCCGCTCTGGGTGCGCACGCGGCTGGGTGAGGTGACGACGTTGCCGATGACGGTGATCTCGGTGGCGCTCACGGTGCTCCTCGGGTCTGGCAGGCCGGCACGGTGCCGGTCGCGGACCCGACCCTCGCCCCGCCCAGGAGCCCGTGGCGGCGCCGGGAGCGACCTGTGGAGTACCCGGCGCCTGTGGACGGTGGCCGGTCCGGTCGTCACCGGCTCACGCCCGACGCCGCGGAGGTGTCATCCTTGCGGCCGAGCGCCCGTAGCTCAGCGGATAGAGCAGGTGCCTTCTAAGCACTTGGTCGCAGGTTCGATCCCTGCCGGGCGCGCTGTGCGCGTCTGACCGTCAGGTCCTGGGCCGCGGGTCGCCCGTGGCCACCCCGGTCGTCGGCTCCGCCCTCCCGGTGCCGGGGCCCGACCTGCCCCGGATCTCACTCCTGGTGCGCGTCTCGCGCAGGGCGAGCGCCGAGAGGAACGTGATCAAGCCCATCAGGGCGATGTAGGCCGACACCGAGGCGGATGTGCCCGTGGCGGCCAGGAGCGCGGTCATGAGGAAGGGCGTGGCTCCGCTCACCAGGATGGCGGCCAGCTGATAGGCCAGAGAGGCCCCCGAGTAGCGGATCCGCGGCTCGAACAGCTCGGCCAGGAAGGCGGCCAGGGGGCCGTAGGTGAGGGAGGACCCGATCAGCCCGCCGAGGAGCGCCAGGAAGATCAGTGGCAGCGACCCGGTGTCGATGAGCCAGAAGAACGGGAACGCCCACAGGGCGATGACCGCGGCGCCCAGCAGGATGGGGGGCCGGCGGCCTATCCGGTCCGACGCCGCTCCGCTGAAGTAGATGACGAACACGGAGATCGCCGAGGCGGCGAGCGTGATGGAGAGCAGGTCGTCGCGGTCGACGCCGAGCTCGCGGGTGGCGTAGTCCAGGACTCCGGCGATGCTGATGTAGAAGATCGCGTTGGTGCCGAACAGCAGCCCCGCGCCGAGCAGCACCGGCCGGCGGTGCTTGCGCACGACCTCCTTGAGCGGTGCCTGCGCCACCTGGGCCCCGGCAGCGTGGTCGTGGCGGTCCTGGAGCTGACGGAAGACCGGGGTGTCCTCGACCCGCAACTGGATGAACATGACCACGGGGAGCAGCACGGCGCTGGCCAGGAACGGGATGCGCCAGCCCCAGGAGACGAAGGCCTCGGGGCTCACCGCGGCGCTCACCGCCAGGAAGACGACGTTGCCCAGGATGACGCCGATGGGGACGCCCATCTGCCCGAAGGTGCCCGCGCGCCCCTGGTGGTCCCGCCCGGCGTTCTCGGTGAGCAGGAGGATGACCCCGCCCCACTGTCCGCCGACCGCGATGCCCTGCAGGAAGCGCAGCGCGACGAGCGCGATCGGGGCGAGCACGCCGATCGAGTCGGCCGTCGGCAGCAAGCCGATGAGGAAGGTCGCCGACCCCATCAGGATCAGGCACGTGACCAGGGCGGGCTTGCGGCCGACCTTGTCCCCGAAGTGGCCGAAGACCAGGCCGCCGATGGGACGGGCGATGAAGCCGGCCCAGAAGGTGCTGAAGGCCAGCAACGTGCCGACGAGCGGAGAGGCGTTGGGGAAGAACAGCTCACCGAACACCAATGCCGCCGCAGTGGCGTAGATGAAGAAGTCGTACCACTCGATCGAGCTCCCGATGAGCCCTGCGGCCATGAGCTTGCGCAGCGACCGACGGTCGAGAGCGGGCGCTTCTTGTCGTGGGGTTGTCATGGCAGTCCCTGTCGCCCATCACGGAGGCGCCGTGGAACGCGCCGGCAGGCTGGGGGTGCAGCGTGCGGCGTGCGATCGCTGGCGCAAGGCAGCTGCTGTCTCGGCCGCGTCCGGCTGTCGGCTGGTCCGACGTCGGTACGGCCATTCTGGCATCCGGGGAGAGGAGGCGCCGGGTCGACCGGATGACCTCGGCGACGACGAGCGCCCGTCCCGGGTGACACCGCCGCACGGCCTGCGCCCCGACCCTCGTCTCCCGCCAGACGCCGACGGCGCGGGTCGATGCCCGTGTCACCGGCGCTGGCACCGCGCTGCAAGTGCGATGGAAGGGCGCTGCAAGCGGGCGGCGGCACGGTGCTCCCGAGCACCCGGGGACGGCCCCGGGACCGCACCGAGGAGCGCCCCGTGACCCAGGTCCACGACCCCCGCAACGCCCAGCCGTACGCCCCGCAGGGCCCCTACGCGCCGGCGCCCTTCCCCGCCCCCACCGGCTGGGACGGCCCCGGCTCCACCCCGGGCGCCCCCTACGGCCAGCAGCCCCCGAAGAAGCGCACCGGCGCCATCGTCGGCAGCATCCTCGCGGTGCTCGTGGTCGCCGGGCTCGGCGTCGGCGCCTTCTTCCTCCTCGGCAGCAAGGTCCTCGACACCGCCGAGGCCGAGCGGCAGATCGCCGCCATCGCCGAGGAGCAGGCCGGCGTCACCGTCACCGACGTGACCTGTCCCGACGACGTGGAGCTCGCCGCCGGCACGGTCACCACCTGCACCGCGCAGCTGGAGGGCCAGGAGGTCACCTTCACCGTCGAGCAGACCGACGACGAGGGCAACGTGACCATCGACAGCGACCAGGTCTACGTGCACGTGGCCGACGTCGAGTCGGCGCTGGTCAGCCAGTTCGCCCTCGACGGCGGTTTCGACATCACCGCCACCTGCGACGGCGGCGACCGCTCCGTGCTCGTCGCCGAGGACGGCCTGCAGCTGGTCTGCACCGTCGCGCTGGTCGACGACCCGAGCCAGAACGGCGAGGTCGTCGCCGAGATCGACGCCGAGGGCAACGTCACCTTCCTGGAGAACTGACCCCACCACACGCGAGAGGCCCGGGACCGCTGGGTCCCGGGCCTCTCGCGTGCGCGCGTCAGCGTGCGGCGGCGGGCGTCCAGCCCAGCGCCGGCGCGACGTGGCGCGCGACGTTCTCCAGCAGCCGGGCGTTGTACTCGACGCCGAGCATGTTCGGCACCGTGAGCAGCAGGGTGTCGGCCTCGCGGACGGCGGCGTCCTTGGCCAGCTCCTCGGCGACCTGGTCGGGCTCGCCGGCGTAGCTGCGGCCGAAGCGGGCCCGCACGCCCTCGAGCAGGGCGACCTGGTCGGACGAGCGGCGCTCGTCGCCGAAGTAGGCGCGGTCGAGGTCGGACACGATCGGGATGACGCTGCGGCTCACCGACACCCGCGGCTCGCGGTCCCACCCGGCCTCGGCCCAGGCGGCGCGGTAGCGGGCGATCTGCTCGGCCTGCAGCTCGTCGAACGGCACCCCGGTGTCCTCGGACAGCAGCGTCGAGCTCATGAGGTTCAGCCCCTGGCGGGCGGCCCACTCCCCCGTCGCCCGGGTGCCGGCGCCCCACCAGATCCGGTCGGCCAGCCCCGGCGACTGCGGCTGCACGGCGAGCCGGCCGCGCGCGCCGCCGGTCATCCCGGGGTCGGCGTCGACGACGGTCGCGCCCCGGGCCGCGGCGAGGAACAGCGCCGTCTTCTCCCGCGCCAGGTCGGCGTCCGAGGACCCCTCCGGCGGGACGTACCCGAACGCCTCCGAGCCGCGCAGCGCCGTCTCCGGTGAGCCCCGGCTCACGCCGAGCTGCAGCCGGCCGCCGGCGAGCAGGTCGGTGGCCGCGGCCTCCTCGGCCATGTACAGCGGGTTCTCGTAGCGCATGTCGATGACGCCGGTGCCGAGCTCGATCCGCGAGGTCCGCGCGGCCATGGCGGCCAACAGCGGGAACGGCGAGGCGAGCTGCCGCGCGAAGTGGTGCACCCGGACGAACGCGCCGTCCAGGCCGAGCTCCTCGGCGGCGACGGCGAGCTCGACGGTCTGCACCAGCGCATCCCGCGCCGTGCGCACCTGCGAGCCGGGCAGAGGCTGCCAGTGACCGAACGACAGGAACCCGATGCGCTTGCCGGCGTCCATGTCCGGCACAGCGCACGGGCGGGGCGCGGGATTCCCGGCGGTCAGCGCGGTGGCAGCTGCTGGACCGCCCAGCCGTTGCCGTCGGGGTCGCTGAAGAACACGAACGACCCCCAGGGCAGGTGCTGGACCTCACTGACCTCCACGCCGCGCTCGGTCAGCTCCTTGTGCGCGACCTCGACGTCGTCGACGACGAGCTGCAGCCCCTGCGCGGCTCCGGGCGGCACGTCGAGCAGGCCGGTGCCGATGGCGATCGAGCACGCCGAGCCCGGCGGGGTGAGCTGGACGAACCGGACCTCGTCGCTCACCCGGTGGTCGTGGTCGAGGTGGAACCCGGCGCCCTCGGTGTAGAAGGCGATCGCCCGGTCGACGTCGCTCACCGGCACGGCGACCAGCTCGAGCTTCCAGTCCATGACGCGCTCCTCCGCTCGGGGTGCCCACCCTGCTCCCGGGAGGGGTGCGCGGGCACCCCTCCCGGGCGCCCGTGGCGGAGGCCCGGACGTCCGGACGCCGTGGCGTCGGGCGGAGGTGCTGCTCACGGCACCGCCCCACGCGCACCGGACGACACGGCAGCCTCGAACCGTGACGCACGGTGAGCGACCGACCACGACTCTCCGTGTGCGGGTTCCCCGGCTCCGGGCATCCGGTCGGCCACCCTGTGCAGGTGACTCTCAGCGCCGCCCACGTGCCCCGGCCCCGGGCCGACCAGCCCGGCGAGCCGAGCGGCGCACCGGCGGGGACGAGGCTGCGGGCCATCGACACGCTGCTGGCCGACCGCGGCCAGGTGTTCCGCGCCCTGTTCCTCAACTCGCCGGTGCCCAAGGCCCTCGTCGGACTCGACGGCCACCTGCTCGTCGTCAACGACGCGCTGTGCGCGCTGTCCGGCCGCGGCATCGACGACGTGGTCGGCCGTCACGTCGACCTGCTCGCCCACCCCGACGAGGCCCCGATCCCCGACGGCGACGGCGGCGTCGCTCCCGAGGACGTGGCCGGCCTGGACCCGTGGCTGCGCCGGGACGGCGAGCGCCGCCTGCGCCGCGCCGACGGCACCGAGCTGTGGGTGCAGCAGTCGCACACCGTCGTCCACCGGACCACCGGCGAGCCGCACTTCGTCGTCCTGTCGCTGGTCGACGTCACCGACCGGCGCCGCGCCGAGGAGGACCTGGTCCGCCGGGCCTTCACCGACCAGCTCACCGGGCTGCCCAACCGCCGCGCGCTGACCGACCGGCTCGCGCACGCCCTCGCGCTGTCCCGCCGCCGCGGGCTGCAGGTGGGCCTGGTGCACCTGGACCTCGACCGGTTCCAGGCGGTCAACGACACCCTCGGCACCGAGGCCGGCGACCAGCTGCTCAGCCAGGTCGCCGACCGGCTGCGCTGGAGCACCCGCGTGGAGGACACCGCGGTCCGGCTCGGCGCCGACGAGTTCCTCATCCTCGCCGAGGACGTCGAGGACCTCGACGGCCTGCGGGCGCTGGCCGACCGGCTGCTGTCGGTGCTCGACGACCCGTTCCAGCTCGGCAACCGCGAGATCGTGCTGTCGGCGAGCGTCGGGCTGACCATGGGCTCCGACGTCGCCCCCGACGACCTGCTGCGCCAGGCGCACAGCGCGCTCACCCGCGCCAAGCGGGACGGCAGCCGCGCGCGGATCGAGGTGCACGACGGCGGCCTGACCGAGGACGAGGTCGACCTGCTGCAGCTGGAGACCGACCTGCGGCGCGCGCTGGACGGCGACGAGCTGCGGCTGTTCTACCAGCCGATCGTCTCCCTGGCCGACGAGACGCTGCTCGGCTACGAGGCGCTCATCCGCTGGCAGCACCCCACCCGCGGGCTGCTGCCGCCGGGCGCCTTCCTCGACGCCGCGGAGAACAACCGGCTCACGTCCCGCCTGGGCGCCTGGGTGCTGCGGCAGGCGTGCACCGACGCCGCCGGGTGGCCGGCCGGGCTGCGGGTGCACGTCAACGTCTCCGCGCGCCACCTGGCCGAGGAGGGGTTCAGCGACCTGGTCGCCGCCGCGCTGGAGGAGTCCGGCCTGCCGCCCGAGCGGCTGGAGCTGGAGATCACCGAGTCGACGGCGCTGTTCGCCGCCGAGGCCACGCTCCAGGCGGTGTCGGAGGTGACCGCGCGCGGGGTGACGCTGGCGCTCGACGACTTCGGCACCGGCTACTCGGCCATCACCGCGCTGCACCGGCTGCCGATCCACACCGTGAAGATCGACCGGTCGTTCGTCTCCGACGTCGTCACCCGGCCCTCCACCGCCGCCCTGGTCCAGGGCCTGCTGCAGCTCGGGCAGGGCATGGGCCTGCAGGTGATCGCCGAGGGCATCGAGGACCTCGAGCAGGCCGAGTGGCTGCGCCGGCACGGCTGCGCGATGGCGCAGGGGTACGCGTTCGGCCGGCCTGCGCCGCTGCCCAGCCGCGCGGAGGCGCTGATGGCCGAGGTGCTCGTCGAGCAGGCCGCCGAGGAGGCCGCCGCCGTCCTCGAGGCGGTGACCGGCGAACTCGAGGCGGTCACCGGCGAGCTGCCCCCGGTGCCGGACCCGGCCGGCGGCGACGGCGTCGACCTGTTCCCGCTGGAGGACGCCGAGGAGCCCCCGGCCCCGCGGCCGTTCCTCGTGGTCGTCGAGGACCGCGCCGACGACGACGAGGACGGGGACGACGCCGCGCGGGCGGACGACGGGGACACCCCCCGGGACTGAGGGGCGACTCAGGCGCGGGGCAGCGCCAGCGGCACCGGCCGCTTCGGGGCCCGGCCGTCACCGGAGGACCGGCCGCGCAGGCGGCGGGCGATCCACGGCGCGACGAACCCGCGCACCCACGCGGCCTCCTCGGCCAGCGCCGCGCGCAGCGCCCGCGGCGGCGCCGGCGGCAGCGGGGTGCGCCACTCGCCGTCGCCGGGCACCGGGACGCCGAGCGCGTCGGCCGCGGCCAGCGCCATCCGCCGGTGCCCCTCGGCGGTGAGGTGGATGCGGTCGCTGTCCCACAGCCGCCAGTCCAGCAGCCAGTCCGCGCCCCACTGGTCGAGGACGACGGCGCCGTGCCGCGCGGCGATCGACCACAGCGAGGCGTTGAACACCGCGACCCGGCCGCGGGTGCGCCGGATGATCGGCGTCAGCCGCGGGTCCACGCCGGTGGCGAGCAGCACGTCGGCGCCGTCGGCGCGGAAGCCGGCCACCGCCTCCTCCAGCGCGGCGGCCAGCACGTCGGGGTCGGCGCCGGGGCGGAGCAGGTCGTTGCCGCCGGCCACCAGGCTCACCAGGTCCGGCCGCGCCGCGCGGGCGACCGGGACCTGCTCGGCGAGCACCTGCGGCAGCAGCCGGCCGCGGACGGCGAGGTTGGCGTACTCGACGTCGGCGCCCGGCGAGGCCGCGGCGAGGTGCTCGGCCAGCCGGTCGGCCCAGCCGCGGTACTCGCCGGGGCGGGCCGGGTCGGGGTCGCTGAGCCCCTCGGTGAAGGAGTCGCCGAGGGCGACGTAGCGGCGCCAGGAGGTGCGGGACGAGGCGGGCACGGGTCCCACCTCAGCACGGGCCGCCCGCGTCAGCCGCGCCAGGTCTCGAGCAGCCGCAGCCAGACCTCGCTGACCGTCGGGTAGGCCGGGACCGCGTGCCACAGCCGCGCGATCGGCACCTCCCCGACGACGGCGACCGTCGCCGCGTGCAGCAGCTCGGCCACCGCCGGGCCGACGAAGGTCACCCCGAGCAGCACCTCGCGCTCGGTGTCGACGACGGCGACCGCCGTCCCCTCGTAGCCGTCGGCGAACAGCTTCGCGCCGGCGACCGAGCCGATCGGGTACTCGACGACGCGGTGCGGCAGGCCGCGCTCCTCCGCCTGGGCGCCGGTCAGCCCGACGCTGGCCACCTGCGGGTCGGTGAACACGACCGACGGCGTGGCGGCGCGGTCGGCGGTGGCCGTGTGCGGCGACCAGTCCTCGACCCGCACCTCCTCCCCGCGGGCGCGGGCGACGATCGCCGCCCCGGCCTGGCGGGCCTGGTACTTGCCCATGTGGGTGAGCTGCCGGCGGCCGTTGACGTCGCCGACGCCGTAGAGCCACGGCAGCCCGCGCACCTGCAGGGTGTCGTCGACGTCGAGGTACTCCCCCGGCTCGAGGCCGACGGTGTCCACGCCGATGGCCGTGGTCCGCGCCTGCCGCCCGGCGGCGACGAGGACCTCGTCGCCGCGGACCTCGCCCTCGGCGGTCGTGAGGACCACCTCGTCGTGCTCGCGGCGGGCCGTGCGGACCTCGGCGCCGAGGCGGACGTCGACGCCGCGGTCGCGCAGCGAGGCGAGCACGGCGTCCCCGGCCTGCGGCTCGGCGCCGGGCAGCAGCCGGTCGCCCTGCTGGAGGAGCGTCACCTGCGAGCCCAGGGCGTTCCAGGCGAAGGACATCTCGCAGCCGACGTAGCCGCCGCCGACCACCAGCAGCCGGCGCGGGGGCTCCTTCGCGCTCGTGGCCTCGCGCGGGGTCCACGGCTCGACGTCGGGCAGGCCCTCGACCGGCGGCACCGCCGGCTCCGACCCGGTGCAGACGGCGACGGCGTGCCGCGCGGTCAGCCGCGTCTCCCCGCCGTCGGGCCGGGTGACGACGACGGTGCGCTCCCCGTCGAGCCGGGCGGTGCCGCGGACCAGGTCGATGCCGGCGCCCTCGACCCAGCGCACCTGGCCCGCGTCGTCCCAGTGGCTCGCGAAGGAGTCGCGGCGCTCGAGGGTGGCGGCGACGTCCTGCTCGCCGGTGACCGCGGCCGCGGCACCCCTGACCGCGCGCGCCTCCCCGATCGCCTCCGTGCCGCGCAGCAGCGCCTTGCTCGGCATGCACGCGTAGTACGAGCACTCCCCGCCGACGAGGTGCTCCTCGACCAGCGCCGCCGACAGCCCGCCCCGGACGACGACGTCGGCGACGTTCTCCCCGGTCGAGCCGGCTCCCACCACGACGACGTCGTAGGTCTTCTCGTCTGCGCTGCTCACCGGGCCATCCTGGCGGTGTGGTCGACTGGCCGCCATGCCGGTGTCACCCTCCGAGTTCAGCGCCGCCCTGCGGCAGTACGCCGCGGGGGTGGCGCTGCTGACCGTCCGGGACGACATCGACGACGTCGGGACGACGGTCACCTCGGTCATGAGCGTGTCGGCCGACCCGCCGCTGGTCGCCGTCGGGCTGACCGCCGACGGTTACCCGGCCGAGGTGCTGGAGACCGTGGGCACCTGCGGGCTCAGCGTGCTCTCCGCCGGGCAGGCGATCCTCGCCAGCCGGTTCTCCTCCGCGGGCCGGCCCTCGGCGCGGCACCTGCTCGAGTCGGTGCCGTGGTCGCGGGCGGCCGGAAGCGGCGCGATCGTCCTCGACGGCGGCGTCGTCGCGCTGGACTGCCGGCTCGACCGGCTGGTGCCGGCCGGCGACCACGTGCTGGCGCTGCTCGCCGTCGAGGACGTGCCGGTGCTGCGCGACGGCGCCACGCCGCTGCTCCGGCTGCGCGGCCGCTACGTCGACGCCCCCTGACGGACGGATCGGCACCCCGCGCAGGGTCCGGGTCTAGCGTTCGGGGTGATGACCGAGCCGCAGACCCCCGTGCCGTCCGCGCTGCGCCGGGCCCTCGCCCGCGCCGAGCGGGGCGTGACCCTCGACGCCGGCGAGGCCGAGACCCTGCTGTCGGCCCGCGGGCTGGGCGACGGCGAGCCGCTGGACCGCCTGCTCACCGCCGCCGCGCGGGTCCGCGACGCCGGCCTGGCCTCGGCCGGCCGCCCCGGCGTGGTCACCTACAGCCGCAAGGTGTTCATCCCGCTCACCCACCTGTGCCGCGACCGCTGCCACTACTGCACGTTCGTGACGACGCCCGGGCAGCTGCGCGCCCAGGGGAAGGCGCCGTTCCTCTCCCCCGACGAGGTGCTCGAGATCGCCCGGGCCGGCGCGGCGCTGGGCTGCAAGGAGGCGCTGTTCACCCTCGGCGACCGGCCCGAGGACCGCTGGCCGGTCGCCGCGGGGTGGCTGGAGGCGCACGGCTTCGACTCGACCCTGGCCTACCTGCGCGCGATGGCGATCCGGGTGCTGGAGGAGACCGGGCTGCTGCCGCACCTCAACCCCGGGGTGATGACCTGGGAGGAGGTCCAGCGGCTCAAGCCGGTCGCGGCGTCGATGGGGATGATGCTCGAGACGACGGCGACCCGGCTGTGGTCCGAGCGCGGCGGCCCGCACCACGGCTCCCCCGACAAGGAGCCGGCGGTGCGGCTGCGGGTGCTCGAGGACGCCGGCCGCTCCGCGGTCCCGTTCACCACCGGCGTGCTGCTCGGCATCGGCGAGACGCCGGCCGAGCGGGTCGACGCCGTCCTGCGGATCCGCGCCGCGCACCAACGGCACGGGCACGTGCAGGAGGTCATCGTCCAGAACTTCCGCGCCAAGCCGCGCACCGCGATGGCCGCCCACGACGACCTCGCGCTGCAGGAGTACGTGGCCGCCGTCGCCGTCACCCGGCTGCTGCTCGGCCCGCGGGCCCGGGTGCAGGCGCCGCCGAACCTGTCCGACTCCACCGAGCTCGGGCTGCTGCTGCGCGCCGGCGTCGACGACTGGGGCGGGGTCTCCCCGCTGACGCCCGACCACGTCAACCCCGAGCGCCCCTGGCCCAACACCGACAAGCTCGCCGCCCTCACCGCCGAGGGCGGGTTCACCCTGCGCGAGCGGCTGGCCGCCCAGCCCCGCTACGTGCTCGAGCCCGAGCCGTGGCTCGACCCGCGGGTGCGCCCGCACGTGGCCGCGCTGGCCGGGCCCGACGGCCTCGCCGTCGAGGAGCGGGTCCCCGCCGGGCTGCCGTGGCAGGAGCCCGACGAGGCGTGGGTGTCCTCCGGCCGCACCGACCTGCACGTCGAGGTGGACACCGTCGGGCGCACCGGCGACCGGCGCGGCGACTTCGACGCCGTCTACGGCGACTGGGCCGACCTGCGGGCGCGCACCGAGTCCGCCCGCGACGGCTCCTCCACCGCCCTGGCCGTGGGCGACCCCGAGGTGCACGCCGCCCTGCGCGCCGCCGAGCGCGACCCCGCCGGCCTGTCCGACGCGGAGTACCTGGCGCTGCTCGGCGCCGACGGCCCCGACCTCGAGGCGCTGTGCGCCCTGGCCGACGCCGTCCGCCGCGACGTCACCGGCGACGACGTCACCTACGTCGTCAACCGGAACGTCAACTTCACCAACGTCTGCTACACCGGCTGCCGGTTCTGCGCCTTCGCCCAGCGGCGCACCGACGCCGACGCCTACACGCTGTCGCTGACCGAGGTCGGCGACCGGGTCGACCGCGCGTGGGCCGCCGGCGCCACCGAGATCTGCATGCAGGGCGGCATCCACCCCGACCTGCCGGGCTCGGCCTACCTCGACCTGATCGGTGAGGTGAAGCGCCGGCAGCCCGGCATCCACCTGCACGCGTTCAGCCCCATGGAGATCGTCAACGCCGCCGCGCGGACCGGGCTGTCGTTCGCGGACTTCCTGACCGCCGCGAAGGAGGCCGGGCTCGACTCGGTCCCCGGCACGGCGGCGGAGATCCTCGACGACGACGTCCGCTGGGTGCTGACCAAGGGCAAGCTGCCCGCGGCGACCTGGCTGGAGATCATCGGCACCGCGCACCGGGTGGGCCTCCCGACGACGTCGACGATGATGTACGGCCACGTCGACACCCCGGCGCACTGGGTGGCGCACCTGCGCACGATCACCCGCCAGCAGGACGAGACCGGCGGGTTCACCGAGTTCGTGCTGCTGCCGTTCGTCCACCACAACGCGCCGATCTACCTGGCCGGCGTCGCGCGGCCGGGCCCGACGGTGCGGGAGAACCGGGCGGTGCACGCCGTCGCCCGGCTGCTGCTGCACGGCCGCATCCCGAACGTCCAGACCTCGTGGGTGAAGCTCGGCGACGCCGGCACCCAGGCGGTGCTGCAGGGCGGGGCCAACGACCTCGGCGGCACGCTGATGGAGGAGACCATCAGCCGGATGGCCGGCAGCGAGAACGGCTCGCTGAAGACGATCGCCGAGCTCGAGGCCGTGGCCGCGGCGATCGGCCGGCCGGCCCGGCAGCGCACCACCGACTACGGCACACCCTCGGAGGAGCGGCTGGCCACGGCCCGGTCCGAGGCCGGCCGCCGCGCGCTGACCCTCTCGATCACCCCCGTCTGAGCCCCCGCCGGCGGATCGTCCCCGCGGGGTGATCCGCGTCCGCACCGACGGCACCTACGGTCCGGTCGCGGCGGAGGAGGCGGTCATGGTCCAGCAGCAGAGCCCCGGCCCCGCGAGCACCGGCGGGACCGGCGGTGCACCCGGCAGCGCCCGTCTCAGCGGCGGGGTCGTCGCGGCCCTCGCCGGCGGGGGGCTGCTGCTCGTGTTCATGCTGCAGAACCGGCAGGACGTCACGCTGGAGTTCCTCTTCTGGAGCTTCACGTGGCCGCTGTGGCTGTTCACCCTGGTGGACGCGTTCCTGGGAGCGATCCTGTGGCTCGGGCTCGGCGTGCTGCGCCGGCACCGCCGCCGGGTGGCGCGGCGGGCCGCCCGGGACGACTGACCGGGTCACGGCCGGCGGACGGGCCCGTCGAGGACGCACCGGCCGCCGCCCGGGGAGGCGAGCCCGTCGGTCTTGCCGTGAGCGCCGACGTCTCCCAGGATCATCGCCTCACCGTTCGGGGTGTCACGGCGACCAGGTCACCGCAGGGCCCTCGCCGCACGGTCAGGAGGTACACGGATGACCGGAGCGAAGCACGGCGGTGACGTCTCCGCCGAGATCCGCGTGCTCCTCGTCGACGACCACCCGCACCTGCGCAGGACCCTGTCGGAAGCACTGTCCGAGGAGGGTGACCTCGTCGTCGTCGGCGAGTGCGAGGACGGGTCACAGGTGGTGGAGGCCGCTGCACGCCTGCGTCCTGACGTCGTGTGCATGGACCTGTCCATGCCGGTGATGGACGGGTTGGCGGCCACGGCAGCGCTGCGTGCCGCTCAACCCGAGGCCCGGGTCGTCGTGCTGACCGCGGAAGCCCGCGAGGCACGACTCGAGGCCCGGGCCGCCGGTGCCCACGCGCTGGTGCCGAAGGGCACCCGTCTCCACGCGCTGCTCCGCTGCGTGCGCACGGTCGCCGTCGGCGGCACGGGCTGTCCCTACTGCCTGTGATGCCACGGCGCCCCGTCGACCGTCGCGCCGTTCCCTGTCGCCTCGGGTGAACCAGCACCGCCGGCGACCGGACGTACCGGTGGGCCACCGCGGGAGTCCCGCGACGGCCCACCGGGCTCGCTGGGTCAGGCCGTCGGGTAGTCGACGACGTACTGCGCCGTGCCGGCCGTGGTCGGGTCGGACCGGCCGCCCACGTCGTTGACCACGTGCTCGATGACCCCCGGGGCGGCCTCGTCCAGGTGCACGGTCAGCACGTGGTGCAGCCGCACGCCCGGCGTCGTCGGCACCTCGAAGCCGCTCTCGGTGACGATCGGGCCGGCGTTGCGCTGGTAGCCGTACACGCCGCCGCCGTGGAGGCGGTGCTGCTGCACGTCGTCGGCGACCTTGTAGCCGGCCCAGCCGAGGGTGCCGTCGGGCTGCTGCCAGTCGGCCTGCGACGGCGGGTCGTAGGGCAGCTCGTTCTGGTAGAGCACCGTCGTCCCCTGCTCCCCGTTCCAGATCGTGTTGTGGGTCTGGAAGTGCTCGACGAACAGGCCGGTCGCGGTCACCCGGTCGCCGTTGACCTCCGCGCCCACGCGGCCGGTGTTGGTCCGCCAGCGGTCGGTGTCGCCCAGGTACCCCTCGGTGAAGGGCTCGAGGCCGTGGTCGGCCCGCCACACCCAGGTGTGGTCGACGAGCACGTCGTCGCTGTTGACCTCGAGCGCGGTGTCCACCTTGCCGACGTGCGGGCCGCCGACGCGGAAGTAGACGTCCGACAGCGTCGTCGGGTCCGCGGCGTCCGAGCGGCCGCCGTCGCCGTGGGGCTTGCCCACCTGCAGCAGCGCGGGCGACTCGACGGTGCCCGCGTCGATCGTCACGCCGGCGACCACGACGCCGGGGACGTCGGCGACGGTCACCGGGACCGCCCCGCCGACCGCGGTGAGCGTGGCGTGCCCGAGGCCGAGCACCACGGTGCCGGCGCGCTTGACGTCGATGCTGCGCGCGACGTCGTACACCCCCGGCGTGAGCAGCAGGTGCCCGCCACGGGCGAGGTGGTTGTTGATCTGCTGCACCGGCGTCGACGGCGTCGCGACGAGGAACTCGCTGATCGGGATGCTGCGGCCCGGCGTGAGCCCGCCGTCCCAGCTGACCCCGCGGGAGTCCTGCTGCGCCGCGGGCACCCGGACGGTCCAGTGGCCGGCGTCGTCGAGGTACAGGAACGGCTTCTCCCGGCTGACCGGGGTGGTGTCCAGCGTGGTGTAGGGCGGGTTCGGGAACCCGCCCTCCGACGGCGCGCCCTCGACGCCGGAGAACACCTGGTTCCACACGCCGTTGGACCAGCTGCCGATGGTGCTGTCGCGGATCAGCCACTGCTGCTGCGAGCCGTTGACGACCGTGCCCGCCCGGGAGTCGGCGATGAACCCGCCGCTGGCGTACTGCGGTCCGGCGGTGCAGTAGTCCATCAGCGACAGGTTGCCGCCGGTGACGTCCACCCGGCGCAGCGAGACCGCCTGGGACACGGCCCAGAAGTTGGCGCTCTGCCGGCAGCCGTCCTGGCCGGCGGCGTTGACGTCGATCGTCAGGTTGGAGACGGTCCGCCAGAAGTTGTTCAGCGCGATGCAGTTGCTCGTGCCGCCGTCGCCGAGGCAGCGGTTGTAGCTCTCGACCTTGCCGTTGATGACCACGTCGGACGGCGAGTCGCCGAGGCCGGTGACCTCGGTGTAGTAGCCGACCTTGATCTGCAGCGGCTGCGCGTCGGTGCCGTAGGTGCCCGGCCTGAAGAGGTAGGCGTACCGCTCGCTGCCCATCTCGTCGTCGCGCTGGGCGGCGAAGGTCGCGTCGAGTTCGGCCTGGATCTCGCTGACCGGCATGGACGGGTCGAAGACGGTGACGTTCACGCCGAGGTCCGGCGCGGTCGGGTCGGTGGCGGGCGGCGGGGCGGCGGAGGCCGCGCCCACCGCGAGGGGGGAGACGGACAGGGCGGTCGCGACGGCGAGCGCGGCGCCGAGACGGCGGCGGGCGGCGGGGAGGGAGGCTGGCTGCACGGACGTCCTCATCGTCGAGGGGGATGCGCACGGTGTGACTGCTGTCACGGAGCGCTCACAGGTTAGGGGACCGATCCGTTCCACTCGCACCCACCCCGGGCGCCCGCGCAGGTCAGGCGGTGGCGACCGGCTCCCGCGGCGCGGGGACGACGGCCACGGCCGCCGGCTGCGCGGGGTCGTGCGCGGGCGCGGGCAGCGGGCGGCCGAAGAGGAAGCCCTGGGCGTGCGAGCAGGCCAGGCCGTCGAGGACGGCGTGCTGCTCGCTGGTCTCCACGCCCTCCGCGACGACCTCCAGCCGCAGGTTGTGCGCCAGCTCGATCATCGAGGCCACCAGCGCGGTCGAGCGGCCGTCGCTGCCGAGCTCCTGCACGAAGCTGCGGTCGATCTTGAGGACGTCCGCGGGCAGCCGGCGCAGGTAGGACAGGGTCGCGTAACCGGTGCCGAAGTCGTCGATCGCGATCCGCACGCCGAGCCCCCGGAGCGCGTGCAGCTGGCCGGCCACCCGGTCGACGTCGCGCAGCAGCACCCCCTCGGTGACCTCCAGCGTGAGCTGCGCCGCCGGCAGGCCGGTCCCGGCGAGGACGGCGGACACCATGGCGACGACGTCGTCGTCGGTCAGCTGGCGCGGGGAGAGGTTGACCGCGATGCCGACCGGCCGGCCGGCCTCCGCCGTCCACGCCGCCGCCTGCCCGACCGCCTGCTCGAGCACCCAGCGGCCGATCTCGAGGATCGCGCCGCTCTGCTCCGCCAGGGGCACGAACTCCGCCGGCGGCACCAGCCCGCGCTCCGGGTGGTGCCAGCGCAGCAGCGCCTCGTAGCCGGTGGTGCGGCCGTCGGCCAGGTCGACGGTGGGCTGGTAGTGGACCTCCAGCTGGCCGGCCCGGACCGCGGCGGCCAGGTCCTGCAGCAGGGTGACCTCGTCCTCCGCCGCCTCGGCCATGCCCGGCGCGTAGCGGACCAGCCGGTTCTTCCCCAGCGCCTTGGCGCGGTACATGGCCAGGTCGGCGTTGCGCAGCAGCGTCCCGGGCCGCCGGTCGCCGGCGGTCGCGGTGTCCGCGACGCCGATGCTGACGTGCACGGCCAGCGGACGCCCGCCGACGTCGACCGGCTCGGCGAGCGCGGCCAGGACCCGCTCGCCGACGGCCGCCGCCTCGTCGGCGTCGCCGTCGACCACGACGGCGAACTCGTCGCCGCCCAGCCGGCCCACCTCGTCGCCCTCCCGGACGCAGGCCCGCAGCCGGTCGCCCACCGTGGTGAGCAGGACGTCGCCGGCCGCGTGCCCGCGGGTGTCGTTGACGTCCTTGAAGTCGTCCAGGTCCAGGAACAGCACGCTGACCGGGCCGGTGCGGCGGGCCAGCAGCGCGGCGGTGGTCTGCAGCAGGCGGGTGCGGTTGGCCAGCCCCGTGAGCGGGTCGTGCAGCCCCTGCCGCTCGTTGAGCCGCCAGGAGGACAGGTGCGCCAGGCTCGCGGCCAGCACGAACCCGCCGTGCACGAGCGCCCACAGCCAGGGGTCGCGGTAGGCGGCCTCGTGGTCGAACACCGAGTGCGGGAAGAGCGTCCCGACGGCGCCGTGGTGCCCGATGACGACCACGAGGGCCAGCCCGAAGGGCACCCAGTCCTGGTAGAGCGACACCAGGCCGACGACGACGAAGAAGTGGAAGTGCGCCTCGGTCAGCCCGTCGCAGACGTGCACGAGCAGCACCGAGGCGGCCAGCAGGCTCCCGGTCACCCCCGCGGCCCGCAGCGTGCGGCCGGCGTTCGGCAGCAGGCTGAACGACAGCGGGTAGACGACGGCGAGGGCGGCGCCGCCCGCCGCGGCCGGAGCCCAGCCCCGGGCCACCGCGAGGACGGCGATCACCACGGCCTGCACCGCGGCCAGCCGCAGCAGCAGCGCGTGCCGCCGCTGCCACACCTCGTCCGGCAGGGGCCGCCCCTCGGGCAGCGCGCGGCGGAGTCTGCCGATGACGGGGAGCTCCATGGAGCCCTCTTCGGCCGCGTATCCGTTCCGGATCAGTTCCGTTCCGCGGCGGTCACCCCGGGGGGTGAGGCCGAACCTGCGCCGACCGGAACGGCTCCGTGCGCAACGGGCCCGCCGGACGGGGTAGGGCCGCGGCGTGCGTGCCATCACCTACACCCGGCCCGGCGGCCCCGAGGTCCTGCAGCTGACCGACCGGCCCACCCCCGACCCCGGCCCCGGCGAGGTCCTCGTCCGGCTCGCGCTGGCCGGCGTCAACCCGACCGACTGGAAGTCCCGCACCAACGCGCAGCCCGGACCCGGTGGCCAGGTGCCCGGCCAGGACGGCGCCGGCACGGTGGAGGCGGTCGGGCAGGGCGTGGACCCCGCGATCCGCGGCGAGCGGGTGTGGGTGTGGGAGGCGGCCTGGCAGCGTCCCTGGGGGACGGCGGCGGAGTACACCGTCGTGCCCGCGCGCCAGGCGGTGCCCATGGGCCCGAAGCCCTCGTTCGAGCTCGGCGCGGCGCTGGGCATCCCGTTCCTCACCGCGCACCGCTGCCTCACCCTCGGCGAGTCCGTGCCCGACCGGATGGGCCCCGGCTCGCTGACCGGGCGCACCGTGCTCGTGCAGGGCGGCGCCGGCGCCGTGGGCAACGCGGCGATCCAGCTGGCGCGCTGGGCCGACGCCACGGTGATCGCCACGGTGAGCAGCCCGCGCAAGGCGCAGCTGGCCGCGGCGGCGGGCGCCTCGCACGTCGTCGACTACCGGCAGCAGGACGTCGTCGCCGAGGTCCGGAAGATCGCGCCGGAGGGCGTCGACACGGTCGTGGAGGTGTCCGCGGCCCGCAACGCCGCCGTCGACGCGCAGGTCGTCGGCATGCACGGCGCGGTCGCGGTGTACGCCGACGACGGCGGCGCCGAGGTCACCATCCCGGTGCGCGCGCAGATGAGCCCCAACGCCCGCTGGAACTTCGTGCTCGTCTACACCCAGCCCGAGCGGGCCAAGGTCCTCGGCGTCGAGGACGTCGACGCCGCCCTGCTCGACGGCGCGCTGTGCGTGGGCGAGGACGCCGGCCTGCCGCTGCACGTCTTCCCGCTGGCGGAGACGGCGCAGGCGCACCGGGCCGTGCAGGACGGCGCCGTCGGCAAGGTGCTGGTCGACGTGACGGCCTAGCCGACGCCGAGGTCCTTGGCGATGAGCATCCGCTGCACCTCGCTGGTGCCCTCGCCGATCTCGAGGATCTTCGCGTCGCGGTAGAAGCGCCCGACCGGCGTCTCGTTCATGAAGCCGTACCCGCCGTGCACCTGGGTGGCCGCGCGGGCGTTGTCCATCGCGACCTCGGAGCTGTAGAGCTTGGCGATCGAGGCCTCGCGGCGGAACGGCTCGCCGCGCAGCATCTTCTCGGCGGCGCGGTAGTAGGCCAGTCGCGCGGTGGAGGCCCGCACCTCCATGTCGGCGATCATGAACTGGACCGCCTGGTTGCGGCCGATCGGCCGGCCGAACGCCTCGCGCGTGCCGGCGTAGCGCACCGACTCGTCCACGCAGCCCTGCGCGAGGCCGGTGGCCAGCGCGGAGATGGCGACCCGCCCCTCGTCGAGGATCGACAGGAACTGCGCGTAGCCGCGGCCGCGCTCCCCCACCAGCGAGTCCTCCGGCACCCGGCAGTCGCTGAAGGACAGCTCGCGGGTGTCCGAGGCGTTCCAGCCGACCTTCGAGTACCGCGGGCCCACGCCGAACCCCGGCGTCCCCGACGGGATCGCGATCGCGGAGATCTCCTTGCCGCCGTCGGGCCGGGTGCCGGTGACGGCGGTGACGGTGACCAGCTCGGTGAGGTCGGTGCCGGAGTTGGTGATGAAGGCCTTGGAGCCGTTGACCACCCAGTGGCCGTCCTCCAGGCGCGCGGTGGTGCGGGTGGCGCCGGCGTCGGAGCCGCCGCCGGGCTCGGTCAGGCCGAAGGCGGCCAGCGCCTCGCCCGTGCACAGCCGCGGCAGCCAGCGCTTCTTCTGCTCCTCGCTGCCGAACCGGTAGAGCGGCATGGCGCCCAGCGAGACGCCGGCCTCCAGCGTGATGGCCACCGAGCTGTCCACCCGGGCCAGCTCCTCGATCGCCACGCACAGGTCGAAGTAGGTCCCGCCCGAGCCGCCGTACTCCTCGGGGAAGGGCAGGCCGAACAGCCCGAGGTCGCCCATCTGCCGCACGATCGCGGTGGGGAACTCGTCGCGCTCGTAGAAGCCGCCGATCTGGGGGGCCACCACCTCGAGCGCGAACTCGCGGACGGTCCTCCGCAGGGCCTCGGTCTCGTCGTCGAGCCGGTAGTCCAGCACGGTGTGCTCCCTGGTGCCGGGGCGCCGGTGGGGTCCTCCCCGGGGCCCGCCTGCGGCCGCACCGGTCGGCCGGCCGCTCCCGCCCGATGTTAACGACGGTTCACATCAGGGTCCAGACGGCGGCGGCTAGCATCCGCGGCGTGACCGCCAGCCAGCCCGACTCGGCGCTGACGGCGGACGCCGCCCGGCCCTCCCGGCGGGAGCAGATCCTGCGGGCGGCCGCGCAGCTGTTCGCCGAGCGCGGCTCGCGGGCGGTCGGCGTCGACGACGTCGGCGCCGCGGTCGGGGTGACCGGCCCGGCCATCTACCGGCACTTCGCCAGCAAGGACGCGATGCTGGCCGAGATGCTCGAGGGCATCAGCCAGCGGCTGCTGGCCGGCGCGCGCGAGCAGGTGGCCGCCGCCGGTCCCGACCCCGCCGCGCAGCTGCGGGCGCTGATCGCCTTCCAGGTGGACTTCGCGCTGGACAACCCCGCGCTGATCACCGTGCAGGACCGCGACCTCGGCTCCCTGCCGCCGGACGACGCGGCCGCGGTGCGCCGGCTGCAGCGCCGCTACGTCGAGGTGTGGGTGGACGTGCTGGCCCGGCTGCGGCCCGAGGAGGGCACCGACGCCAGCCGGGCCCGCGCCCACGCCGTGTTCGGGCTGGTCAACTCCACGCCGCACAGCGCCGGCCGGCTTCCGCGCGCGCGGACGGCCGCGCTGCTGGCCGCGATGGCCGAGGCCGCCGCGACCGCCTGACGCGGCGCCCTCAGCCGGCGGACGGGTCCGGCATCGGCAGGCTCAGGCCGGTGCCGGCGACCAGGTCGAGGTCGGCGGTGCCGCCGTCGCCGGGACCGGTCCAGGCGGTCTCCACGATGGTGACCACCGAGCCCCGGACGGCGCTGGCGTACTCCGCGCCGGACAGCTCCGCGGGCGCCCCCGGGTAGGTCACGCCCTCGCGCAGCAGGTCGCTGACGTTGCCGCTGCCGTTGCGGTCGGCCAGGTCGCGCAGGCCGCGGGCCGTGGTGGTGTCGCCCATGTCCACGGTGGAGACCGAGACCACCACCGCCCGGCCGTCCACGTCGGTCGACCACAGCGCCCGCGCCAGGCCCGTGCAGTCGGCCCGCTCGAAGGAGTCCGCGACGTCCCCGTAGGAGTTGCCGACGCAGGTGTCCTCGACCTGCACCCGCTGCAGGACGAACTCCCGGCCGTCGAGGACCGTGCGCTCGCCCGGCTGCGGGCCGGCCTCCTGCGCCCCCGGGGCGGAGGCCGGGGCGCTGGTGCTCGGCGGCGCGGCCGCGGAGGCGTCGCCCCCGCCGCCGGTGAGGCTCACCAGCGCGACCACCGCGACGACGACCACGGCCAGCGCGGCGGCGGTCAGCAGTGCCAGCCGGCGCCGCGCGGCCGGCGAGCGGCGGCGCGGGCCCACCAGGGGGATCGACGGCACCGGCGGGACGGGGGCCGCGGCCGGCGGCACGACCGGCGGGGCGGCCGGCGGCGGCTCGTGCCCGGCGTCGGTGCCGGCGTCGGTGTCGGCGTCGCCGAACAGCCCGCCGATGCCGCCGGTCTCCTCGGCCGGGGCGTCCGGGGCACCGCCCCCGGACTGGACGGCGGGCGCCTCGAAACGCGCGGTGGCCCTGTGCGCCGGGGCGGGCGCCGCGAACGCGGGTTCGACGGGGACGGGCGCGACGACGGGGACGGGCGCGACGGGGACGGCCGGGCCGGCGGCCGCGGCACGCGCCGCGGCCTCCTCGTCCGCCCGGATCGCGGCGGCGGCGACGGCGGCGGCCGCGACCGGGTCGACCAGCGGGCCGGCCGGGGCCGGGGCGGGCGGCGGGACGGCCACGGGGGGCGGTGCCGGGACCGGCGGGGCGGGCGGCGCCGCGGGGGCGGCCGAGGCGGCCATCGCCGCGGGCGCGAGCAGCTCCCGCCTCCGCAGCACGTAGGGCGAGTACGGGAAGCCCTCGCCGTTGAGCTCCTCGACCGCGGGCCCGCGGCCCTCGAGGCCGAGCGCGGTCAGCGCGGCGCGGACGTCGGCGGTGGTCCACAGCCGCGGGTTGTCCACCCCGGCGTAGCGGGCTGCCCGCGAGATGCCGAGCAGCAGCGAGCGGGGTTCCAACAGCGCGACCTGGTCGCCGTCGCCGAGGTCGCCGTCGGCCGGGACCAGGCCGGTGAGGTCGCCGGCCAGGACGGTGAGCCGGGCGATGCGGCCGGGCTCCAGGCCGGCCCGGCGCAGCCGGACCGCGGCGTCCATGCCGGCCCGCATGAGACCGTCCAGCGGCGTCGAGCCGCCGCCGGCCAGCTGCAGCACCTCGCCGGGACCGGCGCCCGGGCCGATG
Source organism: Geodermatophilus sp. SYSU D00525 (assembly GCF_054050475.1). Classification (NCBI taxonomy): domain Bacteria; kingdom Bacillati; phylum Actinomycetota; class Actinomycetes; order Geodermatophilales; family Geodermatophilaceae; genus Geodermatophilus; species Geodermatophilus sp. SYSU D00525. The sequence continues at coordinate 131,538 of NZ_JBJGZK010000007.1, forward strand.
GTCCAGGAGCCCTCCGGGGTCGCGGTGACGACGCCGGTCTGCCGGACCACCTCGACCACGCGGACGACGGCCAGGCCCTCGGGGACGAAGACCACGGCGTCGGACAGGCGCCGCTCCATGGGGCCGTCGACGACCGGGAGGGAGGCCACGACGGCGCCCCGGACGGCTCCGCCGCGGTCCCAGCGGGTCAGCTCGGCGAAGAGCGCACGCTCCCCCGCCGTCTGCGGCGGCACGGGCGTCAGGGCCAGCACGTCGTCCTCCGGGGGCGGGTGGGGGTCAGGGGTGGGCCGGACGCGCGCGAGGGCGCGGGGGCCCGGCAGCGCGATCCGGGCGGGCGGCCCGTCCGACGTTACGTCAGGTGACGGGCCGGTCCCGCTCCTCAGCGGGTCGACGCGCCGCCGTCGGCCACGCCGGCCGGGACGGCGCCGGCCGGGCGGCCCGGCTCGACGGGACGGCGCCAGGCGGCGAACCGGGCGCTGCGGCCGACCAGGTCGACCGCCGACCACAGGCCGGTGAACGCCGCGACGACCAGCACGATCGACCACCAGGACCAGTTCCACGGCGGCAGGACCCCCGCGGCGTCCTGCACCCACCCGGCGGCGTAGACCACGACGGCGGTGGCGGGCGCGGCGCTCCAGCCGGGCAGCCCGCGGGTGACCGCGAGGTCGACGCAGACGGCGCCGGCCAGCAGCACCAGCGGCAGCACCGACGGCGGGAAGCCGATCGCCACCAGCCCCGCCCACATCACGGCGCGGTAGGCGAGGTAGGTGCCGGCGACGACGGTCGCGGTCCAGCGGAATCCGACGACCTTGCGCGCCACGACCAGGGAGAGCAGGCCGGCGCAGACCAGCCACGCCGGGTGCACCCAGGAGGGCACCGGCAGCATGAACATCGTGGGCGTCTGCCCCTGCGAGGCGGCGAAGTCCAGCAGCTGCGGCTCCGCCGTCGTCCGCCCGGCCTCGTAGGCCCGCAGCGACAGGACGCCGTACTCCTGGTGCTGGTTGGGGAAGACCACGTTCTCGACGAAGAACAGCCACAGGCCCAGCGAGACGAGCGTGCGGACCCGGCCGGGCGCGGCGTACAGCCACCAGCCGCGGATCGCGCCGGCCAGCATGACCGCCGTCCCGACGTAGAGCAGCGCGTGGCTCGGGCTCCAGCTGGTGATGTCCAGCCCGTTGATCCGGTGGTTGACGATGTCGACCGGGACGGCGACGAGGAAGGTGCCGATCCCCCACTGCATGAGGCGCAGCGCCCGGCGGTCGACGCCGTAGCCGCTGTAGCTGTGGAAGACCACCAGCGCGATGACCACCGCGGTGCCGGCCGAGTTGAGCAGGTGCGGGGGCGCCAGGTCGTCGCGCAGCCACTTGAAGTGCCAGGAGACGTCCCAGGACGAGCCGAGCATCTTGAGCAGGAAGGCCCCGAGCCAGGCGCCGTAGATCCAGCGCAGCTCGGTCTCCCCCGTCGGGCGCCCGGGCCGGCCCGGCGTCGTGTACGCCAGCCACAGCCAGCGCAGCAGCGCGACGGGGTGCCGCAGCCCGGCCGCCAGCGAGCCCGGTGCCGGGGGGACCGCTCGGGCGGGAGCGGCGGGGGCGGGGTGGGGCACGGGAGGACTCCCTGGTCTCGCTGACGGGATGGACCCACCGTAACGGCGCAGGTCGCCGAAGCCGACCCCTCGAGTGGCGCCGGTGTGGCGCATGGAGTAGTGGGCCGACACGCGAGGCGTGCGGGACGGACGGGACGTAGGGTCGGCCGACGTGGCGGACAACGGCGGGCACCTGGTCTGGATCGACTGCGAGATGACCGGGCTGGACCTCACCCGGGACAAGCTCATCGAGGTCGCCGTCGTCGTGACCGACTCGGAGCTGCGGGTCCTCGACCCCGGCCTGGACCTCGTGATCTCCGCCGACGACGCCGACCTGGAGGACATGGCCGACGTCGTCACCGAGATGCACGCGAAGTCGGGGCTGACCGACGCGGTGCGCGCCTCGACGCTCACCGTGGCCGAGGCCGAGCAGCAGCTGCTGGCCTACGTGAAGCGGTGGGTGCCCGAGCGGCGGACCGCTCCGCTGTGCGGCAACTCGATCGGCACCGACCGCGGCTTCCTCGCCCGCGACATGCCCGAGCTCGACGACCACCTGCACTACCGGATGGTCGACGTCAGCTCGATCAAGGAGCTGGCCCGCCGCTGGTTCCCGCGGGTCTACTTCGCCCAGCCGCCCAAGGGCCTGGCCCACCGCGCCCTGGCCGACATCGTCGAGTCGATCCGCGAGCTGGCCTACTACCGCCGGACCCTGTTCGTCGACACCCCCGGCCCGTCGACGTCGCAGGCGCAGCGGGCCGCCGGGGAGGTCGTCGCCGGCTTCGCCGACGTGCTCTCCGCGGCCGACGCCACCCCGCCCGTGGCGCCCGTGGAGGACGGCACACCCCCGGCTGCGTCGGGGAGCTGACCGGCTCCGGTATCCTCGTCCCTGCCTCCGGCGCGAGCACGCCGCCGGGGCGCACGCGGTGGGTGTAGCTCAGCTGGTAGAGCACCAGGTTGTGATCCTGGGTGTCGCGGGTTCGAGCCCCGTCACTCACCCCACGCGGTGGAGGCCCTGGCCAGGCGACTGACCAGGGCCTCCATCCGTTCGGGCGCCGTTCGCGACGGCAATCGGCATCCGCTTGCCCCTCGATCGGGGCAGGACCGGGGGGCAGTGGCGGGGCGACTGCGCACCCCAGACAGCTCCCGACGGCCACCACGTCAGTAGCACCACGACGACCAGGGCCTCCCACCTGACGACCGAGCGCCCCGGGTGGGAGTGCGCCGTCTGGGTGGCCACCGCGCTGATGAGGGATGCACCGAGTGGTGACCACCCCTCCATCGGGGGGAGAACCGTTCAGCCGTGTCGGACTCGGGGATCCGCCTCGCGTGCTTCCGGGTGGGTGTAGTCGATCCGCGCCCAGACGTGCTTGCGGTTGTGGGCGACTGTCCAGCCATGAGCTCCGCACAGGCTCGCGACCAGGTGGAGACCCAGGCCACCGTGTGCGGCGTCGCGGCCGACGGCGACTGCCGGTGGCCGGGCGACGGCGGCGTCACTGACGTCGAGCAGCCAGAAGTGGCCGAAGGCGGTGATCTCCACGCAGACCGGCAGACTGCCGTGGCGCAGTGCGTTGCTCACCAGTTCCTCGAAGACCAGCACCAGCCGCTCGACGGTTCCCTCGTCGGCGTCAGACGGGCGGCCACCGTCGTGCAGAGCGGCGGCTAGTTCCTGCCGGTGCACGGTCAGCTCAGCAGGGGTGGCCGGTTCCCATCGGCCGACCAGGTGTGTATCAGAGCCGGGCACCGGCCAGGAGCGGCGCGCCCAGGCGCCCTGCGTCATGGGTCGCCCGGTTTCCGGTGGTCCCACTCCGGTCCTGCGCCCGGGAACGGCCGGCGCGTGGGCTCGTCGGGCGACGGCTGCAGCGGACCCCCGCGAGACTCCCGGTCCGGCGAGGCGATCGCCGTCCGCACCGCACCGGAGGACCACCGCGCCTGCCCGCGAGCCGGAGCCCGCCTGCTGCCGGTGACGAGGTCCTGCCAGCGGGACACTCGGGGCGCCGCGAGAACCGGCGTCATCGCCGCGGCCATCAGAGGATCCCGAGCTCGCGGGCCCGGCGAACCGCCTCGTTGCGTCGGGTGGCCCCGAGCTTGCGGAGGATGCTCCGGACGTGAGTCCTCACGGTGTTGATGGAGACGAACATCGCCGCGGCGATCTCGGTCGTGGAGAGCATCTCCGTGAGGTGCCGCAGGACCTCCCTCTCCCGAGGGCTGAGCGCGCCGATGACCACCGGGGCGGGAGTGCCCGCCGATGGGGCATCGGGCGCCGCAACGGACCGCCGTGGTGCCGGCACGGGAGGCACCGGCGGCGCGGTCGGGCTCAGCCAGGCACCGGCGGCGGCCAGTACCGGGTCGGTGCGCAGCAGCGGACGCAACTGCGGTGGCGCGTCGAGGAAGGGGCGACGCAGCCGCTCGGGGGCGGCCAGGCGCAGCGCCCGCTCGAGGACGGTGACGGCGCCGGAGGTGTCCGCGACCCGGGCGCGCAGGCAGGCCCGGACGACGGCGTCCTCGATGGCGAGCACCGGCAGCAGCGGGCCGCTCGTGGTGGCGACCGACTCGGGCGGGTCCTCGTCGAGGCCGAGGGCACCGGCGGTGGCACGCAGCAGCGCGGACCGGGGTGAGGCGGCGGGCAGCCGGTCGAGCAGTCGCCGGTAGCCGGGCCCGTCGCGGCGGGCGAGACGGATGCGCGCGGCCTCGGCGACGACCTGCTCCCGCACCCAGCGCGGCAGGGCGACGATGTCGAGGACGGGTCGCAGCGCCTGGTCGGCGGCGTCGGGTTTCCCGCGTGCTCGCCGCAGCCGGCTGTGCAGCACGGCCTGGAGCGGGCCGGTGACGGCGGCGTCCTGCTGCCGTTCCTCGGCGCGGGTGAGCCAGCGGCAGGCCTCGCCGGGCTCGTGGCGTTCGAGGCACGTCCAGGCGGCGGCGGTCGCCGCGGCAGCCGCCCGCCGGTTCTGAGGCAGCCGGAGTTGCTCGGCGAGCTCCTCGTGGTCCTCCACCAGGTCCGCGGCGTGCCGCAGCCGTCCGGCCAGCGCTTCCAGCAGTGCGAGGTCGGCCAGGCAGTGGGCGCGCAGCCGAGGGGCGGCGTCCGTGGCGGTGGCGGTGGTCAGCGCGCCCCGGACGGCGTCGAGCAGCGTGTCGTCAGAGGCGTCGGTGTGCAGCAGCGCGGCCGCTCCGGCGGCGGCGAGGACGGCAGCCAGCACAGCCCGCCGCGGCTCCGGGGCCCCTCGCAGGTCGGCCAGGAGGGGCTCCGCGTCGGCAGCAGCGGCCCGCACGTCCTCGCCGGTCGGGCCGGCGGCCGCGGCGGCGGCACAGGTGGCTGCGGCGGCGACGCGCAGTGCTGGGCGGTTCCCGGCGTCGGCGGCGGCGGCTGCGGTCAGAGTCAGGTCGGCCGGGCTTGCCGCGGCTCCGGAGCCGAGCGTCGCCGCGGCGCGCAGCACCGCCCCGTCCACCCCGTCCGCCCCGGCCGGCACGGGACCGGCGGCGGTCCCGTCCGCCAGCAACCCGGCGACGGCCAGGTCGTCGATCAGCAGGCGGGCGTTGAGCTGCTGGTCGCCCGCGGTGTCCGCGTGCGCGATCGCCCGCGGCAGGTCCCCGGCGGCGGCATACCAGGCGGCGCAGGTCCGGTGCAGGGCGGCGACGTCGCCGGGGTGGTCGTAGGCCAGCTGGGCCTGCAGGATCTCGCGGAAGAGGGCGTGGATCCGGTAGCCACCGGCCGCGCCGGCGGCACGCTCGACGAAGGCGTTCGCGGCGGTCAGCGACGCCAGCACCCGGCGGCCGTCGGGCCGGCCGGTCAGCCGCTCCAGCAGGTCGGGCCACAGCTGGTCGGTGACGCTGATCCGCAGCAGGAACCGGCGCACCGCCGCGGACTGGCGCCCCAGCACCTCCGCGGACAGGTACTGGGCGACGCTGCCGTCGTCGGCGGCGAGGGCGGTGAGCAGCTCCTCCGGCGGGGTGCCCTGGGTGAGCGGTGCCGCGGCCAGCCGCAGCGCGACCGCCCAGCCCTCCGTGGCGGCGCACAGTGCGGCGGCGACGTCCGCGGAGACGGGGGCACCGAGCGCGGCGAACAGGGCGCCGGCCTCCTCGGCGGTGAACGCCAACCGGTCGGCGCGGATCTCGGTCAGCGCGTCGGTGAGGCGGTACCGGTGCAGCGGCAGCAGCGGGTCGGAGCGGGCGCACAGCACCAGCCGCAGCCGCGTCCCGGCGTAGCGGATGAGCCGGTCGAGCGCGTCGAGGAGGTCCCGGCGGCTCAGGCAGTCGGCGTTGTCGAGGACCAGCACGACCGGCGCGGGCAGCGCGAGCAGGGCCGCGGCCAGGCGGGTGGGGGCCGCCTGCCCCGGTCCGGCCGGCTCGGGCAGCTCGACCCCGGTCCGGCGCAGCGCCGCGGTGACCTGGGCCCAGAAGGCGGCCGGGACGTCGTCGGCCTCCTCCAGGGACAGCCAGGCGACGCGTTGCCGATCGTCCTGGCGTTGCCGACCGTCCTGCGCGCGTAGCCAGGACGCGGCGAGCACCGTCTTCCCCGCGCCGGCCGGCCCGCTGAGCAGCGTCACCGGTGTGGTGGCCACGCCACGGGAGAGCAGGGTCAGCAGCCGCGGCCGGGGCACCGGGGGGAATCCCAGCGGCGGCGGGGCCAGCTTCGTCTCCAGCACGACGGCGTGGAAGCGGGTGGGAGCACCTGCCGCTGCGGCCCTGCCCTGCTCGCCGGGCGCGGTGAGCAGCTCGGACATGGGGCCCTTCCTTCCTCGCCCGCAGCCGGCGGCGCGGGCTCTGAGGGTGACCTCTTCGTGGTGCTGGTGTCGGGGGACGAGTGAGGAACCGAGCTGAGACGTGGAGCGGGGGATCAGGAGGCGTGCTCCCCTCCACGCTGCCGAGGGATCGCGCCGCCGCATCCCGCGGGGTCCTCCCGCCCGTGAAGCAGCCCGAGCGAGCGGGCCCGAGGAACCACGTCGGCCCGGGCAGGCGCGCCGAGCATGTTCTGCAGGCGGTGGATGCGGGTGCGGACCGTGTTGGTCGAGATGGACATGGCCGCGGCGATGGTTGCGGTGGACCGACCGGAGGCGAGGTGGTGCAGCAGCTCGAGGTCGCGCCCGGTCAGCGACACCGAGGTGGGAGCACCGGTCGTCGTCGCCGGCGGTGGCGGTCTGGGCATGTCGCCCCCTCCTCGGGGCCCGTCGAGGATCCGGCGCCGCCGCCTCGATTCGGCGGATCGGTCACGCCCCGCCAGACGGGTGGGACCCTTCGTCGTGGCGCGCCGGGGTGTCACGACAGTAGGTCCGGAAGGGAGTCCCCGCTTTTCGGTTTCGGACGATTCACTTGCGGTCTGCGGACACCGCTGGGAGACGTCGATGGACCGGTTCGTGCGCTGTGCGGCGCTGATCGGCTTCCCGGAACTGGCTCGGTCCCTCGGCCTGGACGCGGAACGGCTGCTCGCGGAGGTGGGCCTGCGCATCGGGGAACTCGCCGACCAGGACAGGTGGATCCCCGCCGCTCCGGTCGCCCTGGTGCTGGAGCGGGCGGCGGCCGAGTCGGGCTGCGAGGACTTCGCCGTCCGGCTGAACAGGTGGCGCCGGTTCTCCGGTCTCGGTCCGATCGGCCTGGTGCTCCGGGAGGAGCCCGACCTGCGCAGCGCACTGGATCTCCTGATCCGCTACCAGTACGCCTACAACGGCGTCATCGACCTGCGGCTGGTGGAGGCCGATGACCTCGCCACGGTGCAGGTGTGGCTGGAGATCGGCCGGCCGGTCCCCCTCCGGCAGTGCCTGGATCTCACCACCGGGACGCTGCTGTCCACCATCCGCGCGCTCATGCGAGCCGACTGGGAGCCCCGGGTCGTCTGCTTCTCCCATCCCGCCCCGGCCGACCTCACCGCGTTCCACCAGGTGTTCGGGGGTGCACTGCGGTTCGACCACGAGTTCACCGGCGTGGTCTTCCCCACCGGCGACCTGGACACCGCGACGGTGACCGCCGACCCGGAGTTCCGGCCCTACGCGAGGCAGTTGTTGCGGTCGCTGCCGGCTCCCCGCACCGCGACCACGGCCGACGAGGTCGGCTCGCTCGTGGAGTTCCTGCTGCCGCTCGGCCGCTGCTCGATGGCCCACGTCAGCCGTGAGCTCGGCGTGCAGCCACGCACCCTGCACCGGCGTCTGATCGCCGAGGGGCGGAGCTTCTCAGCGATAGTGCAGACCACTCGCGTCCGGCTCGCCGCGCACCACCTGGCCAACGAGCGGTACTCGGTCACCGAGATCTCCGGCCTGCTCGGCTTCGCCACGCCCAGCGCCTTCTCCGCGTGGTTCCGCCAGCACTTCGGCACCAGCGCCAGGGAGTGGCGCGCCCGCACCCGCATCCGCACCGTGCCCGCGGTCGAGGACCGGTCGGAGGTCGAGGTCGGCCGGGGTGGGTGAGCGAGAGCCGGCCGGCTCAGCGCCTCCCACCGTCCCGGCTCCGCCGGCCGGAGGCCGTCGACTCTTCCCGTGGCTGGTGCTGGGCCTGTCGTTCGCGCTGCTGCTGTCGGACTACATGTGCCGGCAGGTGCTGGTCGCGGTCTTCCCGTCCCTCAAGGTCCAGTGGGCGCTCTCGGACACCCAGCTCGGCACGCTCTCGAGCGTCGTCGCCCTGACCGTGGGCGTGCTGACGGTGCCTCTGTCGATGCTCGCCGACCGCTTCGGGCGCCGCCGGGCGATCGTGGGCATGGCCGTGGTGTGGAGCCTGGCGACACTCGCCTCGGCGCTGGCCGCCGGCTACGCCCAGCTGCTCACCGCGCGCGTGTTCATCGGGGTCGGCGAGGCCGCCTACGGCAGCGTCGGCCTGGCCGTGGTGCTGTCGGTCTTCCCCGCGCATCGCCGGGCGGCACTGTCCGGGGCGTTCAGCGCCGGCGGCTCGTTCGGCTCCGTGCTCGGCGTCGCGCTCGGCGGCGCGCTGGCCGCCCGCTACGGCTGGCGCTGGTCGGTCGCCGCGATGGCCGTGATCGGGCTCGCCCTGACCGTGCTCTACCGGCAGATGGTCACCGACGCAGAGCTCGCCCGGCACGCCTGCCCCGAGCCCGGCACCCGCCCCGCCACGACCGTTCGACCACGGCTGACCCCCCTCCTGTCCCCGCCCGCCCTGCTGTGGGCCTACCTCGGCGGCGGGCTGCAACTGTTCGTCGCGGGCACCCTGCTCGCCTGGCTGCCCAGCTACCTGCACCGGGCCTACGACCTGCCCCTCGGCGCCGCGGCGGGGCTCGCCTCGCTGCTGCTCCTGGGCATGGCCGTCGGCATGATCGGCTGCGGGCTGCTCACCGACCGCCTCGCCCGTGGCGCACCCATCCGCACCTGGACCACGGCGATGACCTATGCGGCGGCATCACTGCTGCTGCTCGGCGTCGGTTTCGCTCTGCCGCCTGGCCCGGCGCAGCTCGCTCTCATCGGGGCCGGCGCCTTCTTCGCCGCCGGCACCACCGGCCCGGCCGGGGCTCTGGTGGCCGGCCTGGCCCCCGCGCAGGTGCGGGCCAGCGCGCTCGGCGTGCTCGCCCTGGCCTACAACCTGCTCGGTCTCTCCACCGGGCCGCTGGTCGTGGGAGTGCTCGCCGACCGCCTGGGCCTGCCCACCGCGATGCTCCTGGCACCGGCCGTCTCCCTCGTCGCGCTCGTCGTGCTCGCCGCAGGCCGCCGCGCCTACCCGGAGAGCGTTCGACGCGTCGCGGATCGGCCGTGACCGTCGGCATGCCGCGGATCCGCCCCGGGTGCCCTGGGAGCGAGCGGGCCAGGTCCGCCTGCAGGCTGCCCCAGGAGCAACCGGGGACCGCCGATGACCTGGGGGGTAGCTCGGGGGGCAACTGACCGCTCAGGACCGCTGCAGGCCGCTCAGGACCGCTCCACGACGTCCGAGCGCACGCGTAGCCTGCGCATCCGCCGGGCCACCAGGCCCGGGACCGGCCTCACTCGCGGGTTCGAGCCCCGTCACTCACCCCACGCGGGGAGGCCCTGGTCGGTTGGCCGACCAGGGCCTCCCCTCGTTCGGGGGCGGGTGCCCGGCCGGTCCCCGCTCAGCCCGTGGCGATGCAGGCCCACACGTGCTTGCGCCCGTCGTCGACGCTCCAGCCGTGCACCCGGGCCAGCCGGGCCACCAGATGCAGGCCCAGACCCCCCAGGGCCGGATCCCGGCCGAGAGGGGGCACCGGAGGACGGTCGACCGCGGCGTCCACGACGTCGACGAGCCACCTGTCACCGGCGGCCTCGACGCGCACGCTCACCGGCGGCCGCCCGTGGCGCAGGCCGTTGGAGGTCAGCTCCTCGAAGACCAGGAGCAGCTCGTCGACGTCCACCAGGGTCCCGGTCCCCCGCCGTCCCCGCCGGACCGCGTCCTGCAGGTCGCGGCGGCCCGCCGTCAGGTCGGGCGCCGAGCGCAGCTCCCACCCCCAGGCCAGGAGGGTGACCCGGGGCATCCGCGGCAGCGGTCGCCGGCTCCAGGGTTCGTGCTCCATCTGCCACCCTCTGCTCGGGCAGGTCCCCGTGCCCGCCGCGGCGTGCGACCGCCTGCTGTGTCCGTTGCTGTTCCGGATCTCGAGCGTAGGTCCGCGGCGGCCGGGGGGCTCCCGGTGACGGGTCCCCCCGGCGGGGCGTGACCGCACGGTGTCGGCCGTGTCGGCGCGGTCACCGTGGGCACCCGCGTCGCGAGGACCACCGGTGCGGCTCGCGCCGACTAGGCTTCAGACCCGTCCTGTGCCCGGGGGCGTCGACCGATGGACCGGGGGTCACGGTGAGCCAGCCCGCCACAGGCCCGACGGCACCGGCGTGGCTGGTCACGGTCCTGGACCGGCTCCCCGGGGGGACGGCCGTCTTCGATGCCGACTGGACGCTGCGCTACGCGAACCCGGCCGCCGCGGGCCTGCTCGGCCGCCCCGCCGAGGACCTGACCGGCCGGAACCTGTGGATCGCCCTCCCCGAGCTCGCCGGCACCGCGCTGCACGCCTTCCTGCTGCACGCCCGCGCCGCCGGCACCGCCACCACCTGGCGCGGCTTCTACGCGCCGACGGGCCGGTGGCTGTCGGTCACCGCCGAGCCGGTCGAGGACCTGCTGCAGCTGTCCATCCGGCAGGACGCCGGCCTGCAGGCACCGACCTCCGCCCGGGGGCTCGCCGACGGCAGCACCGACACCGACGCCGACCGGGCGCGGCTGCGGTTCCTCGCCGAGGTGTCCGAGACGCTGATCAACAGCCTGGACATGGGGCAGGCGGCCACCCAGCTCGCCGAGGTGGTGCTGCCGCGGCTCGGGGACTGGACGGTCGTCGCGCTGCTCGACGAGGACGGCGGCGGGGGCGAGGAGGCCTGGGCCCACCGGGACCCGGCCCGGCGCGCGGACCTGGACACCTACATGCGCGGCCGGATCCGCGGCACCGGCGACGACGAGGCGATGGTCCGGGCGCTGCTGTCCGGCGAGCCGGTGCAGGTGACCACGATCGACCAGCAGCAGGTCGCCCCCTCACTGCCGACGGAGGCGGTGCGCGCGGCCTGGCGGCGGCTGGACGTCACCTCGTGCACGATCGTGCCGCTGCGCGCCCGCGGCGACACCTTCGGCGCGCTGGCGCTGCTCAACGCCGGGGACCGCCCGCCCCACACCGAGCTGGAGATCGCCACCGCCGTCGAGGTGGCCCGCCGCGGCGCGCTCGCGCTGGACAACGCCCGCCTCTACGGCCGCCAGCAGCGGGTCGCCGAGACCCTGCAGCGCAGCCTGCTCACCCCGCCGCCGCAGCCGGACCGCCTGCAGATCGCCGTCCGCTACCGGCCGGCCAGCAGCCACGCCCTGGTCGGCGGCGACTTCTACGACGCCTTCATCCCCCCTGACGGCGCCACCGTGCTGGTGATCGGCGACGTCGTCGGGCACAGCGTCGAGGCCACCGCGGCCATGTCCCAGCTGCGCAGCGCGATCCGCACGCTGGCCTACGACCACCCCGACAGCCCCGCGCACACCCTCACCCGGGTCGACCGGGTGCTCGGCGGCCTGGGCTTCGGCACCCTGGCCACCGCGCTGCTCGCCCGGGTCGAGCAGCCGCCCGAGCAGGCCCGCGCCGGCCTGCGCACGCTGCGCTGGTCCTCCGCCGGCCACCCACCCCCGCTACTGGCCCACCCCGACGGCGCGGTGGAGGTCCTGCACTGCCCACCCGAGCGCCTCCTCGGCACCGGCGAACCCGCCCCGCGCACCGACCACACCGTGACACTGCAGCCCGGCGCCACCGTGCTGCTCGTCACCGACGGCCTCGTCGAGCACGGGCACACCGGCATCGACGAGGGCCTCACCCGCCTCACCCGCGCCCTCGAGGAGTTGCACGACCTGCCCCTCGAGCAGCTCTGCGACCGGCTGCTCGACCGCATCCTGACCGGTCGAGCCGACGACGACGTCGCCGTCCTCGCCGTCCGCTGCGAGACCTAGCACCCCGGGGCGGTGCGGTGGCCGGTCACGTCGTCCCCACCAGGGGTCGGTGCTCGACCTGGCAGCCGCGAACCGGACGACCTCCGCCGGCGCGGCCTGCTTCCTCGCCCGCGCGGTCCGGGGGTTGGTCGCGCGTCGGCCGGGTCCGTCGACCGGCGGCCCCCGGGCGCCGCGCGGCGCCGGCGCAGGACACCGGCGCGCCGACGTGCGATGCGGGTGCACAGCGGGCGGCGGACGGGCCAGGATGACCCCAGCGCCCCGTCGACGCGAGGAGGGACAAGGTGCCGGACCCCTCTCCTCCCGGGACCGGAGGACGGAGCCCCCGCCCCCGGGACCCGCTCGCGGCCGGCTGGGACCGCGACGAGGCGGCCGCCGAGCGGGACGCCGACGCCCGCGAGCGTGACCGGGACGCGGAGGACCGCGACGACCGCGCCGTCGAGCGCAGGGCGGCGGCCGGGCGCCGGCTCGTGACGGCCGACCGGGACACGGCGGCCGACCAGGACGCCGCCCGTGCCGACCGCGACGCCCAGGAGTCCGACCGCAAGGCCGCGGCCCGTGACCGCGAGGCGGCCGCCGCCGACCGGGACGCGGCGGCCCGCGACCGGGTCTCCGCCCGGGCTGACCGGGAGCAGTCCGCGATCGACCGGGCCCAGGACCACTGAGGCCCCGGGGGCGGCGCTCAGTCCACCGTCCCGGTGCGGATGACCTCCTCGGCCACCAGGCGCAGCTTGACGTTGCGGTGGCTGCTGGCGGTCCGGAGCAGGCCGAACGCGGCCTCCTCGTCGACCTTGCGCAGCGCCATGAGGATGCCGATCGCCATGCCGATGCGCCGGTTGGTCTCGACGGCGATGCGCAGGTGGGTGAGCTGCTCGTCGGCGACCTGCAGGTTCTTCTCCATGCGGGCCACCTGGTCGGCGGTCCGCTGCCGGGCGGCTGCGAGGGCCGCGGAGGTGTCGCCGCGGGAGGGGCGCCCACCGCCGTCGGAGCCGGTCGGCAGTCGCTTCCCAGGGAGGTGGTCGACCACGGGTGATCCCGTCGCGGGCGGGGCGGAGGAGCCGGGACACCGGGTGCCGGGGCTGGACACCAGGTGGCCCGAGGACCGTAGCCGATGCCGTTCCCTCAGCGTCCGGCGTCCGGTGCTGGAGACGGCCGGTCGAGCGGGTGGGCGCGCTCGTCGGCGGGCAGCCGGGCGGCGAGGAGGGTGACGGCGGCCAGCACCGGCGGCACCAGGCCGGCCACCAGGAACGCCGTGCGCAGGCCGGCGCCCTCGCCCAGCGGCCCGGCGAGGGCCACCGACACCGGCACCAGCGCGCCGGAGACGACGAAGTCGAGGCTGGACACGCGGCCGAGCAGCGCGGGCGGGACGCGGCGCTGCAGCAGGGTGCCCCAGATGGTCATCCCGCCGTGCACCCCGGCGCCGACGAGGACGGCGGCGGCGACCACGACCGGCACCGACGTCGCGGTGCCGAGGACGACCAGCGGCAGGCAGCCGGCGGCCCACAGCGCCATCGTCGTCGTCAGGTAGCGGCGCGGCAGGGGCCGCGAGGCGACGACGAGCGAGCTCAGCGCGCCGCCGACGCCGGAGCCGGCGAGCACCAGGGAGTGCTCGACGGGGCCGCCGCCGGCGTGCTCGCGCAGGGCGAACGGCGTCAGGACCTGCAGCGGCCCGGTGGTGGCCAGCAGCATCAGCGCCCCGAACAGCAGCGTGGCCAGCAGCCAGCGGGTGCGCACGAGGAAGGCCAGGCCCTCGCGCAGGTCGGCCAGCAGCGCCCGCGCCGGGTGCGCCGGACCGCCCGCGGCGCGGTGCACGGGCAGCAGCGGCAGCCCGAGGACGCACACGGTGGCCGCCAGCGAGGTGGCCGCCGTCGCCAGCAGCGCCGCGCCGGGGGATGCGGCTGCGACCAGCAGCCCGGCCAGCGCGGGCCCGGTCACCTGGTACAGCAGCGGCCGCATCGCGCCCTCGAGGCCGTTGGCGGCCAGCAGCTGGTCCTCCGGCAGCAGCGCCGGCACCAGCGCGGAGTAGGCCGGGTAGTGCAGCCCGAGCCCGGCGCCCCCGAGCAGCCCGGCGACGGCGAGCAGCGGCAGCGGCAGCGCGCCGGCCACCGACAGGGCCCCGGCGAGGCCCACCGGCACCGCCGCGAGCAGGGTGACCGCGAGCAGCAGGTGGCGCTGCGGCACCCGGTCGGCGAGCACCCCGCCGGGCAGCGCCATCGCGAGCGTCCCGACCGCGGAGGCGCCGGTCACCAGCGACAGCTCCGCCGGCCCGCCGCCGAGGGCCACCACCTGCCAGACGGCGGTCACCGCCCAGGCGCCGTTGGCCACGAGCGACAGCGCCAGCGAGAGCGCCAGCCGGCGGTAGGCCGCCGAGCGCAGCGGCGCCAGCGCCCGCGGGGAGGCGGTCACCCGGCCATGGTCCCCCGGGGACCGGAGCGACTCCCGATCCCCTCCGTTCCGGAACCGCGCATGGACCGCCCTCCCGCCGGGCACCACGTCCCCGTGGGGGACTGGCGGGAACAGCTGGACGGCTTGCCGTTGGAGAGCCGGCTCAAGGCCCTGCTCGTGTACGAGCTGGCCTCCGACCGGGTGCCCGGGCAGCCGCTGGAGGTGACGACGGCGGCGGTGCGGGCGGTCGCGACGGCGGAGGGGCTGGACACCGGCCAGCCGTGGATCGACGCGGCCGCCGCGCGGATCACCGCGAACCCGGACGAGGCCCCCGGCGCCTGACCCCGGTGTGCCGCCTGTGACGGCAGGGACGGGTGCGCCTCCCCGATCCGGACACGCACCGGGCGGTGCTGGCCCGCCGCCGCGCCGCCTCGGACCCTGGCGGCATGACCACTGCCTTCTCCTACGGGACCGCGCACGCGGTCGTGATGGTCGGCTCGGTCGGCAGCCCCGAGGGCCTGCAGCCCCGGCAGATCGGTCCGGCGCACGCGACGATCGGCCGGGTCACCGGCCGCAGCCGCAAGTCGCTGTGCGGCGCCTACGTGGCGGTGGACGAGCAGACGGAGTGGCCGCCGGAGGAGTACGAGGAGCACCAGCTCTGCCAGGAGTGCGCGGAGCTGGCCCGCCTCTGAGGGGTCCTCAGCCGCCGGCGACCGAGGGCAGCACCTGCACCACCGACCCGGCGGGCACCGGGGTCGCCAGGCCCGCGGAGAAGCGGACGTCGTCGCCGTCGACGTACACGTTGACGAAGCGGCGCACCTCCCCGGCCTCGTCGCGGATCCGCCGCTCCAGCACCGGGTGGGTGGCCGCCAGCGCGTCGAGCAGGCCGGCCAGCGTGGCGTCGCCCGGGTCCACCCGCAGCCGCCGGGTGCCGCCGGCCAGGTCGGCGAGCACCCCCGGCAGCAGCACCTCGACCGTCACGGCAGCACCGCCGCGCGGACGCAGAGGACGTCGGGCAGGTGCTCGGCGACCGTGGTGAAGGTGTCGCCCTCGTCGGCGCTGGCGTAGACGCAGCCGTCCCGGGTGCCCACGTAGACGCCGGTCGGGTCGCCCTCGTCGACGCAGACGGCGTCGCGCAGCACGGAGGTCCAGGACCCGTCCGGCAGCCCCGTGCCCAGCTCGGTCCAGGTGGCCCCGGCGTCGCGCGTCCGGTGCACCCGCAGCCGCCCGCCCGGCGGCACCCGCTCGGCGTCGGCGACCAGCGGCACCACCCAGGCGGTGCCGGGGGTGCGCGGCGAGGCGGCCACCGGGAAGCCGAAGTCGACCGGCAGCCCGGCCGCGATCGAGGTCCAGGACGCGCCGCCGTCGTCGGTGCGGAAGACGCCGAAGTGGTTCTGCGCGTAGAAGCGGTCGGGGTCCCCCGCGTCGGCGGCGACCTTGTGCACGCACTGCCCGTACTCCGGTGGCGGGTCGGGCAGGAACGGCGCGGTGATGCCCGCGTTGCGCGGCGCCCAGGTCGCCCCGCCGTCGTCGCTGGCGTAGACGCCGCCGGTGCTCATGGCCACCAGCACCCGGTCGGTCGCGGGGTGCGGCAGGACGGTGTGCACCGCGCCGCCGCCGGCGCCCGGCGCCCAGGTCGGCCGGTGCGGGTGGTCCCACAGGCCGCGGACCAGCGCGAAGGTGCGGCCGCCGTCGTCACTGCGCCACAGCGAGTGCGGCTCGCAGCCGGCCCACACGACGCCGGGCCGGTCCGGGGTGTCGGGGCGGAGCTGCCAGACGCGGGCCAGCGCGGCCCCGGTGTCGGCCGGGAAGCGGATCGCGCCCTGCTCGGTCTCGGTCCACGTGCGGCCCAGGTCGTCGGACCAGGTGACGGTCGGGCCCCAGTGGCCGTACTGGACCCCGGCCAGCACCCGCGGCGCCGGCCCGCGGGTGTCGATCCCGACCGCCGCCACCTCCTGCGCGAGCAGGTGCGGACCGTCCACGGTCCAGGTACGGCGGCCGTCGTCGCTGCGGGCCAGCCACAGTCCCTTGCGCGTGCCGATGGCGAGCAGGTCGGTCACGGTGCCTCCGCGGCGTCGGCGGGACCCGGCGGGCCCCTCCCGGCACTGCAGACCGCGGCCGGCGCCGGAACTGAGCGGTGGGCCCGCTCAGAGGCGCCCCGCTCAGAGGCGGGTCGAGCCCTCCGAGCCCTCGGCGGTCCGGCCGGGGTGGCCGTCGGCGTGCCGGTCGGACAGCCCCGGGGCCAGCCGCTCGGCCTCCGCCCGCAGCTTGTCCGCGGCCGAGGCGTGCTCCTGGGCCGCCTCGGCCCGCTGTCGGGCCTCCTGCTCGGCCAGGCGGGTGCGCTCCTCGACCTCGGCGCGCTCGCGGCGGGCGCGGGCGGCCTGCTCCTCGGCCAGGGCCTGCTCCTTCTCCGCCTGCACGCCGCGCAGCCGGGCCTCCTCGAGGTGCTCGCGCGCCTGGGCGCGCTGCTGCTCGCGGCGCCGTGCGCCGGCCACCCGGCTGCGCTTGGCCAGCGCGAGCCCGATCAGCGCCAGCACGACGACCGCCACGACGACGATGAGCACGATCAACCAGGTGTCCACGACGCTCTCCCTCCTGAGATCGACTCGGGAGTGCCCTGGTGAGCGGCCCGGGAAACCGAGATCACTTCAGCGCGGAACCCGCCTGCCACTGGTCCCACGGGATGGTCCAGTCCGCGATCGGGGAGGTGAGCGGGCCGGCGTCGGAGTTGACGATCTCGACGACGTCGCCGGGCTGGGAGAACTCGTAGAACCAGCGGGCGTTCTCGTCCGAGAGGTTGATGCAGCCGTGGGAGACGTTCTCCCGGCCCTGCTGCGCCACCGACCACGGGGCGCCGTGGACGAACTCGCCGCTGTCGGAGATGCGCACGGCCCACTTCACCGGCGTGCGGTAGCCCTCGGGGCTGTCGACGGGCACGCCGTAGGTGCTCGAGTCCATGACCCGGTCGGCGTTGAGCTCGGTGACCACGTGCGGGCCGTTGTAGCTCGGGTTGTCCGGGCTGCCGGCGCTCATCGGCCAGTCCTGCACCAGCGTGTCACCGTCGTAGACCTGCATGCGGTGGGTCGCGGCGTCGGCGACCGACACGTGCCGGTCGCCGATGCGGAAGGAGACCGTGCGGTCCTTCTCGCCCCAGACACCGTCGCCGAGGTCGACGCCGTAGAGGTCGGCCTCGAGGGTCACGTCGGTCTGCGTCGGCCAGTACTGCGAGGGGCGGAAGTGCACCTCGGTGTCGCTGATCCAGCTCCAGACGCCGTCGGTGGGGGTCGAGCTGGTGACCAGCAGGTGGCTCTCGGCGGCGGCCTTGTCGGCGACCGGCTGCTCGAAGTACACGCGGATCGGCATGCCGACGCCGACCGTCTGGCCGTCCAGCGGGCCGACCGAGGGGGTGGTGACCGTCTGCGGGTCCACGGTGGTGAAGGTGCTCGTGGCCTCGGCCCGCTCGCCGTCGGCGTTCGTGGCGGTGGCGGTGAGCGTGTAGGTGCCGGCGTAGGCGAGGTCCTCGTCCGGCGTCCAGACCTCGGTGCCCTCGGTGGCGCCGTCGGCCAGCCGGCCGGGCACGGCCGCGCCGGCGCCGTCGGTCACGGTGACGTCGGCGAGGTCGCCGTCGGTGACGGAGATCTCCACGGGGTCGGCCGGGGCGACGTCGACCGCGCCGTCGGCCGGGGCGAGCTGCAGCTGCGCGGGGGCCGCGTCGGCCGAGGTCGGGGCCGCGGACGTCGCCGCGGACGTCGCCGCAGACGACCCGCCGTCGTCACCCTGGCACCCGCTGAGCAGGACCAGCGCCCCCGCCGTGACCAGCGCAGCTGTCCGTCGCACCGTGTTGCCCCCTCGTCCCCGCGGAGCCGCCCCCGCACCCGGGTACGGATGTACCCGCTCCAGTGTCCACGTGGACCACGGAACCGTGGCGTCCGCCACCCGGGACCCCCGAGCGGGACGCCGTCGACCGCTGGTATCGTTCTCCCTCGTGGCCCGGTCAGCCGGGAGACACGCGCCATTAGCTCAATTGGCAGAGCAGCTGACTCTTAATCAGCGGGTTCGGGGTTCGAGTCCCTGATGGCGCACCAGGTCCGGCCAGCGGCTCCGTCCTCCGGGACGGGGCCGCTTCGTCGTCCCGGGGCTGCGCGGGCGCGACACGGGTGCACCAGCGCCCCTTGTCGGCGGCCGCCGTCGGGAGAACCCTCGGGGCATGGACGGGTCCGAGGAGCGGGCCGCCGACGAGTGCGCGCCGGACCGGCAGGAGCGCCGGGAGCGGCAGTTCCGTCGCGCCGGGCAGGCCTCTGAGCGCCTCCGGCAGGACATCCGGCGGCTCCGGGAGCGACTGAGCCGGAGCGCCGCGGCGGTGGCCACGACCGAGAGCGGCGTCGCCGCCACGAACCTCACCCTGGCCGGACGAGCGCTGCAGGAGGGCCGTCTCGACGACGCGCAGGGGCTGTTGAGCGAGGCCGCGGCGGCGCTGCAGGCCGTCGAGCACGAGCGTCTGCGGGCGGACCACTGGTCGGCGGGCGCCACGCCCGGTCCCTCGGACGCGGCGCGGGTAGAGCAGCGGCGGCTCGCGGCCGGCCGGGCGCAGGAGGACGCGGCCCGGCGCCGGGAGCAGGCGGGCCGCCGGCGGGACAGGGCGGCCCTGCTCCGCGAGGAGGCCGCTCAGCAGCGCGACGAGGCGGCCACCCAGCGGGACCAGCAGGCCGAACGGCGGGCCGAGGCCGCACGCCGCCGGGAGACGTCCGCCGACGAGCGCCGGACCGAGCAGGCGCGGCGTCCGGACGGGGCCGTCCCGGCCGGTGGGCCCGCGGACGGGGCGGCCGAGCAGCAGCGGGCCGTCGACGCCGAGGTCGCGTCGAGCTACCGGGGATGGGCCGAGGACGACCGGGCGCGGGCCGCGGCCGACCGGGCGGCCGACGTGGCCGACCGCGCGGCGGCGGAGCAGGACCGCCTGGCGGCGGAGCAGGACCGCCTGGCGGCGGAGCAGGACCGTGCGGCCGCCCGCACCGACCGCGAGCAGGACGGCCGTGACCGGGCTCGTTCCTGGCGGGCCCGGGGTCCGGGTCCCTGACGGCGGCCGGCGCCCGGGAGCGGCTCACGGGCCGTCGTCGGGGACCGTCCCCTCGAGCAGCGGCCGCTGGCGCGTCGAGAGCGCGGCGAGCTCCGCGTCGAGGGCCCGGTACGCCCGGCGCTCCCGCTCGAGGAACGCCGTCCAGGCGCCCTGGTCCCGCCAGCGGTCGACGGTGAGGAAGCGGCCGCCGTCCTCCGCGCCGCGGAACAGCTCCGTGCCGGCGTGCCCACCGGCCCGCCGGAACAGCCGCGCCCAGTCCCCGTCCGCGCCGTAGGCCGCGACGAACCGCTCGACGGCCGCGGGCGGGACCTCGTACTCCCAGATCCGCACGAACACGCCGACCCGGACCCTCCGCTCAGCCCAGCCGCAGCCCGTGCTCGGCCAGCGCCTCGTCGAGGACGCGCAGTGCCCTCGGCCCGACGCCGTGCAGCGCGGCGAGTGCGGGGCGAAAGACCCCGGCCAGCTCACCGAGCCCGGTGTACCCGGCCTGCTGCAGGGCGCGGGTGGCCGGGGCACCGATCCGGGGCAGCTCGTCGAGCGGCGTCACGCCCGGCACCGTAGCGCCGGGGTCAGCCCCGGACGGCGCGCACGACCCTGCGGACGCCGAGCGCCGCGGCCCCGGCGCCGGCGAGCCACGGCCCGGCGACGACCACCGGGTCGAGCAGCTGGTGCCGGACGTCCGAGCGGCCGCGCCGCGAGCGCAGGCCGCCGCGGGTGAACTCCGTCCGCAGGCCGGTGGCGGGCACGTCGGGCCGGCCCGAGGCGAACGACCGCAGGTGGTGCTCCCAGGCGTCCACGCGGTCGCCGGCCACCAGCAGCAGCCAGTGCGCGAGCCGGCCCTCGCTGAAGCGGGCGTAGGCGTAGCGGCGGATCGCCCCGGACAGGCCGTGCAGCGGCTGCGCGGTGCCGAACACCGGCGTCACGAAGGCGTGCTCGACCGACCGCTCGCGGCCCTCGGCGCCGGGCTGGCGCTCGGGGAAGTCCCAGTGGGCGCCGGTGTCGGCCGGGTACTGCAGCTTCGGGTACGACGGCCGGTCGGCCGGGTCGAGGTCGGCGCCCCACCCGGGGATGCGGGCCCGCAGCTCCTCGCGGCTCGGCGTCGGGGTGCGCTTGTCGCGGACGTACGCGCTCGGGATGTCGGACTCGGTCATGGTCGCCCCTCAGGCCGCGTCGGGCAGGATCACCGGCTTGATGCAGCCGTCGAGCTTGCTGGAGAACACGTGGTAGGCCTCCGCGATGTGCTCCAGCGGGAAGCGGTGGGTGACCACCTCGCGCGGGGTCAGGTGGCCGTTGCGGACGTGCTCGAACATCCGCGGCCACTGCCGCTTCACCGGCGTCTGGTTCATCCGCAGCGTCAGCCCCTTGTTCAGCGCGTCGCCGAACTTGACCGCGTTGGGGATCGGCCCGTAGGCGCCGATCACCGACACCGTGCCGCCCTTGCGCACGCCGTCGATCGCCCAGTTGAGCGCGACCGGCGACCCGCCCTGCAGCTTCAGCTTCGTCCCGGTCACGTGCTGGAGGAGGTTGCCGTCGGCCTCCGCGCCGACCGCCTCGATGACGACGTCGGCGCCGAGGTGGTCCGTCTGCTTCTTCATCTCGACCACGACGTCGTCGTGCTCGTCGTAGTCCAGCGTCTCGGCGTGGGCCATGGTCCGCGCCTTCTCCAGCCGCTCCCGCAGGTGGTCGACGACGATCACCCGGCCGGCGCCCATCAGCCAGGCCGACTGGGCGGCGACCAGCCCGACCGGCCCTGCACCGAGGACGATGACGGTGTCCCCCTCGGCGATCTCGCCGAGCTGGGCGCCGAAGTAGCCGGTCGCGGCGGCGTCGGTCATGACGACGGCGTCCTCGTCGTGCAGCCACTCGGGGATCCGCACCGGGCCGACGTCGGCGAACGGCACGCGCACGTACTGCGACTGGCCGCCGTCGTAGCCGCCGGTGGTGTGCGAGTAGCCGTAGATGCCGCCGACCGCCGTCGCGTTCGGGTTCACGTTGTGGCAGTTGGAGTACAGGCCGCGCGCGCAGAACCAGCACGACCCGCAGAAGACGTTGAACGGCACCATCACCCGGTCGCCGACCTGCAGGTTCCGCACCGAGGGGCCGACCTGCTCGACGACGCCGATGAACTCGTGGCCGAACGTGTGGCCGATCCGGGTGTCCGGCATCAGCCCGTGGTACAGGTGCAGGTCCGAGCCGCAGATCGCCGCCAGGGTGACCCGGACGATCGCGTCGTTCGGGTGCTCGATCGCCGGGACGTCCTTGTCCTCGACGCGGACCTTGTACGGCCCGCGGTAGACCATCGCGCGCACGCAGCGCCCCTCTCCTCGTGCCGGGCCCTGCACACCGGCGCTCCCGCAGCCGTGCCCGGCGCCCGGGACCCGGAAACGGCCCCGGGTGCCCCGAGGGGCCGCGGACCGCTCAGGCGGTCGTCGCGCCGGGTGTCCGGACGGCGCCCCGGGCCCGCCTCCGCTCCGTGGCACGGGTGACGTCGCCGAGCAGGCGGCGCAGGTCCGCGGCGTGCTCGCCGAGGTCCTCCTCCAGGCCGGCGAGGACGGTGCCGGCGTCGCGGGCGAGCCGCCGGCCGGTGGCGGTCAGGCGGACCAGGCGACCGCGGGACCGGGCGGGGTCGGCGACCGTCTCGACCAGGCCCAGGCGGACCAGGCCGGCGACGAGGTCCTGCTGGGCCTGGCGGGTGGTGCCCAGCCGCCGGGCGAGCTCCGCCGGGGCGGTCCCGTCCGGGTCGAGGAAGGCGAAGACGAGGGACTGCGCCGCCGACAGCCGCGGCCACCCCCGGGCTGCGAGCTCCTCCCGGAGGACGGCGTCGAAGGACCGGCCGGCCTGCAGCAGCAGGTGGGCCAGCGGCAGCTCGCCCCGCCGTTGCACGGACGTCAGGTTACCTGACACCCTGTCGTCAGGGAACCTGACAGAGGAGGCCGGGGTGCGCATCGTGGTGTTCGGAGCGGCGGGCGGCGTCGGCCGGCACGCCGTGCGACTGGCGGCCGAGCGCGGGCACGCGGTGGTCGCCGTGGCCCGCCGGGCGACGGGGCAGCCCGGCGTCGTCGAGTGCCCCGGGGACGTCCGCGACGCCGCCCTGGTGGCCGCGGCGGTGCGCGGGGCCGACGCCGTCCTGTGGTGCGTGGGGGTCACCCGGACCTCGGGCGGGGACGTCGGCCGGACCGCGCTGCCGGGGGTGGTCGCGGCCATGGGAGGAGCCGGGGTGCGGCGCTTCGTCGGGGTCTCGGGCGCGGGGGCGGACCTGCCCGGTGACCGGAAGGGACGCGGGGCCCGCTTCGTCTCGTGGCTGACCCACCGGCTGGCGCGCGACGTCGTCGAGGACAGGGAGGGCGAGTACCGGGTGCTGGCCGCCTCCGACCTGCAGTGGACCCAGGTGCGCCCGCCACGGCTGGCCGACCGGCCGGGCACCGGCCGGTACCGGCTGACGAGCGAGGCGCCGGGGCTGCGCGCCGCTCCGGTGGCGAAGGCGGACGTGGCCCTCGCACTGGTCGACCTCGCCGAGGGGCGGGACCGGCTCTCGGCGGCGCCGTTCGTCGTGGCCGGCGACCGGTGACCGTGCTCGTCGCCGGGGCCACCGGCACGGTCGGCGGCGAGGTCGTCCGCCGGCTGGCCGGCCGCGGGGCCGACGTCCGGGCCGGCGCGCGCGACCCGGGGCGGGCTGCTCCGGGGCTCCCGCCCGGCGTGCCCGCCGTCCGGCTCGACCTGGAGGACCCCGCCTCCTGGCCGGCCGCGCTCGACGGCGTCGGGGCGCTGTTCCTGCTCCGCCCGCCGGACGTCGCCCGGGTCGAGCGCCTGCAGCCCTTCCTCGACGCGGTCGTGGCCGCCGGGGTGCGGCGGGTCGTCGTGCTGTCGGTGCAGGCTGCCGGGCGCAACCCCCTGCTCCCCCACCGGGCGCTGGAGAAGCGGGTGGAGGCCACCGGCCTGGCCTGGACCCACCTGCGGCCGGCCAACTTCTTCCAGAACCTGCTCACCGTGCACCGCGAGGAGATCCGGGACCGGTCGCGGATCTCGGTGCCGGCCGGGAACGGGCGGACCGCCCACGTCGACGTCCGCGACCTCGCCGAGGTGGCCGCCACGGCCCTGACGGAGCCGGGCCACGAGGGTCGGGCCTACGAGCTGACCGGCCGGGAGGCGCCGACCTTCGCCGAGATCGCGGCGACCCTCTCGGCGGTGCTGGGCCGTCCGGTCGTCTACCCGCGGCCGGGCGCGGTCGCCTTCGTGCGGGAGCAGCTGGCCGAGGGCACGCCTCCCGGGCTCGTCCTGGTCATGACCCTGCTGTTCACGACCACCCGGCTCGGTCTGGCGGCGCACACCACCGACGACCTCGCCCGCCTGCTGGGCCGGGAGCCGACCTCCCTGCGCCGCTTCGTGGAGGACCACGCCGACGCCTGGCGCCCGGAAACCGGTTGAGCCCGTCCCCAGCATGGAGGGCATGGCGACTCCCCCCGTGCTCGAGCCGGTGCACCGTCCGGAGGACGGCGAGCTCGTCGGCCACCTGACCGCTGCCGCCGGCCGGGACGGGTGGACCGCGCACGCCGTCCCCGGCATGCCGCTGCGCGACTTCCCCACCCGCGAGCAGGCCGTCGCCTTCCTGCGCGAGCGCGGCCTGGCGCTGCTCGCCGACCGCTGGACCTGGACGCCGGAGACCGGCGAGCCGCGCACCGCGTGGCTGGTCGAGGCCCGGCCCGGGGCGGTCGTCGTCCGGTTCGGGTACGACCCGGCACCGGTGCCGCTGACCGGCGCGGACCTCGCGCGGCTCACCCCGGCATAGCCGCGGGCCGAGGAGCGTTCCGCGGGCATGAGCAGCCCGCGGGACGTCGACGTCGTGGTCGTCGGCGCGGGCCAGGCCGGCCTGTCCGCCGCGTACCACCTGGCCCGCCAGGGCTTCGCGCCCGGCAGCGGCTTCGTCGTCCTCGACGCCGACGCCGCGCCCGGCGGGGCCTGGCAGCACCGCTGGCCCTCGCTGACCCTGGCGACGACGCACCGGGTGCACGAGCTGCCGGGCCTGCCGTTCGCGCCGGCGTCGGAGGACCTGCCCGCCGCCGAGGCGGTGCCGGCCTACTTCGCCGGCTACGAGCGGCGCTTCGCCCTGCCGGTGCAGCGGCCGGTGCGGGTGTCCGCCGTCCGCCGCGGCGACGACGGCCGCTTCGTCGTGGATTCCGACCGCGGTCTCTGGCGGGCGCGGGGCCTGGTCAACGCCACCGGCACCTGGACCCGGCCGTTCGTGCCGCACTACCCGGGCCAGGAGACCTTCCGCGGCCGGCAGCTGCACACCGTCGGCTACCGCGGCGCCGGGCAGCTCGCCGGGCTGTCGGTCGTGGTCGTCGGGGGCGGCGCCTCGGCGGTCCAGCTGCTCGGCGAGATCGCGCCGGTCGCCCGCACGACCTGGGTGACCCGCCGCCCGCCGGTCTGGCGCGAGGGGCCCTTCGGCGAGGAGCAGGGCCGGGAGGCGGTGGCCCGCGTCGAGGCCGCGGTCCGCGCCGGACGGATGCCCGGCAGCGTCGTCGGCGCGACCGGGCTGGTGGTCACCCCGTGGGTGCGCCGCGCCCTGGACGACGGCGTCCTCACCCGGCTACCGGTGTTCGACCGGATCACCCCCGACGGCGTCGCCTGGGACGACGGCCGGTCCGTCGCCGCGGACGTGATCCTGTGGGCCACCGGCTTCCGCGCCGCGGTCGGCCACCTGGCCCCCCTGCGGCTGCGCACCCGCGACGGCGTCATCCGGCTCGACGGCACCTCCGCCGTCGACGAGCCGCGGCTGCAGCTGGTCGGCTACGGGCCGAGCGCGAGCACGATCGGCGCCAACCGGGCCGGCCGCACGGCGGCCGTGACCCTGCGGCGGCTGCTCGCCGCGGACCTGCCCCGCACCGCCTGACCGGGGGCGTCCCCCAGCACCGGATGGGGGTCGGTCCAGGGTCGGGCCGGGGGTCCTCCCCGATGTGCCGGGCACCCCGCGGCCGAGAGCCTTCCCGGCATGACCTCGCAGCCCTCCCCCACCCCGGCGGTGACCCCGTGATCGTCGCCAGCGGACTCACCAAGCGCTACGGCGACCGGGTCGCCGTCGACCGCGTCTCCTTCACCGTCCGGCCGGGCCGGGTGACCGGCTTCCTCGGGCCCAACGGCGCCGGCAAGTCGACGACGATGCGGATGGTCATCGGCCTGGACCGGCCCACCGAGGGCACGGTGACCGTCGACGGCATCCGCTACCTCGACTGCCCCGCGCCGCTGCGCGCGGTCGGCGCGCTGCTGGAGGCCCGCGCAGTGCACCCGGGCCGCACCGCCTGGGCGCACCTGCGCTGGATGGCCGCGTCCAACGGCATCCCCGCCGCCCGCGTCGACGAGGTGCTCGGCCTGGTCGGGCTGGAGGCGGTGGCCGGCCAGCGGGTCGGCCGGTTCTCCCTCGGCATGGGGCAGCGGCTGGGCATCGCGGCCGCGCTGCTCGGCGACCCGCCGGTCGTCGTCCTCGACGAGCCGGTCAACGGGCTGGACCCCGAGGGCATCCGCTGGGTGCGCACCCTGGCCCGCGACCTCGCCGCCGAGGGCCGCACGGTGCTGGTGTCCAGCCACCTCATGGCCGAGATGGCGCTGACCGCCGACCACCTCGTCGTCATCGGCCGCGGCCGGGTGCTCGCCGACTGCCCGACGGCGGACTTCATCGCCGAGCACGCCGCCTCCTACGTGCGCGTCCGCACCCCCCGCCCGGCCGAGCTGGCCGAGCTGCTGCGGCGCTCGGACGCCGACGTCACCCGCGACGGCGACGAGCTGCGCGTCCAGGGCGTCGACACCGCCACCACCGGCGAGCTCGCCGCCGGAGCCGGCCTGGTGCTGCACGAGCTGGGCCTCGTCCGGTCCTCCCTCGAGGACGCCTTCATGACCCTGACCGCAGGCAGCGTCGAGTACGCCGCCGCCCGCCCCGCCGAGGTGACCCGGTGACCGCCTCCACCCTGGCCGCGCCCCGCGCGTCCTCCCCCGCCCCGGCCGCGACCGCCGGGCTGCCCCGCGCCCTGCACGCCGAGTGGATCAAGCTGTGGTCGGTGCGCTCCACCGGCTGGTCGGTGGCCGCGATGGTCGCGCTCGGCGCCGGGCTCACCACGCTGGTGTGCGCGCTCGTCGCCCCCGACCTCGCCGCCGGGGAGACCGGTGAGCCGGTCGGCGCGTTCATCACCTGGGGACTGCTGTTCGCCCAGGTCACCGCCGTCGTCCTCGGCGCGCTCACCGTCACCGCCGAGTACGGCACCGGCATGATCCGCGCGACCCTGGCCGCCACGCCGCGCCGCGGGACCGTGCTCGCCGCCAAGGCGCTGGTGCTCACCGGGGTGCTGTTCGTCGCCGGCGTGGTCACCGCCGTCCTCGGCTGGCTCGGCGGCAACGCGTTCCTGTCCGCGGAGGGCATCGGCCTGTCCCTCGGCGACGACGGAGTGCTGCGCTCGCTGCTCGGCAGCGGCCTCTACATGGCCGGGCTCGGGCTGTTCGCGATGGCCGTCGGGCTGCTGGTGCGCTCCACCGCCGCGGCGGTGTCGGTGGTGCTCGCGCTGGTGTTCCTCGTCGGCAACCTGGTGATGCTGCTGCCCGGTGCCCTCGGCGAGTGGCTGACCAAGCTCATGCCGGGCAACGCGGGCTCGCGGATCGCCATGCCGGAGTCGTTCAACCCGCTGCTGCTCGAGCCGTGGACCGGGTTCGCCGTCTTCGCCGCCGAGGTCGCCGTCGTCCTCGCCGTCGCCGCGGTCGCCTTCACCCGCCGGGACGCCTGAGGCCCACCCGGGAACCGAGCCCGCCCCCTCCGTCCGGGACGCAGGGGACGGGCTGGCACCGTGGAGGGGTGACCTCCCCCGATCCCGCCGCCCTGGGCCGCGAGCGCGCCGACCTGCTGCTGACCCACCTCGAGGCCGACGACGACGCCGGCGCCGACGCGCTGCTGGCGGACGTCGCCGAGGTGCGCGACCTGGTCTACGTCGGCGCGGCGCTCACCGCGCAGGCCCGGGCCGAGGGGCGCGCGCTGCCGCCGGCGCAGCGGGCGCAGGCCAACACCCGGCAGCTGCGGCTCGGGGCGGTGCGGGACGCCGCCCGCACCGACCCGGCCGCGCTGCGGCAGTGGCTGCGCCGCTCCGGGGAGGAGCTGCTGCTCATCCGCTCGCTGCAGGCCGCGGCGGACCGCGTCTCCTGAGCCGCGGGCTCAGACCGCGGCGGGGACCGCCGCGGTGCGCGGCTCCAGGTGCACACCGGCGATCATGCAGCGCACCGAGCCGCCGGCCAGCTCGACCGTCGGGACGGCGACCGGCAGCAGCCGGGCCGACGCCTCGATCACCCGGCGCTGACCGGCGTCCAGGCTCGCCGCGGCCCGCGCGGACAGCGCGAGCACCGGGCCGTCGGCGCCCTGCACCTCGATGGCGTTGCCGGCGAACTCCCCGACCTGCCGCGCGGTGAGCGGCACGACGGTGCGCCCGGTCGCCTCCAGCCGGGCGACGAGCTCCTCCCGCTCGGCCGCCGACGGCAGCAGCTCCAGGCCGACCAGCGCGAACTCTCCGGCCACGGTCATCATCACGTTGGTGTGGTAGACCGCCCGGCCGGCCGCGTCGACGGCGTCGAAGACCACCGGCTCGTAGCCGAAGCCGCGGCAGAAGCGGTCCAGCGCCCAGGGGTCGACCCGCAGCGACCGCGCGACGTAGGCCGTGCGCGCCACGTGGTCGAGCACCATCGCGCCGGTGCCCTCGAGGTAGCGGCCGTCGTGCTCCAGGCCCGACAGGTCGACCACCTCGTGCACCCGGTAGGCCGCCTTGAGGAACTCGACGACGTCGCCGCGCCGCTCCCCCCGCCGGTTGGCCGCGTACATCGGGAACAGCGCGACCCGGCCGTCGGCATGGGTGGACAGCCAGTTGTTCGGGAAGACGCTGTCGGGCCGGCCCGGCTCCGGGTCGTCGAACAGGTGCACCATGACGCCCGCGGCGGTGAGCGCCCCGGCCAGCGCGCCGACCTCGTCGTGCGCCCGGCGCGCCAGCACGCCCGGGTCCTCGCGGACGACGGGCACCTGGAAGGCGTTGTCCCCGAGCGTCAGCGGGTTGGGCGAGAAGGCGTGCGGGCGGATGAGGACGACGGCCGGGGGGGCCTGGGCGACGGCCCCGGCCGTCACGAGGGGATCGGCGTGAACGCCGCGACCATCCCGAACAGGTCCTTGGGGTCCTCCGGCTCGGCCACCAGGTCGATGTCGTCGACCCACGGCGTGCCGGCCACGGCGTCGCGGACGTAGCGCAGCGCCGACAGGTCCTCGATCGCGAAGCCGACGGAGTCGAACAGGGTCACCTGGGCCGCCGAGGTGCGCCCGGCCGCCCGGCCGGTGAGCACCTGCCACAGCTCGGTGACCGGGAAGTCGGCCGGCATGGCCTGGATCTCGCCCTCGACGCGGGTCTGCGGCGGGAACTCGACGAAGACCTCGACGTCCTCGCGCAGCAGGATCGTGGGGTCCAGCTCGGTCTTGCCGGGGCAGTCGCCGCCGATGGCGTTGAGGTGCATGCCCGGCTCGATCCAGTCGGCCTGCAGCACGGTGGCGCGGGCCTTGTCGGCCGTGCAGGTGGTGACGACGTCCGCGCCGCGCACCGCCTCCCGCCCGGAGGACGCGACCGTCACGTCGAAGCCCAGCGGCTCGAGGTTGCGGACCAGCTTGGCCATCGCGGCGGGGTCGGTGTCCCAGACCGTGACGTCGTTGATGCCCAGCGCCCCGCGCATGCCCAGCGCCTGGAACTCCGACTGGCTGCCGGCGCCGATGAGCGCCAGCCGCCGGGAGTCCGGCCGGGCCAGGAGGCGGGCGACCATCGCCGAGGTCGCGGCCGTGCGCAGCGCGGTCAGCAGCGTCATCTCGGCGAGGAAGACCGGGTAGCCGTTGGAGACGTCGGCCAGCGCCCCGAAGGCGCTCACCGTCTGGAAGCCGCGGGCCGGGTTGCTCGGGTGCCCGTTGACGTACTTGAAGGCGTAGGTCTCGCCGTCGCTGGTCGGCATCAGCTCGATCACGCCCCAGGGCGTGTGGCTGCCGACACGGGCGATCTTGTCGAAGGACTCCCACCGGCGGAAGTCGTCCTCGATGTAGCGGGACATCCCGGCGATGATCGCCTCCGGCCCCGTCCCGGCGGTCCAGCGGACCATGTTGCGCACGTCGACGAACAGTGTCATGGCGACAGCCCCCTCTCGGCACCGAGAACGCTAGGAGTGGGCGATCTGCACACACAATGAGCAGCAAGCGCGCGTTGTGTGCAGAAACGGATCAGGTGGCCATGATCAGCTGTACGTTCTGCGCATGGCAGACCTCAGCGACCTCGACCGCCGCCTGCTCTCCGCGCTGCGCGAGGACGGCCGCGCGCCGGTGGCCGAGCTGGCCCGCCGGCTCGGGGTCACCCGAGCGACGGTGACCAGCCACCTCGACCGGCTCGTCGCCGAGGACGTCATCGTCGGGTTCACCGTCCGGGTGCGCGACGAGGCCGCCGCGGGCGGGGTCCGGGCGGTGTCGCTCGTCGAGGTGGAGGGCCGCTCCACCGACGACGTCATCCGGCGGCTGCGCGGCTTCCCGGAGATCGAGTCGATGCACTCGACCAACGGCGCGTGGGACCTCGTCGCCGAGCACCGCACCAGCGACCTCGTGGAGTTCGACCGGCTGCTCAACCGGATCCGGTCGGTGCCCGGGGTGATCAACAGCCAGACGAGCCTGCTGCTGACCTCGGTGCTGCGCTGAGCGCTCAGGCCGTCCGGGTCGCCACCCGGGCCAGCGGCAGCCCGACGAGCAGGACGCCGGCGACGAGGACGTAGGTCCAGGGCAGCCCGACGCCGGCCGCGACCAGCCCGAGGACCAGCGCGCCGACCGCCGTCCCCGCGTCGAACGAGGCGTTCCACAGCGCGCTCGCCGCGGTCGAGCCGCCCTCCCCCGCGCGGGCGAAGGCGGTGACCAGCGTCAGGTTCTGCACTGCGCCGTAGCCCGCGCCGAAGACCGCCGCCCCGGCCAGGACGACGGCGTCGCCGGTGACCAGGCCCAGCGCGACGGCGGCCAGGCCGAGCGCGCCGGCGACCAGGGCGGCGGGCAGGAGCCGGCGGGTCCCGAGCCGGTCGGCCAGCAGCCCGGCGCGCCAGCGGGTGAGCGCGCCGGTGATGCCGAACACGAGCAGCGCGGCGGTCGCGAGGCCGCCGTCGGGGCGCTCGATGGGCAGGAAGGTGACCACCCCGCCGCCGGCGAGGGTGACCAGCAGCAGCACCCCCGACGGCGCCAGCGCGGCGCGGGCCGCGGCGCGCGAGGACGTGCCGGCGCCGCCCTCCCAGTGCACCGAGCGGGCCAGGCCGGGCACCAGCGGCAGCGCGAGCACCGGCGAGGCGGCCAGCCACGCCAGCCAGCCGGGGTGCCCGTCGAGCACCAGCGCCACCCCGGCCGGCACCGCCACCAGGTTGGGCACCGCGATCGCCAGGCCGTACAGCCCGATCGACTCGCCGCGGCGCTCGGGCGGTGCGACCTGCGCGGCCAGCGTCGCGCCGAGCACGGTGAGCACCGCGAAGCCCGCGCCGCGCACCGCCGAGACCGCCGACAGCCACGGGACGCCGTCGCCGAGGACGTACAGCGGCGACGGCGCGCCCAGGGCGAGCAGGCCGGCGGCGAGGACCGGGCCCAGGCCGAACCGCGCGGTCAGCGCCGGGACGACCGACTGGACCGCGATCGTCACCACCAGGAAGACCGCGGTCACCACGCCGGCGGTGTCGGCCGACGCCCCGCCCGCCACCGCGTACGCCGGCAGCGAGGCGAGGGTCAGGCAGTAGCTGGCGAAGCCGAGCGTCGTCGCCCCCACCAGCGCCCGCATCGCCGGCAGCCGCCACAGCGACACCCGGTCCGCCGTCGTCCCCCTGGTCACGCGTCTCCCCTCCGCGGGCGTCGTCGCCCGGCCGTCCAGCATGACCGTGGGACCGCGGCTCCCGGGTAGGGGGTGTCCGTGCTGCTCACCGTGGGCCACGGACCGGACGACCGGACGGCCCTCGCCGCCCGGCTGTCCGGGGCCGGGGTGGACGCGGTGGTCGACGTCCGCCGCTTCCCCGGCAGCCGGGGCAACCCGGACGTCCGGCGGGAGGCCCTCGCGGAGTGGCTGCCCGCCGCCGGGATCGGCTACCGGTGGGAGGAGCGGCTCGGCGGCCGGCGCCGGCTGCCGCCGGACGAGCTGGCGGCCGACGGCTGGTGGACCGTCGCCCAGTTCGCCGCCTACGCCGCGCACACCCGGACGCCGGCGTTCGCGGCCGCGCTGGACGGCGTGCTGGCCGAGGCGGCCGCGGCGACGGTCGCCGTGATGTGCAGCGAGGGCGTGTGGTGGCGCTGCCACCGGCGACTGGTCGCCGACGTCGCCGTCCTCGCCCGCGGCGTGCCGGTCACGCACGTCATGCCCGACGGCCGGCTCACCCCGCACCGCCCGTCCGAGGGCGCCGTCGTCCACGACGGCCTCGTGCGCTGGCCGGCCCGGTGACGTGCCGGAACGGCCCTCCCGCAGGGGCCCGCCGCGAGCGTGCGAGCGGTGGGGGGCGGGAGGGTCCTCAATCCATGTGCGGGTAGCGGTGGTCGGTCGGCGGGACGAACGTCTCCTTGATCGACCGGGTCGACGTCCAGCGCTGCAGGTTCTGCGCGGCGCCGGCCTTGTCGTTGGTGCCCGAGGCCCGCCCGCCGCCGAAGGGCTGCTGGCCGACGACGGCGCCGGTCGGCTTGTCGTTGACGTAGAAGTTGCCCGCCGCGAAGCGCAGCTTCCGCTGGGCGTGCGCGATGGCCGCCCGGTCCTGGGCGATGACCGCGCCGGTCAGTGCGTACGGCGCCGCCGACTCCATCTGCGTGAGCACGGTGTCGTAGTCGGCGTCGTCGTAGACGTGCACCGCGAGGATCGGGCCGAAGTACTCAGTGGTGAACACCTCGTGCCCGGGGTCGGTGCCCTCGATGACCGTCGGCCGGACGAAGAAGCCCTCGGAGTCGTCCTTCTGGCCGCCGGCGACGATCGACAGCGCGGGGTCGTCGTCGACCCGGTCGATGACGCCGGACAGCTTGGAGAACGACTTCCGGTCGATGACCGCGCCCATGAAGTTCGAGAAGTCTGTGACGTCGCCCATCGACAGCGACTCGGTGGTGTCGACGAGGTCGTCGCGCAGCCGGGCCCACACCGATCGCGGGACGTAGGCGCGCGAGGCCGCCGAGCACTTCTGCCCCTGGTACTCGAACGCACCCCGGACCAGCGCGGTGCGCAGCACGTCGACGTCGGCCGAGGGGTGGGCGACGACGAAGTCCTTGCCGCCGGTCTCGCCGACGATGCGCGGGTAGCCGCGGTAGTTGGCGATGTTCTCGCCCACGGTGCGCCACAGGTGCTGGAACACCGGGGTCGAGCCGGTGAAGTGGATGCCGGCGAGGTCGCGGTCGGCGAGCACCACCTCCGACACCGGGATGCCGTCGCCGGGCAGCATGGTGATCACGCCCGGGGGCAGGCCGGCGGCCTCGAGCAGCCGCATGACGAAGTGCGCGGCGAACTGCTGGGTGGGGGCGGGCTTCCAGACGACGGTGTTGCCCATGAGCGCCGGGGCGGTGGGCAGGTTGCCGGCGATCGCGGTGAAGTTGAACGGCGTGACCGCGTAGACGAAGCCCTCCAGCGGCCGGTGGTCGCTCCGGTTCCACACCCCCGGCGAGGACACCGGCTGGGCGGACACGACCTCGCGGGCGAAGTGCACGTTCCAGCGCCAGAAGTCCACCAGCTCGCAGGCGCTGTCGATCTCGGCCTGGTGGGCGGTCTTGGACTGGCCGAGCATGGTCGCGGCGTTCAGCGTCTGCCGCCAGGGCCCGGCGAGCAGGTCGGCGGCCTTGAGGAACACCGCGGCGCGGTCGTCGAGGGACAGGTCGCGCCAGGCGGGGGCGGCGGCCTTCGCGGCGGCCACGGCCTCGGTGGCGTCGGCGTGCGTGGCATGCGCCGAGGTGCCGAGCACGGCGGCGTGCCGGTGCGGCTGGACGACGTCGAAACGCTCGCCGCCGGCCATGCGCTGCTTGTCGCCGATGGTCGCCGTCAGCTCCAGCGGCTCGGCGGCCAGCTCGGCCAGGCGGGTCTCGAGCGCGGCCCGCTCGGGCGAGCCGGGCGCGTAGCTGAGCACCGGCTCGTTGCGCGGCGGGGGGACGCGGGTGGTGCCGTCCATCGGGGACCTCCAGACGAGTGCGGCAGAGACGGCCGTCTCTGCCGGGGCGGGTCAGCGGGAGACGAGGGCGCGGAGGAAGAAGCGGAGGTTCGCCGGGCGCTCGGCCAGCCGGCGGACGAAGTAGCCGTACCAGTCGCGGCCGTAGGGCACGTAGGCGCGCACGCGGGTGCCGGACGCGGCCAGCCGGCGCTGCTCGTCGACCCGGATGCCGTGCAGCATCTGCACCTCCCAGGAGTCGGCGGCGCGCCCGTACTCGGCCGCCAGCCGCTGGGCCAGCGTGATCATCGCCGGGTCGTGGCTGCCGACCATCGGGTAGCCGGGCCCGCGCATGAGCACGCCGAGGCAGCGGGCGTAGGCGGCGTCGACGTCCCGGCGGCCCTCGTGGGCGACCGACGGCGGCTCGTCGTAGGCGCCCTTGACCAGCCGCACCCGGGAGCCCGGCGTGGCCAGCGCCTGCACGTCGTCCTCGGTGCGGTGCAGCGCGGCCTGCAGCACCGCGCCGGTCTGCGGGTGGTCGCGGCGGAGCTCGGCGAGGACGGCGAGGGTGGCGTCGACGGTCGAGGAGTCCTCCATGTCGAGGGTGACCGTGGTGCCGGCCCGCGCCGCGCACTCGACCACCGGCCGGACCAGCTCCAGCGAGAGGTCCTCCCCGCCCGGCAGCGCCTGCCCGAAGGCCGACAGCTTCACCGACACCTCGGCCCGCGGGCCCAGCTCCAGCGGCGCCAGCGCCTCGAGCAGGGCGAGGTAGGCGTCGCGGGAGGCGCGCGCCGCGGCCGGGTCGGTGACGTCCTCGCCGAGGTGGTCGAGGGTCACCTCGATGCCCTCGCCGGTGAGCCGGCCGACGACGGCCAGCGCGTCGGGCAGCGTCTCGCCGGCCACGAACCGCTCGACCACGCGCCGGGTCACCGGGGTGCCCACGAGCGCGCGGCGCAGCGCCGGGCGGCGGGAGGCCCCCAGCAGCAGGGTCTTCGTGGACAGCACCGGCCACCTCCGTCGTCGAGTGTGACCTCGAACGCTAGGAGCGCCCGATCGGGTCCGCCAGGGACGGACGTACGGACTCCGGACGTCCGGTTTCATACAGTCGTACGGTGCGCGACGACCTGCAGGACGTGGTGGACGAGGTCGCCCGGCTGCTGCGCGCCCCGGCCACGCTGGAGGACGTCGACTTCACGCTGCTCGCCTTCGCCGCCCACCCCCTCGACGGGGGCGACACCGCGATGGACGCCGTCCGCACCCGCTCCATCCTCGGCCGCGGCTCCACCCCGGACACCCGCCGCTGGTTCGAGGACCTCGGCATCGCCACCGCGCAGCGGCCGGTGCGCACCCCCGCCGACCCGACCGCGGGCATCCTCACCCGCCTGCTCCTGCCGGTCCGGCACGGCGGCCGCACCCTCGGCTACCTCTGGCTGCTCGACGGCGGCCGCACCGACCCCGACGACGACGCCGACCCGGCCCTCGCCGCGGCGGTCGACCTCGCCGCCCGCGCGGGGCGGCTGCTGGCCGGCCGGGACGACGACGGCGACCTCGGCGAGGCCCTGGCCGCCGTGCTCGCCGGCACCGCGCCGGCGCGCGAGCGGGCGGCGCGCACCCTGGCCGCCCGGCTCGGCGAGGACGCACCGCTGGCGCTGGTCGCGCTGCGGGGCCCGCTCCCCGAGGGCCGGCGGCTCCCGCCGGCCGCGGCGGTGCTCGGCGAGGACCGCCGCGAGGCCGCCGTCCTCGTCCGGCTGGCCCGCCCCGGCGACCTGCGCCCGGCGGTGACCACCGCGTCCGCGGCCCTCGCCCGGCTGTCCGGCGGCGCGGCCGCGGGGGTGTCCGACCCCGCCGCGGGTCCCGCGGGACTGCCCGCGTGCTGGGCGCAGGCCCGCACCGCGGCCCGGGTCGCGGCCGCGGTGCCGGGGCTCGCGCCGGTGGCCCGCTGGTCGGAGCTCGGCGGCTGGCGGGTCGCCGCGGCACTGCCCGCGCCCGACCCGGCCGTCGCGCCGCTGCTCGCCGACCCGGTGCTGGCCGCCACGGCCGAGGCCTACCTCGACGCGGCCGGCAGCGTCGCCCGGACCTCGGCGGCGCTGTCGATCCACCGGCAGACGCTGTACTACCGGCTGGGCCGGATCACCGCGCTGACCGGCCTGGACCTGGCCGACGGCGGCACCCGGCTGCTGGTGCACGCCTCGCTGCGCCGCGCCCGGCTGCCCTGACCGCCCGTCAGCGCAGCCGCTGCTCGGCGGCGGCGAGCACCCGCGGCACCAGCCGGCGGTGCACGGCCGACAGCGGCGGCCACAGCAGCCGGCCCCACGGGCGCTCGTAGGACAGGCACGTCGTCCAGGTGACCCGGCGCGCGGTGGCCTGCACGACCATGTTCGCGCGCAGCGACCGGGACGCGGTCTCCAGCCGGATCCAGTCCGCGCCGCGCCCGCCGACCCGCCAGCCGCCGACCGTGTCCGGGGAGCACCGCGGGTCCAGCCGGAAGGCGAGCAGCGCCTGCCAGACGAACCGCTCCGCCGAGCTCGGCACGTCGCCGAACACCGCCCGGGCCCACCGCTCCGGCGTCGCGGTCACGTCGGTGACCAGCGTGCACCGGTCGGCGTAGTCGATCCCGGGCAGCGAGCAGACCTCCCGCGCGGAGCCGGTGATCCCCCGGACCACCCCGGTGCTGTCGAGCAGGGTCACGGCGGCCTCCCTCTCATATACGGTGCCGTACAGACGACGGTAACGGATGTGTACGGTGGCGTACAGGAGGTGGGCGTGGCGGTCGTGCGCACCCCGCGCGAGCGGTGGGTCGAGCAGGGGCTGGCGGCACTGGCGGCGGGTGGCCCGGACGCCGTCCGCGTCGAGGCGCTGGCCAAGGACCTCGGCGTCACCAAGGGCGGCTTCTACGGCCACTTCGCCGACCGGGTCGCCCTGCTCGAGGCGATGCTCGACACCTGGGAGCGGGAGAGCACCGACGAGGTGCTCGAGCGCGTCGAGCGCGAGGGTGGGGACCCGCGGACCCGCATCGAGCGGGCCGGCGTCCTCACCTTCTCCAGCGACCGCCTGCTCCCGATCGACCTGGCCGTCCGCGACTGGGCCCGCCGGGACGAGGCGGTCGCCGCGCGCCTGCGCCGGGTCGACGAGCGGCGCATGGGGCTGCTGCGCGAGCTGATCGGCACGTTCTGCACCGACCCCGAGGAGGTGGAGGCGCGCGCCCTGATCGCCTTCTGCCTGGCGATCGGCGAGCACTTCCTCGCCACCGGCCACGGGGGGCGCACCCGGGCGCAGGTCCTCGCCCGCGCCGCCGACCTCCTGCTGGACCGCGCACCGCGGATGCTCTGACCCCGGGACAGAACTGTTGCGCACTGCACCTTCTCCCCCGCGACGGTGTCGGGGGCGTGACCTACCCTCGAGGGGCTGATGGCTGCGGGAGGAGAGGCGTTGCCTCGAGACGCGGGCGGCGCCGGCGACGTCCTCCGGGACCTCCGCACGGCCACCGCCGTGGAGCACGGACAGGTCGAGGCCACCCTCGACCTGATGGACCAAGCACTGGACCGCGGCCGCCTGGTCACCGTGCTGGCGCGGCTGCACTCCTTCTGGGCCGCGGCCGAGGCGGGGCTGGACGACTGGGCCGCCCGGCACCCCGGCGACGCCGCCGCCCTCGACTGGGACCGCCGCCGCCGCACCGGCCTCTACGCCGCCGACCTGGCCGGGCTGGGCGGCGCCGCCGACGCCGGCCGGCCGGACCTGTCCGCCGTCGCCGGCACCGACGAGGCGCTGGGCCGGCTGTACGTCATGGAGGGCTCGACCCTCGGCGGCACCGTCATCGACCGCCACCTGGCGGGCCTTCCGGGACTGCCCCGGCTGCGCTGCTTCAGCCCCTACGGCGAGGACACCGGCGCGATGTGGGCCGCGTTCCGCCGGGTCACCCGGGCGCACGTCGCAGGCACCGGGGACGCCGGGCGGGTGGTCGCCGCGGCCCGGCAGACCTTCGCCGTCCTCGCCGACTGGTGCGCCCCGGCGGCGCAGGGGGCGAACGCGTGACCGACGTCGAGGCCACCTCGGGCTCCGACACCGCGGGGACGGACGTCGCGTGGCTGTCGCCGGATGAGCCGGTCGACCTGGACAACTGCGCCCGCGAGCCGATCCACGTCCCCGGCAGCATCCAGCCGCGCGGCGTGCTGCTGGCGGTCAGCGAGCCGGACCTGGTCGTCGTCCAGGCGTCGGAGAACCTGGCCGGGCTGACCGGCGTGGGCTGGTCCGACGCGCTCGGCCGCCCGCTCGCCGACGTCCTCGGGGTGGCGCAGACCGAGGCCGTCGTCCGCTCGGCCAGCGCGTTCGGCGACCTGCGCGAGCGCAACCCGGTGGAGGTCACCCTCGACGTCGACGGCGACCCCGTGCCGGTGGACGCGATCCTGCACCGGGCGGTGCTGGGCGGTGCCCGGGACGGGCACGGGCAGCCCGAGGACGGCGACCCGCCGCAGACCAACCTCGTCGTGGAGCTGGAGCCGGCGCGCGGGCCGCGGCCGTTCTCCTTCCCGAACACCTACCAGGCGGTGCGCGGGACCGTCGCCGAGCTCAACCGGGCCTCCACCCTGCAGGAGCTGTTCGACATCACCGCGCGGGCGATCCGCGCCCTCACCGGCTTCGACCGGGTGATGGTCTACCGCTACGACGCCGACTACAACGGCGAGGTCGTGGCCGAGGCGAAGGCCGCCGACCTCAACTCCTTCCTGGGCCTGCACTACCCGGCCTCGGACATCCCGGCCCAGGCGCGGGCGCTGTACGAGAAGAACTGGATCCGGCTGATCAGCGACGTCGGCTACGTCCCCAGCCGCATCCAGCCGGCCGCGCACCCGGCCACCGGCCGGCCGCTGGACCTCACCTACTCGACGCTGCGCAGCGTCTCGCCGATCCACGTCGAGTACCTGCAGAACATGGGCGTGCGCGCCTCGATGTCGATCTCGCTGCTGCAGGACGACCGGCTCTGGGGCCTCGTCGCCTGCCACCACTACTCCGGCCCGCACCAGCCGCCCTACGCCACCCGCGCCGCGGCCGAGTTCCTCGGCTCGACGCTGTCGCTGCGGCTGGTCGACCGCACCGCCCAGGACGAGGTGCACCGGGCGCTGCAGGTCCGCTCCACGCTGGCCTGGCTGACCGCGTCCACCCTCGACGAGGACCGCGCGCTGGCCGACACGCTGCTCGGCACCACCAGCCTGCTCGACGTCCTGCCCGCCGACGGCGTGGCCGTCTGCCTGCAGGGCAGCAGCGGCACCAAGGGCGCGGAGCTGCCGGCCGACGTCCTCGAGCGGGTCGTGGCCTGGGCGGCCGCCCGCGGCGAGGACGTGGTGGCCACCGACGCCCTGCAGCGCGAGGCACCGCAGCTGGGCGTCCCGGTCGAGGTCGCCTGCGGCGTGCTCGTGCTGCCGCTGCCCGAGGGCCAGTACGTGCTGTGGCACCGCCGCGAGGCGGTGCGGCACGTCGACTGGGGCGGCGACCCGCACAACAAGGCGATCGCCGAGCGGGAGGGCGACGACGTCCGGCTCAGCCCGCGCAAGAGCTTCGACCGCTGGCGGGAGACCGTCCGCGACCGCTCGCACCCGTGGACGCCGCAGGAGCACGCCGAGGTGCTGCAGCTGCGCAGCCACCTGCTTGAGGCGCTCTACGCCCGCTCGCGCAGCATCGTCCGCGCCGCCGAGACGCTGCAGCGCAGCCTGCTGTCCGAGCCCCCGCAGCCTGACCACCTGCAGATGGCGGTGCGCTACGTGCCGGCCACCCGCGAGGCCCAGGTCGGCGGCGACTGGTACGACGTCTTCGCCCAGCCCGACGGCTCGACGATGCTGGTCATCGGCGACGTCGTCGGCCACGACGTCCAGGCCGCCGCCTGCATGGCCCAGCTGCGCGGGCTGCTGCGCGGCATCGCCTACGACAGCGGCGAGAGCCCCGCGGCGGTACTCACCCGGCTCGACGCGGCGATCGAGGGGCTGCAGCTCGGCGCCATGGCCACCGTGCTGGTCGGCCGGCTCGAGCAGACCGACGACGAGCGCGCCGCCGGGGTCGCCCGCCTGCGGTGGGCCAGCGCCGGCCACCTGCCCCCGCTGGTCGCCGCCCCCGACGGCACGAGCGCGCCGCTCGACGGCGGCCGGCCCGGCCTGCTGCTCGGGGTGAGCCCGGAGGCGGTGCGCACCGACGCCGAGGTGACCCTCGAGCGCGGCTCCACGGTGCTGCTGTTCACCGACGGCCTGGTCGAGCGCCGGGACGAGGGCTTCGACGACGGTGTCGACCGGCTCGCGCGGGCGCTCGCGGAGCTGCGCGACCGGCCGGTGGAGCAGGTCTGCGACGAGGTGCTGGCGCGGCTGGTCCCCGACGGCGCCGAGGACGACGTCGCCCTGGTCGCCGTCCGCCTGTCCCCGGAGGAGTGAGCGGGCCCCCTCCCGGGATCCGGGAGGGGGCCTCGGTCACGGCTGGGGATCGGAGAAGTCGGCCTCCAGGCCGTCGTCCTGGGCGCCGCCGTCCTCGGGCAGCGGCGCCTCGTCCTCGGCCGCGCGCACCTCGGCCTCGGTGCCGTCGGGCGGGGCGTCGACGCCGCGCGTCAGCTCGGCGAGCAGCCGCTCCTCGTCGGGGCGCAGGTCGCCGCTGCCGAGGTGCTCGCCCGGCTCGCCGGCGTCCGAGCCGGAGGCCATGCCGCTGTCGGGGAGGTCGGGGTCGGTCATCGCGGGAAGTTCGGCTCGAGGCGCGGCACGACCTGCATCTCCGGCACGAAGGCCGACGGGTGCAGCAGGAGCAGCGTGCGGACGGTGTCGGCCACCGCCGACGGCGGCATCATCAGGTGCCCGGGGATGCCCCACTGCTCCATCATCGGCGTGTCCATCGCGGCCGGGATGACGCTCATGACCCGCGCCGGGAAGGGCCGCTCGCTGCCGTCCTCCTGCTTCACGGCCTTCTCCCGCAGCTCGCGCTGGATGCAGCGGGTGGCGTTGAGGAAGCCGGCCTTGGAGCCGTTGTAGGCGATCGCGCCGCTGCCCGAGGTGATCGCCGACAGCGACACCACGTGCACGACGTCGGCGGTGCGGCCCTCGGGCAGGTGCTGCACCCGCTTCACGAACTCGCTGGTCAGGAAGATCGGGCCCTCGCAGTTGACCGCCATGACCCGGCGGTAGTCGTCGAGGTCGATGTCGGTGACGTAGCCCGGGCGGTCGATGCCGGCCACGTTGACCAGGACGTCGAAGGCGTCGCCGTGCTGCTCGAAGAGCCGGGCCACGACCTCGCGGCGGCTGGCGTCGTCGGTCACGTCCAGCGGGACGACCTCGGCGCTGCCGCCGGCGTCGGTCACCAGCTCGCGGGTGCGCTCGCTGCCGTCGGCGTCGATGTCGGCGACGACGACGTGCGCACCGGCCTCGGCCAGCGACACGCACGTCGCCCGGCCGAGCCCGCTGGCCCCGCCGGTGACCAGCGCCACGCGGCCCTTCAGCTCCCCTGCCACCCGTTCCTCCGTCCTCCGGCCCGCTCCCGGACGCGACCGGCGGGCCCGTGATCACGATGCGTCCCCGCCACTCTCGCCGAGGTGCGCGCGGCCCGCAGGTCGGGGCGGTCAGGCCGGGGAGGACCAGACGTCGGCGAGGGTCACCGTCTGCAGCTGCCGGGTCTCGATCAGCTCGAGCATCCGGTCGAGCACGGTGGTGATCGCCGGCTGGTTGGCGTGGCCGACGACGATCGCCCGGGCGGTGAACCACCGGTCCGCGGCGGCCATGAGGTCCTCGGCGCCGATGGCGCGGGCGTCGTCGAAGGTGCCGTTCCACATGACCGTGGTGGGGTGGCCGAGGTCGGCGGCGATGGCGTCGACGCGCTCGTCGTGCGAGCCGAACGGCGGCCGCCAGAACGGGGTGTCGGTGACGCCGAGGGTGCGGCGCATGAAGTCCTGGTTGCGCCGCAGCTCCTCGGCGACCTCGGCGTCGGAGACGGTGGTGAGGTCCGGGTGCGACCAGGTGTGGTTGCCGAAGGCGACCTGGCCGGACTCGATGAGCGGCCACAGGTCGCGGGCGTTGTCGCCCCACGTGCGGTAGCTGCCGTTGGGGAAGAACGTCAGCCGGGTGCCGGTCTCGCGGGCCAGGGTGACCAGCGCCGCGACCACCTCGCCGTCGCTGCCGTCGTCGATGGTCAGGGCCAGCTGCTCGCCCGGTCCGGGCAGCTCGTCCACGACGCCGGCCGGGGCGGGGACGGCGACCAGGCCGCCCGGGCCGGTGGGGGTGGCCGCCGCGGCGGGCGGCGGCGCGGCGAGGTCGGGTGCCGCCAGGTCCATCTCGGCGGCGCCGCGCCCGACGGCGGCCCCGGCGAGTCCGGTGGCGAGCAGGAGGAGGAAGCCCCGGCGGTCCACGCGGCGGACGCTAGGAGGGCGCTCCGGCGCGTCCGGTGCAGCGACACGAGCGGGCGGGCGCGCCCGCCACCGTCCGTGTCCCGGTGACTACCGCCTCTCGCGCTGATGGCTCCCCGGGACCAGCCCGGCCTGCTCGATCAGGCGCGCCTGCTCGCGGCACCAGGGCGACCAGGCGTCGCGCTCGGACTCCTCCTGGCGACGGCGGAACGCCGCCCACTCCAGCAGCTCCCACTCCCCGACCTCGGCCGGGTCGGGGTCGGGCGTGCCGGTGAAGCGACCCAGGTACACCGGGCACACCTCGTTCTCGACGACGCCGCGGAACTCGGCGCGGTAGCGGTATCCGGGCAGCGCCGGGCGCAGGTCGGCCACCTGCAGGCCGAGCTCCTGCTCGGCGCGGCGGGCGATCGCGGCGCCGTCGTCCTCGCCGGGGCCGGGGTGGCCGCAGACGGTGTTGGTCCACATGCCCGGGAAGGTCTGCTTGTCCTCGGCGCGGCGGGTGACCAGCAGCCGGCCGTCGTCGGCGAACAGGTAGGCGGAGAACGCCCGGTGCAGCGGCGTCTCGCCGTGGTGCACCAGCGGCTTGGGCATCGTGCCGATCGGCGTCCCGTCGTCGTCGACCAGCACGATCAGCTCCGCCGCGGTCCCCGTCACCGGCCCATCCTCCCCGACCGCGGGGGTTCCGGCAGCCGCCGGGCGGGCACCGGGAGGGCATGCGGGAGTTCGGGAACGACGGCCTGACCTTCGACGTCCGCGACGACGGGCCGCCGGGCGGGGAGCCGGTGGTGCTCCTGCACGGCTTCCCGCAGGACGCGAGCGCCTTCGACCGGATGGCGCCGCTGCTGCACGCCGCCGGCCTGCGCACCCTCGCGTTCG
Organism: Geodermatophilus sp. SYSU D00525; assembly: GCF_054050475.1. Taxonomy (NCBI): domain Bacteria; kingdom Bacillati; phylum Actinomycetota; class Actinomycetes; order Geodermatophilales; family Geodermatophilaceae; genus Geodermatophilus; species Geodermatophilus sp. SYSU D00525. The sequence continues at coordinate 174,369 of NZ_JBJGZK010000007.1, forward strand.
ACCAGCGCGGCTACAGCCCCGGCGCCCGCCCGCGCGGGCGCTCGGCCTACCGGCTGCGCGCGGTGGCCGGCGACGTCCTGGCGCTGCTCGACGCCGCAGGGCTGGAGAGCGCGCACGTCGTCGGGCACGACTGGGGCGGCGCGGTCGCCTGGGCGCTGGGCGCCTGGCACCCCGACCGGGTGCGCACGGTGACCTCGCTGTCCACCCCGCACCCGGCCGCGGTCGCGCGGGCGGTGCTCACCAGCGACCAGGGGCTGCGCTCGTCGTACATGGCCGCCTTCCAGCTCCCGCTGCTGCCCGAGCGGCTGCTGCTCGCCCGCGACGGCGCGGCGCTGCGCGGCGTGCTGGAGAACGGCGGGCTGCCCGCGGACGTCGTCGCCCGGTACGTCGAGCGCATGCGCGAGCCGGGGGCGCTGTCGAGCGCGCTGGCCTGGTACCGGGCGGTGCCCTTCGGCGCCCGCGACGCCGTCGGCGAGGTCACCGCGCCGGCGCTGCACGTGTGGAGCACCGGCGACACCTTCCTCGGCCGGGCGGCCACCGAGCGCACGCGCGACCACGTGCGCGGCCCGTACCGGCTCGAGGTGCTCGAGGACGTGCCGCACTGGATCCCCGAGCTCGCCGCCGAGCGCACCGCCGGCCTGGTCGTCGAGCACACCCGCGCGGTGGCCTGAGGATCAGACCCCCGGCGGCTCGGACAGCGGCAGCCGCACCACGAACCGGGTGTTCCCCGGCTCCGAGCGCACCTTGATCACCCCGCCGTGCCGGTTGGTGACGATGCGCCAGGCGACGTCGAGGCCGAGGCCGGTGCCCTGCCCCACCGGCTTGGTGGTGAAGAACGGCTCGAACACCCGGCGCCGCATCGTCTCCGGGATGCCCGGGCCGGTGTCGGCGACCTCGACGACGGCGTTGTCGCCGTCGACGGCGGTGCGCAGGGTGAGCGTGCCCTCCCCCGCCATGGCGTCGAGGGCGTTGTCGATGAGGTTGGTCCACACCTGGTTGAGCTCGGCGGCGTAGGCCGGGACCGGCGGCATCGAGCGGTCGTAGTCCTTGACCACGCGGATCCCCGGGCCGGTCTTCGCGCTGAGCATGACCAGCGTCGCGTCCAGTCCGGCGTGCAGGTCGGTGAGCTGGTGCGGGGTGCGGTCGACCTGCGAGTACTGCTTGGCCGCGCCCACGAGGTGGGAGATCCGCGAGGTGCTGTCGAGGATCTCGGCGAGCAGCATCTCGGTCTCGACGGTGTAGGCCAGCCAGCGCAGCGCCGGCTCGAGGAAGTCGGGCTCGACGGCGTCGGCGACCGCCTCCAGGGACGCCGGGTCCAGCCCGGCCGGGACGAACACCGACGCCAGCTCCCAGGGCCGGTCGACGTCGTGGTCCTCGAGCCAGTCGCCGAGCTCGTCCTCCCGGTCCGACCGCTCCAGCGCGCTCAGCTCGACCGCGCTGCCGATGCCCGCGACGAACCGCTCCTGCAGCTCGGTCAGCCGGCGCAGCTGCGAGCCGTCGAAGGTCCCGTCGGCCAGCAGCGCGAGCTTGTGCCGCATGCCCGCGACCCGCTCGCGCAGCGCCGCGGTGGCCCGGGACGCGGCCGCGGCCGGGTTGTTGAGCTCGTGGGTGAGCCCGGCGGTGAGCTTGCCCAGCGCCAGCAGCCGCTCCCGCTGGCCGACCAGCTCCTCGGAGTTCCGCGTGCCCAGGAACAGGCCCTGCAGCAGGTGGACGGCCATGGGGTACCAGCGGCGGAACACGGCGGCGAACTCGGCCGCGGGCAGCGCCAGGAACGTGCAGTCGGTGACCGCCCGCACCGTCGCCGGGTAGACCTGTCTCACCTGGTCACCGAGGTAGAACTGCACCGCGCCGCTGTAGACGCCCGGCTGGTCGGTGCGCGTGGTCTCCACCTCGTCGCGGCCCACCCGCCGGACCATCCGCAGGGTGCCGGTCAGGAGCACGTAGAAGCACTCGGCCGGCTCGCCCTCGGTGGACACGTCGCTGCCGGCGGGGAACGCGACGACGTCGCCGGTCTCCGACACCCACGCCAGCTGCGTCTCGTCGAGGTCGGCGAACAGGAACAGCTCGCGCAGCCGCGCGGGCTCCAGCCGGGTGGGCGCGGTCACCGCTCCTCCAGGTACCGGTGCACCAGCGTGACCGCCATGGCACCCTCGCCGACGGCGGAGGCCACCCGCTTCACCGACTGGGCGCGGACGTCGCCGGCGACGAACACCCCCGGGACGCTGGACTCGAGGAAGAACGGGTCGCGCTGCAGCCGCCAGCCCGGTGGCCGCTCGCCGTCGACGAGCAGCTCCGGCCCGGTGAGCACGAACCCCCGCTCGTCGCGGGCGAGGACGCCGTCGAGCCAGTCGGTGCGCGGCTCGGCGCCGATGAAGACGAACAGGTGCGACGTCGGCACGGTCTCCACCCGGCCGGAGCGGTCGGTGAGCTCGATCTCCTCGAGGTGGTCGTCGCCCAGCACGGCGGTCACGGTGGTGCCGGTCCGGACGACGACGTTCGGGATCGCGGCCAGCTGCTGCACCAGGTAGTGCGACATGGACGCCTCCAGCGAGGAGCCGCGGACCACCAGGGTGACGCAGCTGGCGTGGCGGGAGAAGAACACCGCCGACTGGCCGGCCGAGTTGGCGCCGCCGACGACGTAGACGGGCTGGTCGGCGCAGGCCTCGGCCTCGGTCATCGCCGAGCCGTAGTAGACGCCGCGGCCGGTGTACCCGTCGGCGCCCGCGGCCGGCAGCGTCCGGTAGGCGACGCCGGTGGCCAGCACGACCGCGTGCGCGGCGATGCTGCCGCCGTCGGCGAAGTGCACCACCCGGGCCGAGCCGCGGACCTCGAGCGCGGTCACCTTGCGGGCGGTGAGCACCTCGGTGCCGAACCGGATGGCCTGCCGCCGGGCGCGCTCGGCCAGCTGCCCGCCGGAGACGCCGTCGGGGAAGCCGAGGTAGTTCTCGATCCGGCTGCTCTGCCCGGCCTGCCCGCCGGTGGCCTGCCGCTCGACGAGCACGGTGCGCAGCCCCTCGGACGCGCCGTAGACGGCGGCGCCCAGCCCGGCCGGGCCGCCGCCCACGACGATGAGGTCGTAGAAGTCGGTGCTCGGCTCGACCGTGAGCCCGACCGCGGCGGCGAGCTCGGCCTCGGTCGGCGCCAGCAGGGCCTCGCCACCGGGCGGCACCACGACCGGGACGTCGTCCGGACCGGCGCCGGCGGCGGCCAGCAGCCGCCGCCCCTCGGGCTCCTCGACGCTGTACCAGCGGTAGGGGACGGCGTTGCGGGCCAGGAAGTCGCGGGCGGCGAACGACGGCGCCGACCAGTGGTGGCCGACCAGCTTGACGTCGTCGACGGCGGTGTCGGGGCTGGCCTCCCAGGACGCGACCATGGCGTCGACGACCGGGTAGAGCTTCTCCTCGGGCGGCTCCCACGGCTTGAGCAGGTAGTGGTCGACGTCGACGAGGTTGATCGCCTGGATGGCGGCGTCGGTGTCGGCGTAGGCGGTGAGCAGCGCGCGGCGGGCCCGGGGGAACAGGTCCATCGCCTGCTCGAGGAACTCGATGCCGTTCATGCCGGGCATCCGGTAGTCGGCGAGCACCGCCGCCACCCGGTCCCCGCGCAGCTTGAGTTCCCGCAGCGCCCCGAGCGCCTCCTCGCCGGAGGAGGCCCGGACCACCCGGAACCGCTCGCCGTAGTGGCGGCGCAGGTCGCGCGCCACCGCCCGGGACACCCCCGGGTCGTCGTCGACGGTGAGCAGGACGGGCCGGGCGCGGGCGCCGGCCTCCGGGGCCTGGGTCACGGTTCCTCCTGGGGGACGCGGGTGGGGGCGGGCCCGGCGGGCGCGTGCCCGTCGTCGACGAGTCCGGCGAGCTCGGCGTCGGTGGGGCGGCGCAGGACCCGCCCGGAGCGCCACACCACCACCGGCAGGTCGTCCTCGGTCACGCCGAGGTCGGCGAGCAGCGCGGCGGCGTCGTCCACGGTCTCGACGTCGACGACGGTGGCCGTGAGCCCGCGGTCCGCGGCGAAGCGCCGCAGCCGGGCCGTGTCGCCCGAGGCGCCCCGCCCGACGACGCGCAGGTCCGCGGCGAGTTCGAGCAGCATGGACCGCCGGATGAGGAAGGTGCGCAGGACCAGCTCCTTGAGTGCGGGGTCCGCCGCGAACGCCTCCCGGATCCGCGCGTCCGGGACGGTGACCACCTCCGCCGGCTGCAGGACGACGGCGGTCAGGAAGACCGGGCGGTCACTGAACAGGTCGAGCTCCCCGAGGAAGCGCCGCGCGCCGTGGACCGAGACCACCCGCTGGTCGGGCCGGCCGTGGTGCTCGACCACGGCGACGGAGCCGGACAGCACGAGCTGGAAGTCGTAGCCCGGGTCGCCCTCGCGGAACAGGGTCTGCCCCGGCTGCCACGTGCGGCGGGTGCCGTGCCGCGAGAGCAGCGCGACCTGGGCGTCGTCCAGGCGGGGGAAGGCGCCGTAGCGGTCCGGCGTCTCGGGCAGGTCGCCCGGCAGCGGGACGGGCGGGCCATCAGAGGGCCCCGGCCGGTCCGCCCGGCGGGTCCCCAGCACGGGCACCACCTGCGCGCCTGCCCCACCGCCGGCGGGGACCGCGGCCGGGCTCCCGTCGGCGCCGGCGAGCAGCGCGGCGGCCAGGGAGTCGGCGTCGTGCGGGCCGGTGTGCCGGCGCCCGTGGACGAAGAAGGTCGGCGTCCCCGCCACCCCGCTGGCCTCCGCGGAGTCGACGTCCTCCTGCACCCGCCGCGCGAACCGGGCGGCCCCGAGGTCGCGGGCGAAGCGCTGCACGTCCAGGCCCAGGGCGGCCGCGTGCTCGAGCAGGTCGGCCGGGGTCAGCCGGTCCTGCGCGGCGAACAGCCGGTCGTGCATGGCCCAGAACCGCCCCTGCTCGGCGGCGGCCTCGGCCGCCTCGGCGGCCAGCCGGGCGTGCGGGTGGACGTCGGCCAGCGGGAGGTGCCGGAAGACGTAGCGCAGCCGGTCGCCGAACCGCTCGCGCACCTCCTCCACCGCGCCGGTCGCCCGGCCGCAGAAGGGGCACTCGAAGTCGCCGTACTCGACCAGGGTGAGCGGCGCGTCGGCCGGTCCGCGGACGTGGTCACGGGCCGGGTCGACGGGCGGGTCGAGCCGGGACGGCCGGGTCGGGCCGGGCGGCCGGCGGCGGTCGGCGGCCCGGAACAGCGCCCAGCCCAGCAGCGCGGCCAGCACCGACGCCGCCAGCACGCCCACCCGCGCCTGGTCGCCGAGCCGGTCGTCGTCCGCGAGGGCCAGGTCCACGATGAACAGCGAGATGGTGAAGCCGATGCCCGACAGCGCGGCACCGCCGGCCAGCTGCAGCGCGGTGAGGCCGGGGGCGAGCTCCCCCAGCCGCAGCCGCACCGCGAGGCCGGCGCCGGCGAGGATGCCCACCAGCTTGCCGAGGACCAGCCCGGCGACGACACCGAGCGTCACCGGCGAGGTCGCCGCGGCGCGCAGCGTCTCGCCGGTCAGCGGGACGCCGGCGTTGGCCAGCGCGAACACCGGCACGATGACGAAGCTGGTCCAGGGCTGCCACAGCTGCTGCAGCCGCTCACCGGCCGACACCGACCGGTCCAGGGACAGCCGCGCCGCCCGGGCGTACCCCGCGCTGGGCGACTGCTGGTAGGCCCGCACCAGGCGCGCGGCGTCGGCGACCTCCTCGCGTCGCGCGGCGTAGGCGGGAGTGAACAGCGCGATGACCACACCGGCGAGAGTCGGGTGGACGCCGGACTCGTGCATCGCCACCCAGACGGCCACGCCGAGGACCAGGTAGGCCGGTCCGCGCCAGACCCGCAGGTAGCGCAGCCCGACCATCAGGGCCAACCCCACGACGGCCAGGCAGAGCGGGAGCAGCTCCAGGTCGTCGGTGTAGAAGAGCGCGATGACGCCGAGCGCGCCGACGTCGTCGGCGATGGCGAGCGTGAGCAGGAACAGCCGCAGCGGGGCCGGGCAGGCCGGGCCGACGAGCACCAGGACGCCGAGCAGGAACGCGGTGTCGGTGGAGATGACCACGCCCCAGGCGGTGGCCGCCTCGTCCCCGAGGGTGAAGGCGACGTAGACCAGCGCCGGCACCACCAGCCCGGTGACGGCGGCCAGCGCCGGCACCGCGGCCCGCCGCCGGTCGGTGAGCTCCCCCAGGACCAGCTCGCGCTTGATCTCGAGCCCGACGACGAAGAAGAAGAACACCATCAGCCCGTCGTTGACCCAGTGCTGCAGGTCCAGGGACAGCTCGGTGCTCCCGAGGCGGACGGCGAACTCGGTGTGCCAGAAGGCGGCGTAGCTGTCGCCGAACGGGGAGTTGACCCACACCAACGCCACGACCGTGGCCGCCAGCAGCAGCCCCGCGCTGCCCGCCTCGGTGCGCAGCGAGCGCCGCAGCGGCGCCACCCGCGCCAGCAGGCCCCTACCCCCGGCGACCGACTGCGCGCGGGCCCGGTCGGCCCGGAGGCGCCCCTCCGGTGCCGGACGCAGGTCCCGGCCGTCGTGCGCGGTCATGCGTTGTCCCGCGGCGCTGCCCCCGCGGGTTCCCGCGGGTACAACTGCGGGCCCTCGACGTTGCAGTGCGGGTACTCCTCGACCGGCAGCCGCCCGCCGAGGCCGGGCTCCGCCGTGCGCAGCGGCCGGCGGATCCCGGCGAGGGCGACGAGCGCGCCCGCGACCAGCAGCGCGGCGCAGACGAGCACCGCCGTCCGGAAGCCGGCGCCGAAGGCGGCGGGGTCGGTGTAGTCGTCGCCGCCGATGCCGGCCACGACCGGGACGACGGCCACCGCGAGGAGGCTGGCCGCCCGTGCGACGGCGTTGTTGACCCCGGACGCGACGCCGGCGTACCGGTCGTCGGCGGAGTCGAGGACGGTCGCGGTGAGCGGGGCGACCAGCAGGGTCAGCCCGGCGCCGAACACGACCGTGGCCGGCAGGACGTCGAGCAGGTAGGAGGCGTCCTCGCCGATCCGCAGCATGAGCAGCAGGCCGGCGGCCGACAGCAGCGGCCCGAGGGTCATCAGCGGCCGCGGCCCGATGCGCTGGGCGAGGGCGCCGGCCCGCGAGGAGAACAGCAGCATGAGCACGGTGACCGGCAGCAGCGCGGTCCCCGCCAGCAGCGGGCTGTAGCCGGACACGACCTGCAGCTGCAGCACCAGCAGCACGAAGACGACCCCGAGCGGGGCGTAGACCAGCAGCGTCACCACGTTGGCGGAGGTGAACTGCCGGCTGCGGAAGAGCACGGGCGGCACCAGCGGGTGGCGGGAGCGGCGCTGCACGACGACGAAGGCGGCCAGCGCGACCACCGCGGCGATCCCCCAGGCCCAGACCGCCGGCCCGGGGCTCGGCCCGCCGGCGGCGGTGAGGGCATAGGTGAGCCCGCCGAGGCCGACGACCACCAGGACGGTCCCGGTCCAGTCCAGCCCGGGCGCGGCGGCGGGGTCGCGGGTCTCGGGCACGTGCCGGGCCGCGACGAAGACGATCACGACGGCCAGCGGGATGTTGACCAGGAAGACCGCCCGCCAGCTCCACTCCACCAGCCAGCCGCCGACGAAGGGCCCGACCGCGCCGGCCACCCCGCCCAGCCCCGACCACGCGCCGACCGCCGCGGCGCGGTCCTCCCCGGCGAAGGACGCCGAGATGATCGCCAGGCTGCCCGGGGTCAGCAGCGCTCCCCCGACCCCCTGCAGCGCACGGGCGACGACGAGCGTCCCGGTGTCCGGCGCCAGCCCGCACAGCAGCGACGCGGCGGCGAACCACACGACGCCGACGACGAACACGCGCCGCCGGCCGAACCGGTCGCTCAGCGACCCGCCGAGCAGGATCAGCGAGGCCAGCGTCAGCGTGTAGGCGTTCACCGTCCACTGCAGCCCGGTGAACCCGGCCCCGAGGTCGGCCCCGATGCGCTCGAGGGCCACGTTGACGACGGTGCTGTCCAGCAGCGCGAGGCTCGAGCCCAGGACGGTGGTCAGCAGCACCCACCGCCCCCGCGGGGTGCCCATCCGCAGGCCCTCCGCCGGGGTCGGCTGCACCCGGGACGTCACCTGAGCGCCACCTCGATCCCCCACCGGTGCCGGGCAGCGGGAGTCCGCTGCTCCGAGGCCCGGCGACGTCGGCGGATGCCTGTGGCCGCGAGCCTCGCCCCGCCGGTCGCGGGCTGTCAATCACCCCGCGCGGCCGGCCGGGCGCATGGACGCCGCCGGTCCGGGGCACCCCGTGGCCCCACCCCCCGACTCCCAGGGAGCCGCCATGTCGCTCGCCACCACGCCCCGCCGCCGCAGCTGGCGCCTGGCCGCCGTCGGCCTCGCCCTCGCCGCGTCCCCGTTCACCGCCGCCTGCGGCTCGGACGTCGTGAACGACGAGGTGGAGCAGAACGTCGTGGAGGGAGTCGACGAGGCCGAGCAGGAGGTCGAGGACGCCACCGACGGCGAGGACTCGGACGGCTGACGGCACCAGATGCAGAGACCTCTTTGCAAAGAGGTCTCTGCATCCCTAGCCTGGGTGGGTGTCCGACACCGCTCCCGAGGAGACCGTCGACGTCACCGACCCGCGGACGCTGCGGGCGCTGGCGCACCCGATCCGGACCGGGCTGCTCGCCCTGCTGCGGTCGGAGGGCCCGTCGACGGCCTCCCGGCTGGGCCAGCGCCTGGGCGAGAGCAGCGGGACGACCAGCTACCACCTGCGCCAGCTCGCGGACCTCGGCTTCGTCGAGGAGGTGCCCGGCCAGGGCACCGCGCGGGAGCGCTGGTGGCGCGCGCGGCACCGCAGCACCCGCTGGCGCACCGAGGACCTGGTCGCCCAGCCGGGTGGCCGTGAGGTCGTCGAGGAGCTGACCCACCAGTCGCTGGGCCGGCAGCGCCGCATGCTCGCCGCGCACGCCGAGCAGCGGGAAGCCCTCGAGCCCGTCTGGCGCGACGCCGTCTCGCTCAACGACTGGGCGCTGCACCTGTCGCCGGAGGCCACCGCGGCGCTCACCGAGGAGCTCAACGGCGTGCTCGCCCGCTGGCGCGCCGAGCGGGAGGAGCCCGGCCAGCCGCTGGTGCACGTGCTGCTGGACCTGTTCCCGCTCACCGAGGACCCGGCGTGAGCGCGCCGCTGACCGTGCGCTCGGCCGGCCGCCGCTTCGTCGCGCTGACCGCGCTGCGCTGGCTGCCGATCGGGCTGAGCGCGCCGGTGGCGGTGCTGCTGGCCGCCGCCCGCGGGCTGTCGCCGGCCGACATCGGCGTCGTCGTCGCCGTCTACTCGCTGGTCACCCTGCTGCTCGAGCTCCCCACCGGCGGGCTGGCCGACGCGCTCGGCACCCGGCAGGTGCTCGTGCTGTCCGGGCTGTTCACCGCCGCGGGGCTGCTGACCTCGGCCCTCGCGCACTCCGTCGCGGCCTTCGCGGTGGCGTGGGCGCTCAAGGGCGTCGGCCGGGCACTGGACTCCGGGCCGTTGGAGGCCTGGTACGTCGACGCCGTCCGCGCCGCGGACCCGTCCGCGGACGTGACGCCGGGGCTGGCCCGCGCCGGCGCCGCCGACGGGGCCGGCCTGTGCCTGGGCGCGGTGCTCGGCGGGCTGATGCCCCTGGTGGCCGCGGGCGCGGGCGACGCGGTGCTCGTGCTGCCGGTGCTGGTCGCGACGGTGGTGGCCCTGCTGTCGGTGGCCGCCGTCGCGGCGCTCGTCGTCCCGGTCGGCCCCGTGCGGCAGGCGGGGGCGGCCGCCCTGCGCGCCGGTGTCCGGGAGGTGCCGGCGGTGGTCCGCGGCACCGCGCGGCTCGTCGTCCGCGACCGGGTGCTGCGCCGGCTGCTGGCGATCTCGCTGCTGGTCGGCTGCACGCTGAGCACGCTGGAGCTGGTGGGGCCGCTGCACGTCGCGGCGCTCACCGGCGACGACGCCGAGGGCGCCGCCGTGTTCGGCGTGGTGATGGCGGTGTCGTACGCGGCGGCCGGGGTGGGGGCGCTGCTCGCGCCGCTCGCCCGCCGGGCGGCGCGGGGGTCGGCGGGTGCGGCGACGGCGGGGCTGGCCCTGCTCGGTGCGCTCGCCGTCGCGGCCGTCCCCCTCGGCGGACCCCTGGCGCTGGGCGGGCTGTTCACCGTCTTCTACGTCGGCAACGCCGCGGCGTGGCCGCTGTGGAAGGACGCGCTGCACGCCCGGGTGGCCGCGGGGCAGCGGGCGACCGCGCTCTCGGCGTCGTCGCTGACGCTGCAGGTCGGCGGCCTGCTCGCCAGCCTGCTGGTGCTGCGGCTGGCCGACGCCCTGGGCACGCCGACCGGGTTCTGGGTGGCCGCGGGGGCGCTGCTCGTCGTCGCGGCGGTGTCGGCGGGCGTGCGCTCCGGTGCGGCGGTCCCGTCCGGGCCGGCGTCCCCGGTTGCCTCGCGGCAGCGCGGGTAGCGGCGGGGCATGGCTGATCTCCCCCGCGACCACCTGAAGGGCCTCCGGGTCGCCGTCACCGGCGCGAGCGGCAACGTCGGGACGGCCCTGCTGCGGCGGCTGACCGCCCCGGGCAGCGGGGTGGCCGAGGTCCGCGGGCTGGCCCGCCGGCAGCCGCCGGACACCGCCCCCTACGACTCCGTCACCTGGTACACCGCCGACCTCGGCGAGACCTCCAGCGAGCAGGCGCTGACCAACCTGCTCGAGGACGTCGACGCCGTCGTCCACCTGGCGTGGGTGCTCCAGCCGGGCCGCAGGCCCGACGAGCTGCACGAGGCGAACGTCAACGGCACCCGCCGGGTGGTGCGCGCCGCGGTGGCCGCGGGGGTGCGGCACGTGGTGCACATGTCCTCGCTCGGCGCCTACTCCGCCGGGGGCGGGGACCGGCCGGTGACCGAGGACTGGCCGGTCACCGGCATCCCGAGCTCGCAGTACAGCCGGCAGAAGTCCGAGGCCGAGCGGGTGGTGCGCGAGGTGGTCGGGCGGAAGCGGGACGTCACGCTGACCGTCGTCCGCCCGACCCTGGTCCTGCAGCCGGAGGCGGCCAGCGAGATCGGCCGCTACTTCCTCGGGCCGGTGCTGCTCGGCGCCGCCCGGCTGGTGCCCGGGCAGGTGGCCTCGCTGCTGCCGCTCCCCCTGCCGTCGCTGCGGGTCGGGTTCATCCACGCCGATGACGTCGCCGACGCCATCACCCGCATGCTCGACCGGCGCGCGCCCGGCCCGTTCAACCTCTCCGCCGACCCGGCGCTCGACGCCGACGGGATCGCCCGGGCGCTCGGCACCACGCGGGTGCCGGTGCCGGCGGCGGTGCTGCGCGCCGGGCTGAGCGCGGCCTTCCACGCCCGCCTGGTGCCCACCGAGCCGGGCTGGCTGGACCTCGGGCTGAAGTCCCCGGTGCTGGAGACCGCCCGCGCCCGCACCCAGCTGGACTGGCAGCCGGCCTATCGCGGCGACGACGTCCTGCGCCAGTTCGTGGCCGCCCTCGGCCGCGGGGACGGCGGGCCCGGCCCGCTGCTGTCGGCGACCGGCGGCAAGGAGCACGACCCGGGCGGCGACCCGGCCAACGTGCCGGACCACCGCCCGGGCTGAGGCCCATTCCCGCCTCTGAGCGGCACTTTCCCTCCCCGCAGAGGTTGCCCGCTCACCGTCGCCGAACGTGTGATCGAGCCCGTGACGGGGTCGGCTGGACGGGTGCTCGACGCTCCTGCCGTGTCCGCCCCTCCGGTGGGCTGGGCGACCGGTCCGCTGGGCGAGGTGCAGGCCGCCGACCGGGCGATCGCCCGGCACACCGCGCGCCGGTACCGGGCGATCGCCGCCTTGGCCGCCACCCGGCCGGCGTCGGCCGACCGCCCGCAGGGCTCGCCGGGCGCGATGTCGGCCGACCACCGCGGCAAGCACCAGGCCCCCGGCTGGACGTACCGGCTCACCCCGGACGCGACGCTCCTCGTCACGACTCCGTCCGGCCCGACCGCCGCGACCGCGCCCCCGCCGTACCGAGCCCGGCCGCGATCAGGACCGGGCAACCGGCCGAGGGCCCGTCCTACGAGGATCACCTGCGCGGCCACCCGTGTCTCTGGAGGCGGCCTGTGGGACTTCCTCGGGGTCTGGCGACCGCGAGGCACAGCGTCTGGCGACCGCGAGGCACAGGGCCGCGACAGGCGGGGCCATCGCCGCGTCCGGGTCCGCCGGCCGGCGAGCATGTGAGAGCGTGCAGGTCGTGGACGACTGGTCATTCGCCGAGCCGCCTGACCTCGGGGTGATCACGACGCGACAGGTCCTGGACGGCGCTCCCGTACGGCTGGTGTCCCACGACGAGGACGACGGCGGCTGGCAGTTCCTCTGCGGAACGACCAGCGACCCTGCCGATGGTCGGATCGTCCACCTCGCGCACGTCATCAACGACCGCCCACAGCTGGCAGACATGGCCGATCTACCGCTCGGGTGGGTCGCCGGATGGTGCGAAGAGCACGGTGTATGGCATCGCCGGCCTGCGGAAGACGACGCGGAGGACTGACGGGCCGTCCCACCGTGGGCCGCTTCGAGATGCAGGCGGCCTGGGCGACACGGTTCGACCCCCGAGGTCGCCCGAGAGTCCCTGCCCCTCAGTCGCCGCTTCGAGCGTGCAGCAGGCGGGGGAGGCCGAACTGCTGTACGGCCCGCACGACCTCCGCCGCCAACGTCGCCGTGTCGGTGGCTGGTGTCAGCTCCCACCACACGTCGTCGTGCGGGGGCATCAGTTCGCCCAGTCGCAGGTAGGTGCCCACGGGGCCCTGCACGGTGGCCGAGGGCTTGCCCCACCACGCCCGCCGGCCCCGCTTCCACGCCGACTTGCTGATCACAGCCAGATTCACGGTGAAGCGAACGGCCTCTGCGGTGTTGGACTGCGAACCCTGGAGTCCCACGAGGAGGTACTGGTCGGGGTCGGGCAGGACGAAGTCGCGAGCGGAGCCCTGCATGCCCAGCTCGCGGAGTGCGGGAGCGATCTCCTGGCGGAGCATCCGCTCGTACTGGTCCTGCGCAGTGGCCATGCGCGCATGGTGACCGAGTGCTGCTCGCGGCACCGCAGCGCATGGGTGGACACCCACCCGCGCCTCCTGGTCAGCTGCTTCGGGACGGAGGGCGGCGTGAAGGGCACTGGCTGTTCAGCGAGTGCAGGTAGCAGCGTCGTCGATCGCCCAGTCGTGTCGTCGGCAGTGGTCGTCGTCCGCCTCCGAGTCGCTGATCGCACCGATGAGTCACGGCAACTCGAACCGTCCACGCATCAGCGCCACCTCACCCGGCAGCCGTGTAGACGGTGGAGGAGCTCGTCGATGACCCAGATCCCCGACCACCACCTCGGCGGTCGGAACAGGGTGGACGCCCCCGCGTCCACCACCGTCACGCCGGTCCTCGTCGCCGACATGCTCGTCGAGGGCGAGCGGATGCCGGTCTACGTGCACGTGATCGACCATCCCGATGCGCGCGTGCTCGTCGACACCGGCATGACGGAGCTGCACCCGGCGGGAGCCGACCTCGACCTCCGCCTCTGGCCACTGAGCGAGCAGGACTTCGACCTGGCCGGCATCGACGTCGTCGTCAACACGCACCTGCACGCCGACCACTGCGGCGGCAACCACCTCTTCGCCGGCAAGCCGATCCACGTCCAGCGGCGGGAGCTCGACGACGCGCGCAGCGAGGACGGCTACACCATCCGCGAGTGGGTCGACGCGCCCGGCGTGCGGTACGTGCCGGTCGACGGCGAGCTCGAGCTGCTTCCCGGGCTCCGACTCGTCCCCGCACCGGGCCACACGCCCGGCACGCAGGTGGTCGTCGTCGAGACCGGCGGGCGCCCGGTCGTCATCGGCGGCGACATGGCGGTCTGGTCCGGCGAGCTCGACGAGCCGCACACCGAGGGCCAGCTGCTGGTGCGTGCTCTCGACCCCGAGCTGGTCTGGCTCGCGCACGAGCACGAGCCCTGGCGACCCCGTAACGCCAAAGGCACCACGACGGTGTCCTGACCGGGTCGGAGTGCGGAGCTCCGAGCCGGGATCGACCGGTCAGTTCCGTCGGCCGGGGAGGTCTCCCAGGACGTACGCCGTCGAGCCACCGAGTGGAGACCCCGCATCACCAGTCCCGCACACCCCGGCCGGATGCTGTTCGTGAACGTGCCCGTCGCGGACCTCGAGCGCAGCAAGGCCTTCTTCGCGGAGCTCGGGTGCACCTTCGACCCGAGCTCCACCGACGAGACCGCCGCCTGCATGCTCGTCGGCGAGCAGGCCTTCGTCATGCTGCTCAGCCGGGAGGAGTTCGCGGAGTTCTCCGAGCTGCCGATCGCCGATCCCCGGACCCACGCGCTGGCCCTGTACTGCTTCAGCGTGTCCTCCCGCGAGGAGGTCGACGCGTTCAGCGCGGCCGCGCTCGCGGCGGGCGGCTCCGAGGCGGATGGCGCCGAGGACCTCGGCTTCGTGTACTCCCGCAGCTTCTCCGACCCGGACGGCCACGGGTGGCAGGTCATGTGGATGGACCCGGCGGCGGCCGAGCAGGGCCCCGAGGCGGTCGCGCCCTCGGTGCAGGAGGCCGACGCCCCGGCTTGACCCACCACCACGCTCCGCTCGTGTGCCGTCGTGGTGCGGGCAGCAGCGACGGCGCGTGTGATCCGGAGGCAGGCTCCTGGTCAGCTCCGGGACGTCCAGGCGCCGACCGAGCGGCCGGTGGCCGCGAAGACGTCGGCCGCCTGCTCCGCCCGCAGCGCCACGAACAGGCCCTCCGCCTCGGCGAGCACCACCTCGGGGCTGTCCTCGGCCACCAGCCGGGCGTGCGCGGTGGTGCGCCGGCCGACGGTCTCCCCCATCTCGGCGGTCAGCAGCAGCGGCACCCCGAGGTGCACCGGGCGCCGGTACTTGACGGTCAGGATCGCGGTCAGCCCGCCGCGGCCGGCGGCGCGCAGCGCGCGGGCCAGGACGTGGTCGAGCAGCGTGGCCACCACGCCGCCGTGCACGAGCCCGGGCGGTCCCTCGTGCGCCTTGCCCACGGTGACCCGGCCGGTCGCCGTCCCGTCGGGGGTGTCGGTGGCCACCAGCGGCGGCGCCACCGGGCTGCCCGGCCCGTACACCGGGCTGTACCAGCGCTCGCCGGTCTCCGGGTCGTCGACGCGGGCGATCTCGTGCAGGCCGCGGCCGGTCACCCGCAGCCGGGCCGCCAGCTCCCGCGCGACGGCGGCCACCGCCTCCAGCTCGGCCTCCGGCACCTCCGTGCGAACGGCGGCGTCGACCAGCTCGCGCAGCGCGTCGCCCAGTTCGCCGACGGCGACCCGCCGGGCCGCCCGCTCCTCCGGTGGGGGTTCAGCCACGGGGCATGCCGGCCGCGCGCAGCAGCCCGCCGCCGACGATGACCCGCTGCACCTCGCTGGTGCCCTCGTACAGCCGGTAGAGGCGGGCGTCGCGGTAGAAGCGCTCGACCGGGGTGGTCCGCAGGTAGCCCATGCCGCCGTGCACCTGGACGGCGCGGTCGGTCGCCCGGCCGACCATCTCGCTGCACCACAGCTTCGCCGACGACGGGCCGATCGAGGTGTCCTCGCCGGAGTCGTAGCGGGCGGCGACCTCGCGGACCATCGCCCGCCCGGCCAGGGTCTCGGCGTGCACGTCGGCGATCAGCGCCTGCACCAGCTGGAACCGCCCGATCGGCGCGCCGCCCTGCTTGGCGGTGGCGGCGTAGGCGACCGACTCGTCGAGCACCCGCTGCGCCATGCCGACGCACAGCGCCGCGATGTGCAGCCGGCCGCGGGACAGCACGGTGAGCGCCTTGGAGTAGCCGCGCCCCTCCTCGCCGATCAGCGCGTCGGCCGGCACGTGGACGTCGTCGAGGAAGACCTCCGAGGTCCACGCCCCCGACTGGCCCATCTTCTTGTCCCTGGGGCCGAGCGTGACGCCGGGCGCCTCGGCGTCGACGACGAAGCTGGAGATCCCCCGGCCGCCCTTCTCCTCCGGGTCGGTCCGGGCGAAGACGACGAACAGGTCGGCCAGCGGCGCGTTGGTGATGTACCGCTTGGCGCCGTTGAGCACCCAGCCGTCGCCGTCGCGGCGGGCGCTGGTGCGCAGGCCCGCCGGGTCCGAGCCGGCCTCGGCCTCGGTGAGCGCGAAGGAGCCGATCAGCTCACCGGCGGCCAGCCGCGGCAGGTACGCCTTCTTCTGCTCGTCGCTGCCGAACTTCGCGATCACCTGCCCGGCGATGCCGTTGTTCGTGCCGAACAGGGACCGGAAGGCCGGCGTCGTGTAGCCGAACTCGAAGGCGAGCTCGACGTCCTCGCTCATGGAGACGCCCAGGCCGCCGTACTCCTCGGGCAGCGCGTAGCCGAACAGGCCCATCTCCGCCGCTGCAGCGCGCAGCTCCTCGGGGATGCGGTCGTCGAGGTCGATCTCCTCCTCGCGCGGGACGACCACCTCCCGCACCAGCTGGCGCACCGCGTCCCGGATCTGCGTGAAGTCCTCGGCGTCCACGCCCCCATGGTGCCGTCCCGGGCGGCCTCCCGACGAGCCGGGGGCGCAACACAGCCGCGCGGGTGTTACGGACGACTGTGGACGGAAAGTCGTGGGACGGACACTCCCCGTTGCCGGTGACGGTCAGCCGCACTAGCGTCACCGACGGCACCCGAACCAGCGGCGCCGCGTCCTCCCCCCGGGAGCCCCCGTGCACCTCTCCGTCGCCGTCGTGCCCGCACCGGACCAGGTCGTCGTCCGGCTGACCGGCGACGCCTGCCGCCCGACCCTCCCCCGGCTGGCCGCGGGCCTGACCCGCGCCGCGGAGCACGGCACCCCCAGCGTCGTCGTCGACGTGGCCGGCGCCCGCTTCCTGGACCGCGCCGCGCTGCGGACCCTCGCCGGCTTCAGCGACACCCTCACCGCCGCCGGCCGGCGGTGCCGGGTGGTCGGGGCCCCCGCGGCCACCCGCCGCCAGGTGGCCGAGGCCGGCCTCGCCGGTGTCCTGGAACTCGACGGCCCGCTCACCGGGGCCGACCCGGTGCGGCCCCTGCCGCGGCCGGCCGCCGAGTCCCTGACCGACCCACGCCCCACGCAGCCCCTCCCGGTCCAGCCGCTGCTCGCCGCGGCGGACCGGCCGGTCCCGGCGGGGGGGGGGGGGGGCGCGGGGGCGCGCCCGCCCGCGGGGGGGGGGCGCCCCCCGCGGGGGCCGGCCGGGCGGGGCGGCCGGGCCCGCCGCG